>JBDKFE010000055.1:0-12616 GCA_039798885.1 Pseudomonadota bacterium | reverse complement strand
CGGCTCGTCCTCGGCGGGACGATAATCATCAGGAAGAAACACTTCGGGCTTCATCACACGTCTCTCCGTCTGGTCGGACCGCGCCGACAGGGGGTCTGCTGTCATGGCGCGCTCCTGTTGGCGGTGCATCTAGACCATCGGCGGGCTCTTGTCACTAGCAGTTGCGACCGAATTAACCGACGGCTACCTTCGCCGCGGCCCCAAGCGCAAACCCAGCGAGACAGAATGAAATTCGCCTCAACCTCCGGTTATGTCGCCACCGACGACCTGACCGTCGCCGTCAACGCCGCCGTCACGCTGCAACGCCCCCTTCTGGTCAAGGGCGAACCCGGCACCGGCAAGACGGAACTTGCGCGGCAGGTCGCGCAGGCCTTGGGGATGCCACTGATCGAATGGCATGTGAAATCCACCACCAAGGCGCAGCAGGGCCTTTACGAATACGACGCCGTCTCCCGCCTGCGCGACAGCCAGCTTGGCGACGAACGCGTCCACGACGTGCGCAACTACATCCGCAAGGGCAAACTCTGGCAGGCCTTCGCGGCCGACCACCGTACGGTCCTCTTGATAGACGAGGTGGACAAGGCAGATATCGAGTTTCCAAACGACCTGTTGCAGGAACTCGACCGGATGGAATTCCACGTCTATGAAACCGGCGAAACGATCCGCGCCACCCATCGCCCCGTCGTCATCATCACCTCGAACAACGAAAAGGAACTGCCCGACGCCTTTCTGCGCCGCTGTTTCTTCCACTACATCCGCTTCCCCGACATCGACACGATGCGCGCCATCGTCGAAGTCCATTTTCCCGGCATCAAGCCCGCGCTTCTGACCGCAGCCCTCGCCCAGTTTTACGACCTGCGCGACGTGCCGGGGCTCAAGAAGAAACCCTCGACCTCCGAAGTCCTCGACTGGCTGCGCCTTCTTCTGGCCGAGGATTTGGCGCCCGAAGACCTTCGGCGCGAGGGTGGTCCGGCCCTGCCACGGCTTTATGGCGCGCTGCTGAAGAACGAACAGGACGTCCACCTCTTCGAACGCCTCGCCTTCATGGCCCGCAGCGGTCGCTGACCACAGCCAGCGCGGGCAGGGCGGCCAGCCTTTCGCCCAGCGGTCGAATCACAAGGTTTTGCCGCAACTTGGCCGCAATTTCGCCATAAAATTGTAACGCTTCCGTCTTTTTTTGAAATATCTTGAAATATTTCGTGATAACTAATGGGCAGATGCGGTGCGCCGCCCCCTGCGACACCCCACCGCTAGCTTGGACCTTTGTCTCGGACTTTTCCCCGAATTGACACCGGACCGCCCTCATACCGACACTTACGTCCATGCTATTGGGGGCATCCGTTCCCTGCTTACTTGGTAAATCTTCGTGTCCTTGTCCCTAAGCAAATGCCCACCGTCCGTCTCGCGCTGCGCGGGTCCGACGGGCTTTGCGCCGGATGGGGGGATTTGTCACGCCGGGAACGGTTCCGGGAGGACGATGCGGGGGCTTCGTCCGACCCGGTGTGACGGGACCGGGGATGCCTTCCCCGGTGCCTGTATCGGTCGGGCCGCACGGCCCTTTGGTTCACAGAAAGAGCAGAGCTGCCACTCATGCGTCACCTACCCCGCCTTGCGTCCATCGCCATCCTTCTTGCCGCCTGCAGCCCGGTTCCCCCGGCACAGGTGTCGATGAACCGTCCGGTCGCCGCGACCATCAGCACGGCCCTCCCCCCGATGCAGGCCTTTCCCGCCATGCGGGCGGGCGCCCCGCAGCGCAGCAATGCCGATATCGCGCGCGACATCCTTGAACTGGAATTCCGCATGGAAAGCGGGCGCGCCCTGCCCGTCTTCACCCGCTTTGAAGGCCCCATCACCGTGGCGCTGGCGGGCGACGTGCCGCCCAGCGCCCATGCCGACCTGTCGCGCGTCATGGCGCGGATGCGGTCCGAGGCGGGCATCGACATCCGCCCGGCCGTCCAGCAGGGCAGCGCATCGGTCGTCATCGATTTCCAGCCCCGCGCGTCGCTGCGCCGCGCGGTGCCCAGCGCCGCCTGCTTCGTGGTGCCCCGCGTCGGGTCCTTCGACGAATACCGCGCCTCCCGCGCGTCGGGCCTTACGGACTGGACCACACTGAACCGCCGCGACCGCGTCGCGATCATCGTGCCCTCCGACACCGCCCCGCAGGAAGTCCGCGACTGCCTGCACGAAGAACTGGCCCAAGCCATCGGCCCGCTGAACGACCTCTACCGCCTTGCCGATTCCGTCTTCAACGACGACAACTTCCACACGGTGCTGACCGGCTTTGACATGCTGGTCCTGCGGGTGCACTACGATCCCGCGCTTGCCTCCGGGATGACCGAACAGCAGGTGGCCGCGCGCCTGCCCGCCATCCTCGCCCGCCTGAACCCTTCCGGCGAAGGACGTCCTGCCACTGGCGATGCCCGCATTGCGCCACGCGCTTGGGTCGATGCGATGGAGGCCGCGCTGAACCCGCGCGGATCGGATGCCGCCCGTATCCGCGCCGCCGAACGCATGCTCGCCATCGCCCGCAGTCAGGGCTGGCAGGACAACCGCCTCGCCTTTTCGTGGTTCGCGCTTGGCCGCGCGCAGGTATCCCGCGACGTTCCGGCGTCGAGTGAGGCGTTCCGTCAGGCACAGGCCATCTGGCAGCGCCTGCCCGGCGGCACGATCCGGTCGGCCCATGTGGACATGCAGCTCGCCGCCTTCGCCCTTGCCGACGGCCGTTTCGCAGAAACGCTCGCCCTGACTGACCGCGCCATCCCGGTCGTGCGCGGGGCCGAGAATGCCGCCCTCCTCGCCACGCTGCTGATGATGCAGTCCGAGGCGAATGCCGCACTCGGTCGTGATGCCGCGGCGCGGGCGGCCCGTCTCGACAGTCTGGGCTGGGCAAGGTATGGCTTCGGCACGGATACGCAGGTGCGGGCGCGACTGTCCGACATCGCGGGTCTGGCGGCGTCAAGCCGCAGCTGACGGGGCAGACGACCTGCCCCACCGCAAGGCAAGGGGCAGGGAATGATCGTCATCGCAGGGCTGGTTCTTGGCGCAGTTCTGGGCGCGCGCACCGCGTTGAAGCGCGGGGGGAAACGGCTCGACGCCCTGCAATATGCCGCAGGTTACGGCATCGCCTTCGCCCTTCTTGGCCTGTTCCTGACGCTCTTCATCGACCGAATGGTCTAAGGGGGGGCGATGTTCCTGCCCTTCTTCCAGACGCTCCGGAAGGAAGGCATCCCCGTCAGCTTGCGCGAATACCTCGCCTTCCTCGAAGGTATGGCGGCAGGCCTTGTCACCTATGACGTGGACGGCTTCTACCACCTCGCCCGCATCGCGATGGTCAAGGACGAACGCCACCTCGACCGCTTCGACCGCGCCTTTGCGGCCAGTTTCAACGGGCTGGAAAACATCACCACGGATCAGGTTCTGGACGCGATCGACCTGCCCCGCGACTGGCTGGAAAAGCTGGCCGAAAAGCACCTGACGCCCGAGGAACGCGCCGAGATTCAGGCCCTGGGCGGTTTCGACAAGCTTATGGAAACGCTGCGGAAACGGCTTGCCGAACAAAAGGCCCGCCATCAGGGCGGATCGAAATGGGTGGGTACGGCGGGCACCTCGCCCTTTGGTGCCTATGGCTACAACCCCGAAGGCGTCCGCATCGGGCAGGACGGCAGCCGCCATCAGCGCGCGGTCAAGGTCTGGGACCGCCGCGACTTCAAGAACCTCGACGACCGGGTCGAACTTGGCACCCGCAACATCAAGGTGGCACTGCGCCGCCTGCGCCGCTGGGCCCGCGACGGTGCGGATCAGGAACTCGACCTCGACGGCACCATCCGCGCCACTGCCGACCACGGCTGGCTGGACGTGCAGACCCGCCCCGAACGCCGCAACGCGGTGAAGGTGCTGCTCTTCCTCGATGTCGGCGGCAGCATGGACCCTTACGTCAAGGTGATGGAGGAACTCTTCTCTGCCGCCCGCAGCGAGTTCAAGCACCTCGCCCCCTTCTACTTCCACAACTGCCTGTACGAAGGCGTCTGGCGCGACAACCGCCGCCGCTGGGACGACCAGACCGCCACATGGGACGTGATCAACACCTACGGCCCCGACTGGAAATGCATCTTCGTGGGCGACGCCTCTATGTCACCCTACGAGATCCTTCACCCCGGCGGTGCCAACGAACACTGGAACCGCGAGGCGGGGCAGGTCTGGCTGCACCGGGCCTGCGCGCAGTGGCCCCGCCACCTCTGGATCAACCCCCTGCCCGAGGCGCATTGGCACCACACCCAATCCACCCGCCTGATCCGCGACATCTTTGGCGGCCACATGGTCCCCATGACGCTGGACGGCATCAGCCGCGGGATACGAGAGCTTCGATGATCCGCCGCATCTGGAGCCGCAACCCGATCCTGTCGCTGGCCTTCGTTCTGGCCGTCGCCGCCTGCCTGTTTTTCACGGGCCGCGCAACGCTTTTTGCGGTAAACCTTTACTTCCGTTCGGAAAAACCCGTCGCGGGCTGGATGACGCCGCGCTACATCGCACTGGCTTACGGGCTGGATGGCGCAGACCTCGCACGGATTCTTCATTCCACCCGCCGTGACGATGCCCGAGAACCGCTCTACCGCATCGCCGAAACGGCCGATCTTCCCGTCGCGGACCTGATTGCCGACGTGCAGGCGGCCGTCGACGCCAAGGGTGCGGGGCAATGACCGAAACGCTGCTTGCCCTCGTCCCGCAATGGGGCGCGCTGCTGATCGCGTTGGTGAACTTCCTTGCCTGCCTCGCAATTCCGCTGCCTGCCTCGCTTTTCATGCTGGCCGCCGGGGCCTTTGCGGCGGCGGGCGACCTTGCCGTGCTGCCGATCTGGATCGGGGCGCTGGCGGGGGCGATGCTGGGGGATCAGTGCGGCTTTTGGATCGGGCGCGGGCTCGGCCCCCGCGCGCTGGCCCGCCTGCGCCGCCGCCGCCGTACCGCCGCCCTCGTGGACCGCGCCGTCCGCTGGCTGGACCAGCGCCGCCTGCCCGCGATCTTTCTGTCGCGCTGGCTTGTCTCGGCGCTGTGCCCATATGTCAACGTCGCCGCCGGGGCCGCCCGCATCGCTTGGCCCCGCTTCACCCTGCCCGCACTTGCGGGCACCTGTATCTGGGTCTCCGTCTATGTCGGCCTCGGCTACAGCTTCTCGGCCCATATACAGGAACTTGGCTCCGTCCTTGGCAATCTTGCCGCCGCCATCGCCTCGGGCGTCGTGGCCGCGCTTATTGGACGCGCCCTCTGGCGGGGCGGTGCCGAAAGCCGCGATTGACCGCCGCCCCTTTCCCTTTCCCTCCCGCTCCCCATATGCTGACGCATGGCCGCGCTTCTGATCCCCACCCTTCTTGCCATCGGCTACGCGCTGATGATGTACCGCTTCTCGGTCTGGCGGACCGCAAAGATGCTGGACGCCCAGTCCCGCCCCCTCACCGACCCGGCCATCACCCGCCTTGCCGACCGCATGGCTGCCGCGCTCGACATCCCCGCCATCCCCGTCCATGTGTTCGAGGTGGAGCCGGTGAACGGCCTCGCCGCCCCCGACGGGCGCATCTTCCTGACGCGCGGCTTCCTGAACCGCAAGGTCCGGGGCGAAGTAACACCCGAAGAGCTTGCCTCCGTCATCGCGCATGAGATGGGCCATGTCGCCCTTGGCCATACCCGCCGCCGCATGATCGACTTCACGGGGCAAAACGCCGTCATGGTGGTGCTGTCGGCGGTCCTCAACCGCTTTCTGCCCGTCATCGGCATCTGGATCGCCAACCTGATCTCCTCCGCGCTGGCCGCCCGCCTGTCGCAGCGGGACGAGTTCGAAGCGGATGCCTATGCCACCGCCCTCCTTTTGAAATCGGGGATCGGGACGGAACCGCAAAAGGCCCTCTTCCGCAAACTCGACGCGATGACGAAATCGAACCACGGCACCATGCCGGCTTGGCTTTTGTCACACCCTTCTGCCGCCGAACGCATCGCCGCGATCGAGGCGAACGAACGCCGCTGGCTTCACCCCGCCTGATCCGCCGTCACCGCCTTGGCCAAACGCGGCAGCGACGCCCGCTTGAGCAGCGCCTTCAGCGACACAGGTCCCCCCGCCATCTCTTCGGCCCGCGCATGAACCCGCGCGATCACCGCGCCCGCCTTGGCAGGGTCCCCCGACCACAGTTCCCACAAAAACCCGTCCGGGTCCCGCCGCGCCACCCCTTCGCCCGCCAGAACATGACGCGGGAAATCCTGCGCGTTGAAGGTCACGATGGCATCCGCCCCGCTTGCCACCGCCACGGCCAGAACATGCGTGTCATTCGGATCGGGCAGAACCAGCCGCGCCTCCACCCCCGGTGCCGCCGCCACCATGGCGCGCGGAAACACCTCGCGCATCAGCACCGCCACGCCCCGCGCCTGCGCCTCTGCCCCCGGCCCCAGCTTCACCGTGGCCCGCGCCCATTCCTCAAGGATACGCTCCGACCATTTCGGTTCGTAAAGCCCCGCCTCGGCACAGCCCAGCAGCAGGTCCCGCAGCACGGGCGGATAAAGGACGCAGGCGTCCAGAACCGCCCGCATCAATCCAGCCGGAAGAACAAGGACTTGAGGTAGCCGCTCTCAGCCAGTTGCGGCAGCATCGGATGGTCCGCCCCGGCAAAGCCCGTCTGCAACAGCTGCCCCCGCCGCCCCCCGCGCCCGATCCCCCGCGCAGAGGCATTGCGGAACGCCGCCAAATCCGCCGCATGGGAACAGGAACACAGGACCAGATAGCCCCCCGGTGCCACCAGCGGCGCCGCCAACCGCGCCACCCGCTCATAGGCGCGCAAGCCCGCCTCCAAGGCGGTCTTCGACGGCGCAAAGGCGGGCGGATCGCAGATCACCAGATCGAACCGCTCCCCTTCACCGCCCAGCGCCTCTAGCACCGCAAAGGCATCCCCCTGCCGCACCGCAAAACGCTCCGCCACACCCGACGCTTTCGCCCCCGCCTCTGCCAAGGCCAAAGCCGGGGCCGACGCATCCACCGCCAGCGCGGACACCGCCCCCCCGGCCAAGGCCGCCAAGGCAAAGCCGCCCACATGGCTGAACACGTCCAGCACCCGCGCGCCCTTGGCCAGACGCGCCGCAAAGGCATGGTTGGGCCGCTGGTCGTAAAAGAGACCCGTCTTCTGCCCCCCGGTCACATCGGCCATATAGACCGCGCCATTCATCGGCACCGCCACCGGCCCCGCGACCGCGCCGCACAGGACCACCGTCTCCTCGGTCAGCCCCTCCAGCCCCCGCGACCGCCCCGTCCCGTTCTTGACGACCGTCGTGACACCCGTCACCGACCGCAAGGCCGCGACCAACGGCTCCAGCAGCACCTCGGCCCATGCCGCATTGGGCTGCACCACGGCCACATCCCCGAACCGGTCGATCACCACCCCCGGCAATCCATCCGCCTCGGCATGAACCAGCCGATAGAAGGGCGCATCGAACAGCCGCTCGCGCAATTCCAGCGCCCGGCCCAGCCGTGCCGCAAACCACGCCGCGTCAATCTCCGCCTCTGGGTCGCGGTCCAGCATCCGCGCCACGATCTTGGACTTCACATTGACAGTGACCAGCCCCAGCGCCCGCCGCTCGCCATCCTCCAACACACACAGCGCACCGGGCGGGATGTTCCCCGTCCGGCGGTCCATGACCAGTTCATCGGCATAGACCCATGGGAAGCCGTGGCGGATCGCCCGCGCTTCGGCCTTGGGTTTCAGCCGCACCACGGGGCGGCCACGGGCGGGGCCATCATCGGCAATGGAAGAAGGGGAGGACATCATGTCCCCCCCTTACCCGTTCCTGCCCGATAGGGAAAGTCTCAGCGCAGCGCCACGACCGACGGCGACTGCACCGCCCGCGCCACCAGCGACGGGTCCGTCACCGGCCCCGACAGTTCACGCCGCAGCGTCTCGACCAGCTTCTCGGTCACCACCACCTTCTGCGTCCGGCCCGCCTGTTCCTCGGCGATGGCCGCCTGACCACCCGCAGCGCGGGCATCCGCCTTCACCCGGCGCGGCCCGTCGATCACCGCCCCGGTCGACGCATCCACAACCGTCAGGTCGAACACCATGTTGTGCGTGCCGCCGATCGTATAGCGCGTCTTCTCGGTCACCCCATGGAAGCGCACGATTTCGATTTGCAGCCGCGCCGGACGCGGACCGGTCATACTGGCCGCCGCCTGCTGCGCCGCCGCTTGGAAGATGGCACCGATCTGCTGATGCCGATCCCCCGGCGCGTCCCCGCGCCACACGATATCCGCCACCGGATAGAACACATTCGCCTCGGACACCCGCAGCGCCCGCGGAACCGCGACCCGCACATCCGCGATGGTGTAAAGCGGCGCCATGACACGCGCTTCAGAATCCAGAGCAATATCCGCGCCGGTATCCAAGCCGGCCGCCGGGATCGCCCCCGTCCCCCGAGAGGCCAGCGTCAGCGCATCCGGCGTGACGTTCCGGCTCGCCGGTTCGGTGGCCATACAGGCCGACAGCAGCAGCGCAAAGCCAAGGGACGCAAATTTCATCAGACCGTTCATATCCACACCTCCGGGCAATTTGACCCATACCTTGGTATGGATAGATGCAGGTCAAATATGGCTGAAATTGGTAAACTGCGGATCATTTCCGGGGTTTATCTTTGGAACGGAAACAATCAGCCGGGGCTTCGCCGCATCAGACGCGCCGTTCTGTGGGCGCGCAGGATTTCGCAAATCGCCGGGTGCGGCCACAGGGGTCTTGAACGGGTTGTTAGCGCTAACAATATCTGCTAGAACCCCGCCACCCGCCGCCGAAGGAGTCGTCTATGTCGCTGCATCCCGTCATCGCCCGCGTCACCGACCGCATCCGCGCCCGCTCTGCGGACCATCGCGCCGCCTATCTGGAACGGCTCGGCAAGGCCGCCACGGACGGACCCGCGCGCAGCCACCTCGCCTGCGGGAATCAGGCCCATGCCTATGCCGCGATGGGGGCGGACAAGGACGCGCTTGCCACGGGCCGCGCCCCGAACATCGGGATCGTGACGGCCTATAACGACATGCTCTCGGCCCACCAGCCTTTTGAACGCTACCCCGACCTGATCCGCGCCGCCGCCCGCAAGGCAGGGGCCACGGCGCAAGTGGCGGGCGGCGTGCCCGCCATGTGCGACGGCGTGACCCAAGGCCAGCCGGGGATGGAACTCTCGCTCTTCTCTCGCGATGTGATCGCGCTCGCCGCGGGCGTCGCCATGTCCCACAACACCTTCGACGCCGCCCTCTACCTTGGCGTTTGCGACAAGATCGTCCCCGGCCTCATCATCGCTGCGGGCACCTTCGGCCATGTTCCCACCATCTTCGTCCCCGCAGGCCCCATGACCTCGGGCCTGCCCAATGACGAAAAGGCCCGCGTCCGCAACGCCTATGCCGCGGGCGAGATCGGCCGCGACAAGCTGATGGCGGCCGAGATGGCCTCTTACCACGGCCCCGGCACCTGCACCTTCTACGGCACCGCCAACACCAACCAGATGCTGATGGAGTTCATGGGCCTCCACCTTCCCGGCGCGTCTTTCGTGAACCCCGGCACCCCCCTGCGCGAGGCGCTGACCACCGCCGCCGTCGAACGCGCGGCCCAGATCACCGCCTTGGGCAACGAATACCGCCCCGTGGGCGAAATCCTTGACGAACGCGCCTATGTGAACGGCCTTGTCGGCCTGATGGCCACGGGCGGCTCCACCAACCTCGTGCTGCACCTGCCCGCCATGGCCCGCGCCTCGGGCGTCCATCTCGACCTGCAGGACTTCGCCGACATCTCGGAAGTCGTGCCGCTCATGGCCAAGGTCTATCCGAACGGCCTTGCCGACGTGAATCACTTCCACGCCGCAGGGGGCCTGTCCTACATGATCGGCCAACTCCTCGACGCAGGCCTCCTCCACCCCGACGCCAAAACCGTGGCGGGCGACGGTCTGTCCCTTTACCGGCAGGAACCAAAGCTCAAGGATGGCAAGCTCGCTTGGGAAGATGGCGCCAACGCCACCCTCAATGACAAGATCCTTCGCCCCGCCGCCGACCCGTTCCAGCCGACGGGTGGCCTGAAGCAACTCACCGGCAATCTTGGGCGTGGGGTGATCAAGGTCTCCGCCGTCGCCGCCGACCGCCATGTGATCGAAGCGCCGGCCCGCATCTTCCATGATCAGGAGTCGGTCAAGGCCGCCTTCAAGCGGGGCGAGTTCACCTCTGACTGCGTGGTCGTCGTCCGCTTCCAGGGGCCGAAATCGAACGGCATGCCGGAACTCCACTCCCTCACCCCCACCCTTTCGGTGCTTCAGGAACGCGGCTTGCGCGTGGCCCTCGTCACCGACGGCCGCATGTCCGGCGCCAGTGGCAAGGTTCCCGCCGCCATCCACGTCTCGCCCGAAGCCGCCAGCGGCGGCCCACTGGCAAAACTCAAGGACGGCGACATCATCCGCCTCGACGCCACCGCAGGCACGCTCAGCGTCCTCGCCCCCGACTTCGACAGCCGCACCCCCGTGACCGTCGACCTCTCGGCCAATGAATTCGGCATCGGGCGCGAGCTCTTCGCCGCCTTCCGCCGCCATGTCGGCCCGGCAGAAACCGGGGGGGCGGTCGTCGTCTGACACCGCCCTTTCCTCATTTTCCGTTCCCAAATATCCTGCGGGGGTCCGGGGGTGCAAAACCCCCGGCGCCTGCCACCAGAGCCAAGGTTTCCCCACGATGACCCCCGCCGAACAATCCGCCGCCGCCCTCCGGGTCTGCCAGCTTGCCCCCGTCGTCCCGGTCCTCGTGATCGACGACCTCGCCCACGCCGCCCCCTTGGCCCGCGCGCTGGTCGCAGGCGGGCTGCCCGCGCTGGAAGTCACCCTCCGCACCCCCGTCGCCCTCGACGCCATCCGCGCCATGGCCGATGTCGAAGGCGGCACCGTTGGCGCGGGCACCCTTCTCACCCCCGCCGACGTCAAAGCGGCCAAGGCGGCAGGGGCCACCTTCGGCGTCTCGCCCGGTGCCACCGACAGCCTCATCAAGGCTTGCGAGGATGAAGGCCTCCCCCTTCTTCCCGGCGCGGTGACCGCGACCGAGATCATGACGCTGCTCGAACGCGGCTACACCGTCCAGAAGTTCTTCCCCGCCGAACAATCCGGCGGCGCGGCCTTCCTCAAATCCATCGGCTCACCCATCCCGCAGGTGAAATTCTGCCCCACCGGCGGCATCAGCCTGAAGAACGCGCCCGACTACCTGTCGTTGAAAAACATCCTCTGCGTCGGCGGCTCATGGGTCGCCCCCAAAGAGGCGATGGCCGCAGGCGATTGGGCCGCGATCACCAAACTCGCCGCCGAGGCCCGCGCACTCCGCTGACCACAGCGCCAAACCCGCGATTTCTGGCGCAGAAATCGCGCCGAAATCTGGCACAGATTTCGGCCCCCAGACCGCCGGATGAAAAAGGCGGAAAATTCTGCGCCAGAATTTTCCGCGATTTCTGCGTCAGAAATCGCTTTACAGACCGCCCACCCGCGCCGCCCGCCCTCCGCGCCGCTTCGGCGCCTCTGGCGTCAGCAGCCCGTCCTCCAGCACCGTCGACATCGGATGCGCGGGCGCGCCCAGCGCATATTCCGCCATCAGCACCCGGATCGCATCCTTCATCGGCGCATCCACCGGCAGGCTCAGCGCCCAGTCGACAAAGATCGACCGGCACTCGCCCAAGGTGATCCCCTCGATGCGGTAACTCTCCCGCACCAGCCCCTTCGGATCGGCCTCTTTCAACAGCAACGCCCGTCTCCCCATGTCATTCCCCTTGCCCCACTTGGGCCGCGATCACCGCTTCGGCAAGGCCCGTCACCGCCTCCAGCCGCTCTGACAGCGCCTCCGCCCCCGTCTCGCCCGTCTCGCGCAGCAAAAAGGCCCGCGCCCCCTCGCCAAGCGTCCCCGGCTCTACCACGCCATCCGTGATCAGCCGCGTCCCCGCCTGCAACCGCCACAGCAGCCTGTAGGCATCCAGCAGCACCTGCGCGTCCGAATCCGACAGGATACCGCCCTTTCGCCCCGCCTCGATCTGCCGCTCCACCCCGCGCGCCGGTGATCCGGTCAAGAGCGCCGCCATCTGGGCCATCAACTCGATATCCATCAACCGTCCGGGGCCGTTCTTCGCCTCCCACACCCCCCGCGCCGGTTTCGCCGCCTGCACCCGCGCCCGCATCTCGGCCACATCGGCGCGCACCGTCGGCCCCTGCCCCTTGGCGGGCAACAGCCGCCGCCGGAAATCCTCCACCGCCGCCATCACCTCCGCCGCCCCAGCCAAAGGCCGCGCCCGCGTCAGCGCCAGATGCTCCCAAGTCCAGGCCTCGCCCTCCTGATAGCTGCTGAACGAGGCTAGCGATGTCGCCACCGGCCCCTGCCGCCCACTGGGGCGCAGCCGCATGTCCACCTCGTAAAGCCGCCCCTCCGGCATCTGCGCCGTCAGCGCCGTCACGAAGGCCTGCGTCAGCCGCGCATAATAGGCCCGTGTCGCCAGCGGGCGCGGCCCGTCCGACGCCTCCACCCCCTCGGCATCGTAGATCACGATCAGATCAAGGTCCGACCCCGCATTCAGCCGCGCCGCCCCCAGCGACCCCA
>JBDKFE010000054.1:0-9322 GCA_039798885.1 Pseudomonadota bacterium | reverse complement strand
CAGCCGCAGAAATTGGCCCAGCGCAATGCGCTGGGCCATGGGTATCAGGGTTGGATGCACAAGTGCCGTTCCAGCCTCACGCTTCGAGCCAGCACTTGGCAAGCGCCGTTCCGTCCATCAGCGTGCCAAGCGGGTTCGCTTCCCAACCGCCGACTTCCTGGCGACGGCCTTCGACCCAGTCGTTGAACATCGGGCAGATTAGGCCGCCTTCGTCGCGCAGGATGTTGGCCATTTCGGTGTACATGCCCTTGCGCTTTGCCTGATCAAGCTCGCCCTTTGCAGCAACGAGAAGCTCGTCGAAGCGCGCGTTCTTGAACTTGGTGTCGTTCCAGTCGGCGGTGGACAGGTAGGCCGTGGAATACATCTGGTCCTGCACCGGACGCCCGCCCCAGTACGAGGCGCAGAAGGGTTCCACGTTCCAGACGTTGGACCAGTAGCCGTCATCGGGTTCCACCTTGACCTCCAGCGGGATGCCCGCCGCAGCGGCGGTCTGCTGGAAGAGCTGTGCCGCCTCGACCGCGCCGGGGAAGGCACCGGGGGCGGTGCGCAGCACGATGGGCGACCCGTCATGGCCCGACGCCTTGTAAAGTTCGGCGGCGGCGGCAGCGTCGTATTCGCGCTGCGGGATCGTGTCGTCGAACAGCGGGTAGGCCGCGTTGATCGGGAAGTCGTTCCCGCGCGAGCCATAGCCGCCAAGAATCTTGTCCACCATTTCCTGACGGTTGATCGCCATTTTCAGTGCGTTGCGCAGGTCCTTGTTGTCGAAGGGGGCCTTGTCGCAATGCATGATGAAGACGTAGTGGCCCGGCCCTGCCGCACGCTCGATCACCACGTCGGTATTGCCCTTGAGCAGTTCGACGATCTTCGGGTCGATCCGGTTCATCAGGTGGATCTGACCCGACTGGATCGCCGCCGTCCGGGCGGTGTTGTCGTTGATGGTCAGGATCTCGACGCTGTCGGCATGACCGCGCGAGCTGTCCCAGTAATTGGGATTGCGTTCAAACACGGTGCGGACACCGGGTTCGTTGGAGACGACCTTGTAGGCGTTGGTCCCGATGCCGGCGGCCGGGTTGTCCACGCCGCCACCCGGCTGGATCACGAGGTGGTAATCGGCCAGAAGGAAGGGCAAGTCGGCATTTGCGGCGGCAAGCTTTAGGGTGACCATGTCACCTTCGGCAATCATTTCGGCGATGCCTTGCACGATGCCAAGGGCGCCGGATTGCGACTTCTCGTCCGTGTGCCGCTTCAGCGAGGCGACCACATCCTCGGCGGTGACGGTCTTGCCGTCGTGGAATTCCACACCCTTGCGGATCTTGAACTTCCATTCGGTCGCATCGGCGTTCGATGAGATTTCTTCGGCAATGCGCGGATCGATGACGCCGCCGGGGGCAACGTCACACAGCATTTCGCCCCAGGTCTTGTTGATCATGAACGGCACGTCCGATGCCGCAAGCGCCGGGTCGAGGCTGTTGGTCGATTCGCCCCCCTGGACGCCCGCCCGCAGGACGCCGCCCTTCTTGGCCTCGGCATGCGCGACCTTGGCGAAGAGTGCCGAGGCAAGACCCGCCGATACGCCCAGCGCCGTCGTACGGCCGATGAATTCGCGGCGGTTCATCCGGCCCGCGCGGACACGGCCGATCATGTAGTCAAGTTGACGATGTTCGTCGTTCATTCTTTCCTCCCTGTTGCGGTGACCCGGGATCTTGCCCCGCGCTTTTTGTTGACCGCTCATTCAATAAAAGCCACATCGGCGTCTTGGGGCAAATCTTTTCTTAACGCCTCGTGCCCCCGGTCCGCCCAAGCGGCAGTGCCACGCTTCATCCGAGTTTCAGACCCGCCCCCCGCAACAAAAGGTCGACCGCCGCCCTTGCCCGTTCGGCACCCATTTCTCCGGGCGCGATCGAGGACTCCAGCCAGATCCCATCCAGAAGCGCGATCAGGGCCGTGGCGAGGGTTTCATCCGTGGCGTCCGGCCTGTCGCGCCCGAAATGCCGTGCGGTGGCTTGCGCGATTGCGGCGCGATAGGTCCGGTAATGCCGCAGATGTTCGGCCCGCAGGACCGGGTTGACCGCGATTTCACCCCAAAGCGCCAACCAGATCGTCAGGCCTTCTGGGCGCAACTGGCGGTCGCTGAGCAATTCTTCGATCAGCCCGGCCAGTGTCAGCGGTGCGTTGTCGTCGGCGATGGCCTGCATCAGCGGCGCATAGGCGGCGGCATAGCAGGCCGCCAGTAGCCCGTCCTTACCGCCGAAGTAATGCCCCACGAGTCCGCGCGACGCGCCAGAGGCCTTGCAGATATTGTCGATCGTAAAGGCCGTGATCCCGCCCCGCGACAACACCCGCAGTCCGGCCTGCACCAGTTCAGAGGCGCGGGTTTCCGGCGCAAGGCGTTTGTATTTCGGCGCGGTCATGGCTTGTTGGACGCCCCAATCCAGGTTTCGTGTTGAACGACCATACAACGCTGGTAGCCTGACACAAAGGAGACCTGCAATGGACCCCCGCCACGCGATCTTGTTTGAACCGGTCAAGATCGGCCCGGTCACCGCGCCCAACAGATTTTACCAGACGCCCCATGCGACGGGCTTTGGCTGGCAGCGCCCGCAATCGGGTGCTGCGCTGCGCGGGATCAAGGCAGAGGGCGGCTGGGGTGTGGTGTGCACCGAATACTGTTCCATCCACCCCAGCAGTGATGACAGTCCCTATGCCTTTCTGACCCTGTGGGACGATGACGATATCGCCCCGCTTGCCGCCACGGCCGATGCGATTCATGCCCATGGTTCAATTGCGGGCATCGAGCTTTGGCATGGCGGGTCGCACGCCTCGAACCGGATGACGCGGGTGCCGGGGATCGCCCCGCAGGTGCAGCCTGCGCTGTATCACCTGCCCACGACGGCGCGGGCGATGGACAAAAGCGATATCCGCGCGTTTCGCGGATGGCAGCGCGATGCGGCGCGGCGGGCAAAGCAGGCGGGCTTTGACATCGTCTATGTCTATGCCGGCCACGACTATCTGCCGTTCCAGTTCCTGTCACGGCGCAGCAATACGCGCAGCGACGAATATGGCGGCAGTCTGGAAAACCGCGCCCGCCTGCTGCGCGAGATGCTGGACGACACGCGCGAGGCTGTCGGTGATACCTGCGCCGTGGCGATCCGGCTGGCTGTGGATGAACTGCACGGTCCGAAAGGTATCTGTGCCGAGGAGGAAGGGCGTGATGTGGTCGCGTTGCTGGCCGAACTCCCTGACCTTTGGGATGTGAACATTGCGGGCGCGCTTGGCAATGACAGCAAATCCGCCCGCTTTTCGTCCGAAGGATTTCAAGAGGATTACATCCGCTTCGTGAAGGGTCTGACGTCGAAACCCGTGGTGTCGGTCGGCCGCTTTACCTCGCCCGATCGGATGGTGGACCAGATCCGCAAGGGGGTGCAGGATTTCATCGGCGCGGCGCGGCCATCCATCGCCGATCCCTTCCTGCCCGCGAAAATCCGCGAGGGGAGGGCGGACGAGATCCGCGAATGCATCGGCTGCAACATCTGTCGGGCCGCGAACAATGAAGGCGTCGGTTTGCGCTGCACCCAAAACCCCACGATGGGCGAGGAATGGCGGCGCGGTTGGCACCCGGAACGCATTGCTGCCTATCCCCGGCGCGAAACGGCTTTGGTGGTTGGCGCAGGCCCTGCCGGGCTGGAGGCCGCGCTGACGCTGGCCCGGCGGGGACTGGAGGTGACGCTGACCGAGGCCGGGCGTCAGCTTGGCGGGCGGATCGTCCATGAGGCGGCGCTGCCGGGTCTGGCGACATGGGGGCGGGTCCGCGACTGGCGGCTGACCATGCTTGGCAAATTGCCGAACGTGCAGATCTTTCGCGAAAGCCGGATGGGTGCGGGGGACATCGTCGAGCTGAAGCCCGATCATGTCGTCCTTGCGACGGGCGCTCGCTGGCGCCGCGACGGGGTGGGTGTCACGGGAATGGAGGCCGGGGATTACCCGCAGGCGCTGACACCGGATGATGTTTTTGCCGGGGCGAAGGTCGGACCATCGGTCGCGCTTTACGATGACGAGCATTACCATATGGGCGGTGCCTTGGCCGAGAAACTGGCACGGGCCGGGCATCAGGTGACGCTGATCACGCCTTACCCGCAGGTGTCTGGCTGGACGGTCTACACCGATGAACAGGGCTTCGTGCAGGACCGGTTGATGGGCCTTGGCGTCACCATTCTGCCGCAGCACGTCTTGGCCGGGCAGGGACCGGGCCACGCCCGGTTCGCCTGTGGCACCACCGGCGCGGTGCAAGAGATTGCTTGCGACAGCCTGCTGCTGGTGACCGGGCGCCTGCCGGTCGACGATCTTTGGTGCGACCTTGCCGGGTATCCCAATCTGGCCCGGGTGGGCGATTGCCTTGCGCCGTCTTCCATTGCCGATGCGGTTCATTCCGCCCATCGCTATGTCCGGCTTCTGGGTGAACCCGACCTGCCACCGCGCCGCGAAAGGCCCAGCCACAGGAGCATGTAATGCGCCAGCGTCGCCCCGCCCGCGTCGCCAATGCAATCCCGCAGCGCCCCTTCGGACAGGTGCCGCGAAGCTATGAGCCCATCCGGGTGATCAGTGACGATCACGTCGAGGCGATCCACCGCGCCGCGCTTCGGCTTTTGGCGGAACAGGGAATTCGGGTGCTGAATGCGCGCGCCATCGACACCTTCCGCAGCGCAGGCGCGCGGGTCGATGGAAACATGGTCTTCCTTGACGAAGGTCTGGTGGCTGAACGGCTGGCGACCGTCCCGGCCCGTTTCACGATTGCGGCCCGCAATCGGGCCAAGGATCTGCGGTTCGGTGGGAATGACATGGTCTTCGCCTCTGTCGGGGGCCCTGCCTATGCTATGGACCTTGACCGCGGTCGCCGTGACGGCAACCTTCAAGACATGCAGGATTTCCTGCGCCTGTGCCAAAGCCTGAACGTCATCCATCAGGAATCCGGTGGCCCGTTAGAGCCGGTAGACCTTCCTGCCGCCACAAGGCATCTGGACCTTTATCTGTCCCAGATCACGCTTCTGGACAAAAGCTGGCAACTGAACGCCCTTGGTGCGGCGCGGACATTGGACGGGCTGCACATGGCGGCGATCAGCATGGGCTGGTCGCTGGACGACCTTGCCCGCCAACCGATGATGATGGGGGTGATCAACACCAATTCGCCTCGGCAACTGGATGACCCGATGAGCGCGGGGTTGATGGCGCTGGCCGAACATGGACAGGTTGCGATCGTCACGCCCTTCACGCTGGCCGGGGCGATGGCACCTGTCAGCCTCGCCGGGGCGCTGGTCTTGCAGCATGCCGAGGCGATGTTCGGCATCGTCCTGACCCAGATCGTCCGTCCCGGGGTTCCGGTGGTCTATGGCGGCTTTACCTCGAACGTGGACATGCGCACCGGGGCCCCGGCCTTCGGTACGCCCGAATATGCCAAGGCCGCACAGGCCAGTGGGCAGCTCGCCCGCCGGATTGGGGTGCCGTTCCGGTCCTCTAACACGACAGCGGCCAATGCGCTGGATGCGCAGGCGGCCTATGAAAGCCAGATGTCGCTGTGGGGATGCCTGATGGGGGGCGCGCATCTGGTGATCCATGCGGCAGGCTGGATGCATGGCGGATTGACCGCCAGTTTCGAAAAGCTCGTGCTGGATGCAGAGATGCTGGGGATGATGCAGGCCTATTTTTCCCCCATTTCGGTGACGGAGGAGTCGCTGTCGCTGGACGCGATCACCGAGGCCGGGGTGGGCGGACATTTCTTCGGCACCGCGCAGACGATGGCGCAGTACGAAACCGCGTTTCACGCGCCCATGATATCGAACTGGGATAGCTATCCGAACTGGCTGGCGCGCGGATCGGAAGAGGCCCCGCAGCGCGCCAATCGGATTTGGAAGGACCTCTTGTCCAGTTACGAAGCCCCGCCGCTGGACCCCGGCATCCGTGAGGCGTTGGAAGAGTACGTCACCCGCCGCAAGGCCGAAGGTGGCGCAGGGGAGTGACGGGGCAGGACGGCGCACCCGTCCCGTGCTTGACCCGGAACGCGTGGGGTTTCGCATGTTTGCACGCCTGGTGTGGCTCTGGTGTGCGTCCAGCGCAGAGCGTCATGCCATTTGCCTGCCTAGACCAGCATCATTTCCATCGCAAAGGCGAAGCGGAGTCCGTTTCCCCGGTCGTGCCGTGATGCCGCGCCAAAAGAAGGCCACGTCAATCGACGGGAGCAGTGGCACGGAACTGTATGAAGGGATCGCAGTATAGGCGGTGGCGCGCCGTCGGAAGCTGGTTGTGGACCGAAGCATGGACTGACGCGCGTTTGTGCAAAGGTCGCTTGTGCCGGAACCGCAACATCGCATGCTGCTGTCGTCGAAGGTGCTAGGGCGCGTTCTCCAACCGATTGCCGAGGCATCGACCCGTCTCGCGGTCATCAACATGGCCTATGTCCTGCACTGCCGCGCCGTAGGCGTGAAGCCGATCCGTGCCCTTGTTCTGGCGTCGCCCGTGCCGCGTTGCTGATTTCTTCAAGAACGTCAGCGCAGCTTTGCGGTCCCCGGTCTGGGCGACACCGCTGTCCATCACCTCACCTTCGTGATCGACGGCACGGCAGGGGTCATGCATCACGCCGCTGATCTTCACAAACACCGGGTCAAGTTGCCAACGCGCGTGAGTGTGGCCGCAGGGTCGATCCACCCTTTTGCGTCTGAGGTCCGCAGCGAACATGGGACCAAACCGGTTCCCCCAACGGCGCACTGTTTCCTAGCTGATCTCGATCCCGCGCTTATGCAGCAGGTCTTTGTCGTTGCACAGCGAAAGCGGGTAACGGGGGGAGAGCGTCACCGCAAAACGGATGATCTTCGGGGGCTGGTGACTGGAAACTCGAAGCAGTCCAAGGAGACGCCGTGAGATGGGGCGACCATTGGGGGCAATCGTTTTGGGTGGAGGAGTTTGACCCATCGTTGAATGCCTGCCGGGTGCAAACAATAGTTCTGCATCCGTGCGAACTTATAGCCAAACGCCGGGTTGCTAAAGGAAGCAACCGCCTGCCACTGTCGCCACAACATTCAAAATGTTGCCAAAGACCCGTTTTCGGTATGGAGGGTGGTTGCAGGGGTAGGTTTCCCAAAAACCTGAAATAATCCAACATTTCAGCGGTTTTTGGCGGTCCGAACGGGACTGCGGTCCAACCTTCTCTGGCCAGTCGTCAGCTTTCAGTCACTGGCCAAGGTCCATCACTGAAGACGTACTCGTAGACTTCATTGAGGTAGCGGTACAGGGTTTCTTCGTCTTCAAACAATTCGTTGGCATGCTCGGCATACCAGTCAACGGTGACCGAGCGCGTTTGCAGCACCTCGTTGAACTGCCTTTGGACGCGCTCGATCCATTCAGACCGCTCCAAGACGGCTGCTTTCAACTCATGGGGTTGATAGTTGTCAGTATGCAAGAATAGATGAACGGTCATCATGAATTCATATGGCACGGTCATTCGCGCCTCCCGACCGGAAGCATTGTGACAAGGTGCGGCTCGCCATCGGCAGCAAGCCTAAAGCGAGCTATGACGAGTCCGCCGTCGAAATCCATCGCAGCCAGAGGTTCAGGTCCACTGCGCGGTCCGACGCGAATGACCCCTTCCACCGATGCAAGCAAATTGCGTCCCAAAGCATCTTCGATTCGAACAGCAACTTCAAAACTACCGCGCTGATATGCCGGATCAAACAGTGCCGCGTCGCGTGCAGCGCGATATACTGGCGTACTGCGAACATAGGTTTCGGCTGCCACAAAGGCTTCGGGCGTGGTAAACCTCGACGCCGCCCGGGGCGCACGATGCCGCCCCCCTGTTTCGCCATCGATCCGTGTCCCGGTCATCGGGTCTATCCCGCGCAGAACACGTGCCTCAAGCATCGCCCTTGTCACGGCGCCTTCGTGGCGTTGCGGACCGTGGCCTTGGGAGGACAGGTCGGCAAAGCGGCGGGACACATAGGAGACAACAGTCGCCCGACGCATGCCGAGCATCCCGTCGTAACGCGCAGCAGCCGTTCGCAAGGCAACGATGGCATCCCGTGGCCGCAGCCGCGCTACGCCTATTCCCAGACGCGACGCGACGGTCGTCAAGGCGGTGGCCCCAAGTGTCACCGACGCATCAAGGTACGCCACCTGCCGGTAGGCGCTAAGCAGGGAAGCTTCCGGAACAAGCCCTAGACGGTGTTCGAGGTCGAGCAGACGCAAGTCGGCATGACGCGCGTCGAAGTATTCGACAAACGCCTCGGCCATGCTGCGTGCGGTCTCGGCATCAAGGTTGATGATCGTGTCGATGGTCCGGATCAGCCCGTCACGCATCGCCAGACGTTCGGCCTCTTCCTCCGGCGTGATCACCCCGAATAGCCGCCGATATCCAAGCCAGGAGAAGCGCAGAGTGGAGTACAGCGTCCCGAAGCCGCCCGCTGCTGCGTCAGCCGCCGCATCTGCCAATCCGGCACTTTGCGCCTCGGCAATCCGACTCGATAGGCCTTGCGAAAGCGTTACCTCTGTAAGGAGTATCGCACCGTCCAGAATTGCAGGCTCGGCGAAGCAACGGCAGTTGTAACCATGTCCTGGGTGCCCGTCACTGAACCTGTTGTCCCAGGAAAACAGCCGGTCGTCCCGTTCGGCATGAGCAGTACGGACTTTGGGATCGTCCAGAGTGCGCCAGATATAGTGGGTAACCCCAAGCTCGCGCTGGCGCCGTTCGTTTATCTCAGTCAGGAAACGCCGCACCAGCCAATCCGACAGCGTCATGAGGTCTGCTTCGGCGACAGATGCGTCGCCGGATCCCATGATCGCGGAAGCCTGATCCGAATATGTCGCCAGCGCCTGAGCGACTTCGGCCTCGACGTCCCCTGCCGCTGGGTCGGCTTCAATGCCCGCCCGCTGAAATGCCGCCGCAATGCCGGCCCAGTTTTCGGCAGCAAGTTCGCGAAGGCGTTGCTCAAAGGCATCCATGTTGGCAGCGGCAAGCGACGACTGCTTGCGCTCCAGCGACGGTTCAACCGGAAGCAGACTCGGGATGATGCTTGCCTGACCGCCATGACGGATGAACTCGCTGAAACTGACGAATGAACTCATGGCTTCCCCTTCAGACTTTAGGAAGCCTACTTCCGATAGGGTCTGAAATCGTTAACCGACCGTTCGGTGCCAGAGAAAGTTCGACCGGAGTCGCGTTGGCGGAGAGGGTGGGATTCGAACCCACGGTAGGCTTGCACCTACTCCGGTTTTCGAGACCGGCGCGATCGACCACTCCGCCACCTCTCCGTGCTTTTGGGGGTCGTCAATGGCGCGCTGT
>JBDKFE010000053.1:0-11710 GCA_039798885.1 Pseudomonadota bacterium | reverse complement strand
AGGGCCGCGATTTCGTTGATGAAGGTGATCTTGGTCGCGAGGAAGGCGTTGGCGGCGTACTTGATCATCTCGGCCGATTCGAGCCCGGTGAAGACGATGGGGAAATCGCGCAGGAAGAGCGGGCGGTAGATGTCGGTAAGGACTTTCTTGGCGCGCGCAGTCTCGATCCCCACCACCACGCGGTCGGGGCGCATGAAGTCGTCGATGGCCGCGCCTTCGCGCAGGAATTCGGGGTTGGAGGCGATGTCGAACTCGGCCTGCGGGTTGGCGGCGCGGATGGCGTCGGCGACCTTGCGGTTGGTGCCGACGGGGACGGTGGATTTGGTGACGACGACGGTATAGCCGGTCATGGCGTGGCCGATTTCTTCGGCGGCGGCCATAACATAGCGGAGGTCGGCATGGCCGTCGCCGCGCCGGGCGGGGGTGCCCACGGCGATGAAGACGGCATCGGCGCCATCGACCGCTTCTGCAAGGTCGAGCGAGAAGGTGAGGCGTCCGGCGGCGACGTTTTTGGCCATAAGGTCCTGAAGGCCGGGTTCGAAGATCGGAACCTCGCCCATGCGGAGGCGGTCGATCTTGCCGGCGTCCTTGTCCACGCAGACCACGTCATGGCCGAAGTCGGAGAAGCACACACCCGAGACGAGGCCGACATACCCCGTCCCAATCATCGCAATCTTCATCTGTCGTTACCTGATACGCAAACACCTTTGCCACTTCTGTAGCAGTGCGAAGGGGCCCGGCAAAGAGTGCTGCGCGCCGTCGGTGGAGGACGGCGCGCAGCGGGTGTCAGGCGACGCGCAGCCAGATGGCGGCGGGCACAGCGGTGTTGAGTTCCGTCGCGGTGTAGACCCAAGGGTTTGGCACCGGTGTGCCCCAGGCCACGGCGCGGCGGAGAACCTTCCTGAAGGTCGTGATGGGAAGGGTCCCGCCGTTTAGGTCAGGCGTGGCCGGGTTGGGCCATGCGCTGACCGTTGCCACCCCGGAGGTGTACCAACCGATCCAGTAGGTGCGACCCTGACGGAGGGTGGCGGTCAGGGTACCCCAGCGCGCGCCGATGGCTGTCAGGTCGATATCGGTGGATTGGGCGAGCAGGGCTGCGGGTCTGCCCTGTGCGTCAGAGGAATAGATCAGGACGCGGGCCAAGGCTTGTGCGACCGACGTGGTGCAGTTCACGACGGCCCGGTCGATTGCAACCTCTGCGCGCGAGATGAAGGGGAAAATGTCGATCCGCCCTATCCCACCGAGGAGCGAGTTGACGGAACCGCCACCCGTGCCGATCGTGGTGGCGATGAGTTCGCCTACGGGCGGCACGAGGCAGGGAATGTCTTGCATCCCGTCGAGGCGCAGCGTCTGGCCGCCAAGCCGGGCGGAGAGCTGTGCTGTGGTGGCGTTGTGCCAAAGCGTCCCGTCCTGCGGGCTGGCCGGGTCGGTCGCCACGGCCGCAAGGGTGATGGGCTGGGCAAAGCTGGTGCGGCCCGTGGCGGCATCGGCGGTCAGGACGGTGGTGAAGGCCGTGCCATCGGCGCTGACGCGCAGCGAGAGGTCGTCGCTGCCCATCAGGCCCAGTTGGGCGCGGGCCGATTGGCCGGACCTGAAGGAGAGAAGGCCGTGGGCGGTGGGGTTGGCCTTGTTCAGCGCCGCTTCGACGCCGCTGCCTGCGTGATTGAACAGGATGCCGGGGCTGTTGACCGAAAGGCGGGTCGTGCCGTCGCCAAGCGCGCCGCCAACCCCCAGAACGGTGGCGCGGGCCGAGGCGCTGCCCATGTCGAAGTCGGTGACGGTCGCGCCGAGGGTGACGGTCGGCCCGTTCAGCGTAAGCGTGCCGCCCGCGCCGGGCTGGGTGGGGCCGAGAGAGAGGTGGGTCGTCGATCCCGCCGCGCCGCCGGTGCCGATCTGGACCGTCTTGGTGCTGCCGGAGGCGGTGGCCCCGGTGGCGAGGCCGTAGGTGCTGGGGCCGGTCGCGGTGCCGATGGCGGCGGTCGCGGTGGTGGCGGTCAGCGTGCCGGAAAAGGTCTTTGCGCCGTCGAAGGTCTGGCTGCCGCCGAGTGTGGCGATCTGGGACGAGATATCGGGCAGGCTGTAGTTGCGCTGGGCCCCCGTGGCGAGGGGCGAGAGGTCGAAGGTCGCGGAGCGCGTGGGGTCTGCGCCGTCGCGCAGTCGCAGCGGGGCGGTCAGGCCCTGTGGCACCGTGACCCGGCCCGTTGCGGGATCGGCGCTGAGGGCTGTCTGGAAGGCGGTGCCGTCGGGGCTGACCTTGACCGAAAGCGTGTCGTTGCCCGCGAGGCCGATCTCGGCCCGGCCGGAGAAGCCGGTCTGGAAGAGCAGCGCCGCCGTGTCGGCTGGCGCGGCCTTGTTCACCTTGACCTGATGGCCCGCCCCGGCATGCGAAAGGAGGGTGGCCGCAGAGGCAACGGCAAGGCGGTTCGTGGCATCGGTGGAGGCGTTGATCCCGAGGCGCGGGATGTTTTCGGGAAAGCCCGCTGCCAAGGACCAGATGCCGCCCTGATGCACGAGGGTGACGGCTTCGTCGAGGATGCGCGCCTGCCAGCCGTCGCCCGGCGGGACATAGACCCAGACGCCACCCCAGAAGGCCGCGATCTGACCCGCGCGGCCTGTCCATGCCCCGGTCGGGGCGGGGCCCACGATGTAGCGGTCGCCTTCGGCGGGGGTGGCGGGGGGGGTGTTGAGGTCGCGGTCACGGACGGCGAGTTGGACGGTGATGTCGAGAAGGCGCAGCGCCTCGTTATGGGTGACGTGTTTTTGCGCCTGTGCAGGCAGGATGAGGGGAAGGTTCAGGATCGGGGTGTCGTCGGACATGGAGCGCGCCTTGTTGCCTGTGTGTCATTCGGCGCGAGTTTCGCGGCGCATGGTGAAGCGCGGGAAAAGGCACCGTACGCCGGGGGGACGGGGCTTACCAAGGCGGGGTGGGGCGGCTAGTGTCGCGGCTGTGGTGACGGGTTCGGGAGGTGCGGTCTTGGGCGAGCATGTGCTGGTGGCCGGTGGGGCGGGGTATGTGGGGGCGCATGCCTGCAAGGCCTTGGCGCGGGCGGGTTACGTGCCGGTCACCTTTGACAATCTGGCCACGGGATGGGAGGCGGCGGTGAAGTTCGGGCCCTTTGTGAAGGGGGACCTGATGGACCGCGCGGCCATCGATGCGGCGATGGCGGAGTGGCGGCCCGTGGCGGTGCTGCATTTCGCGGCGCGGTCGCTGGTGGGCGAGTCGATGCGGGACCCCGGGGCCTATTGGCGCGAGAATGTGGGGGGCGCGCTGAACCTGATCGAGGCGAGCGTGGCGGCAGGGGTGGGGGAGTTCGTCTTTTCGTCCACTTGCGCGACCTATGGGGATCAGGACGGGGTGGTGCTGGATGAGGACACGCCGCAGCGGCCGATCAATGCCTATGGGGCGTCGAAACTGGCGATCGAACAGATGCTGGGGAATTTCGGGCAAAGTCACGGGCTGCGGTCGGTGATCTTTCGCTATTTCAATGTGGCCGGGGCGGACCCCGAGGGCGAGCTGGGCGAGCGGCATGAGCCCGAGACGCATCTGATCCCGCTGATGCTGGATGCCGTGGCGGGCAAGCGGGGGGCGTTGACGGTCTTTGGGTCCGACTATCCGACGCCGGACGGGACTTGCGTGCGGGATTACGTGCATGTGGCCGATCTGGCAGAGGCCCATGTGCGGGGGCTGCGCTGGTTGCGGGATGGCAAGGGGAGCCGGGTCTTCTGTCTGGGGACGGGGCAGGGCTATTCGGTGCGCGAGGTGATCGCGCATGCGCGGGTGGTGACCAACCGCGCCGTGCCGGTGGTCGAGGGCGGGCGGCGCGCCGGCGATGCGGCGGCCTTGGTCTGCGGGTCAGAG
This sequence comes from Pseudomonadota bacterium, assembly GCA_039798885.1. Taxonomy (GTDB): domain Bacteria; phylum Pseudomonadota; class Alphaproteobacteria; order Rhodobacterales; family Rhodobacteraceae; genus Paragemmobacter. The sequence goes on along the minus strand of JBDKFE010000053.1, from coordinate 7,851 downwards.
CGGGCGCGGGTGGAGTTGGGCTGGGTGCCGGAGCGGGGGTTGGAGGCGATGATCCGCGATGCGTGGCGCTGGGCGCAGGGGGATGGGATTTAGGGGGCGAGGGGCGCCCCCTCATCCCGGCCCTCTCCCCAAGGGGAGAGGGGGCGCGGTGCGGGGACGTGGTCGGCGGGGTGGACCGCCGGGGTTTCACCCCGGACCCCAGGGTATTTGGGCCGAGATGAAGAGGCAGGGCGTCAGGATGCGTCGCGCAGGGCCTGTTCTAGGTCTGCTGCGCTGAGGGCTGTGGGGTTGCCCTTCATGGAGGAGGAGGTGAGGGCGGCTTCGGCGGTTTGCGGGTGGAGCGCCGGGGGCAGGCCTTGGGCGGTGAGGCCGGGCAGGCCGGATGCGCGCGCCCATGCGGCGAGGGTTTCGGGGGCTTGATCGGGGGGGCCGCCGAGGGTGGTGGCGATATGGGTGAAGACCGCGTCGAGGCGGCGGGCGGTTTCGCCTGTGGCGCGGGTGCGGTTGAGGCGGAGGATGGGGGCGAGGAGTGCGCCGCAGATCGCGCCATGCGGGGCGGGGGTGAGGCCGCCGATGACGCCTGCAAGGCCGTGGACGGCGCCGAGGCCCGCATTCGCCAGCGCGATGCCCCCGGTGAGGGAGACATGGGCCAGCGCGTCGCGGGCGACGGGGTCTTCGGTTTCCATCAGGCGTTTGAGGGCGTGTAGGCCTTGGGGGATCGCCGGGGCGGTGAGGGCGTCGGTGAAGGGGGTGGCCTTGGATGAGACATAGGGTTCGATGACCTGCGTGATGGCGTCAAGGCCGGAGGCGAGGGTGGTGGCGCGGGGGGTGTGGTCGGTGAGCGCGGGGTCGACGATGGCGAGGCGGGCGAGCATGCGGTCGTCGCGGAGGCTGACCTTGCGGCCGTGGTCGGGCAGGCCGATGACGGCGTTCTTGGTCGCCTCGGCCCCGGTGCCTGCGGTGGTGGGCAGCGCGATGAAGGGGAGGGGCGGGACGGAAAGGGGGAGGGCTTTGCCCACGACCTCTAGATGATCAAGCGGGCTGGTGGGGGCGGGGATGAGGGCGGCGAGCGCCTTGCCGAGGTCGAGCGCCGCGCCGCCGCCGAGGGCTGTGACCCAGTCGGGGCGGAAGGGGCGGGATCGGGCGAGGGCGTCTTGCAGCATGGCGAGGGTAGGTTCGCCGGGGCAGGGGAGCGACAGGGTTTCTAGGCCTGCGGCGTGGAGGGCGTCGATGAGCCATGCGGCGCGGGTGGCGTTTGCGCCGTGGACGATCAGGCCGCGCTTGCCGAAGGGGGCGATCAGGGCTGGGGCTTTCTGCGCCTCGCCCCGGCCGAAGAGGATGCGTTGCGGCATGGCGATGGCGAAGGGGGGCATGGTCTTTTCCGGTTCTTGATCGGGGGACCCCCTCGCCGACCGTCCCCCGTGGCGGGGGAAGGGGAAGGGGGGGAGGCGGTCAGACCGTCATCGTGGCGGCGACGGCGCGGCCCCAGCGGGCGTATTTGGCGTTGCGGGTGCGGTCGTCCATCGCGGGGGTGAAGCGGCGTTCCAGCGCCCATGATTTCTGGAATTCTGCGGGCGGCGGGCAGAGGCCTGCCTTGAGGCCCGCGAGATAGGCCGCGCCGAGGGCGGTGGTTTCGGTGACGACGGGGCGGTCGACGGGCGCGCCGAGGATGTCGGAGAGGAATTGCATGGCCCAATCGCTGGCCGTCATGCCGCCATCGACGCGCAGGATGCCGTCGGCGGCCGCGCCCCAGTCGGATCGCATGGCTTCCAGCAGGTCGCGGGTCTGGTAGCCTACGCTTTCAAGCGCGGCTTTGGCCAGTTCGGCGGGGCCGGAGTTGCGGGTCAGGCCATAGACCGCGCCACGGCAGTCGGGCCGCCAATAGGGCGCGCCGAGGCCCGTGAAGGCGGGGACGAGGACGACGTCCTGCGAGGGGTCTGCGGCATCGGCGAGGGGTTGGGTCTCTTTCGCTTCGCGGATGATCTTGAGGCCGTCGCGGAGCCATTGGACGACCGCGCCCGCGATGAAGATGGAGCCTTCGAGGGCGTAGGTGGTCTGGCCGTCGAGGCGGTAGGCGATGGTGGTGAGAAGGCGGTTCTTTGAGGGGACCATGTCGGTCCCGGTGTTGAGAAGTGCAAAGCAGCCGGTGCCGTAGGTGGATTTCATCATGCCGGGGGCAAAGCAGGCCTGACCCACGGTCGCGGCCTGTTGGTCGCCCGCCACGCCGAGGATGGGGATGGCGCGACCGAAGAGATCGGGGCGGGTGGTGCCGTAATCGGCGGCGCAATCCTTCACTTCGGGCAGCAGCGACAGGGGGATGTCGAGCAGCGCGCAGATGTCGGCGTCCCATTCGCCCTTGGCGATGTTGTAGATCAGGGTGCGCGCGGCGTTGGTGGCGTCTGTGGCGTGGACCTTGCCGCCGGTCAATTTCCAGATGAGGAAAGTGTCCACGGTGCCGAAGGCCAGTTCACCGCGCGCCGCGCGGGCGCGGGCGCCGGGGACGTGGTCGAGAAGCCATTTGATCTTGGTGCCCGAGAAATAGGGATCGAGCAGCAGGCCCGTGCGGGCGGTGATCATGGGTTCGTGGCCTGCGGCCTTGAGCGCGGCGCAGATGTCGGCGGTGCGGCGGTCCTGCCAGACGATGGCGCGGTGGATGGGTTCGCCGGTGGCGCGATCCCAGATCAGGGTCGTTTCGCGCTGATTGGTGATGCCGATGGCGGCGATGCTGTCCGCGCTGATGCCTGCCTTTTCGATGGCGGCGCGGGCGGTGCCTGCGACGGTGGACCACAGGTCTGACGGATCATGTTCCACCCAACCGGAGGCGGGGTAGTGCTGGGGGAATTCCTCTTGCGCGATGGCGCGGACCTTCAGCGCGGCGTCAAAGAGGATGGCGCGCGAGGAGGTGGTGCCTTGGTCGATGGCGAGGATGTGGGTCATGTCGGCCCCTGTATCTTGTCGTTTCTTCTTGCTGGTGGAGACACTCGCCCAAGCGCAGGGAGCGGCGCAAGCGGGACGTGAGTCCCGTGGGGGGAGTGGCTCGACAAGGAAGAAGGGGCGGGCGTCCGGGGACGCCCGCCCTGTAGGCTTAGCCCTGCTGCCAGGACTTGATCAGCTCGTCATAGGAGATCGTTTCGCCTGCGGGCTTTTCGTTCTCCAGCTTGCCGACGGGCGAACCGGGTTCGTCGATCCAGACCTGCGGGTCCTGCGGTTCGTTCATCTTCGGGCCGATGTCGCCCTGAACGCCTGCACGTTCGATCCGCTCCAGCACCTTTTCCTGCTCTTCGCAGAGGGCATCGAGCGCTTCCTGCGGGGTCTTGGCCCCCGACATCGCGTCGCCGATGTTCTGCCACCACAGCTGCGCCAGCTTCGGATAGTCCGGAACGTTGGTGCCGGTGGGCGACCACTGAACGCGGGCGGGCGAGCGGTAGAATTCGATCAGGCCGCCGAGTTTCGGGGCGCGATCGGTGAAGGACTGGTGCTGGATCGTGGATTCACGGATGAAGGTGAGGCCCACATGGGACTTCTTCACGTCCACGGTCTTAGACGTGACGAACTGCGCATAGAGCCATGCGGCCTGTGCGCGGTCGACCGGGGTGGACTTCATCAGGGTCCAAGAACCGGCGTCCTGATAGCCGACCTTCATGCCGTCCTGCCAGTAGGCGCCGTGCGGCGAGGGGGCCATGCGCCACTTGGGCGTGCCATCCTCGTTCATCACCGGGATGCCTTCTTTGACCATGTCGGCGGTGAAGGCGGTGTACCAGAACATCTGCTGGGCGATGTTGCCCTGTGCAGGAACCGGGCCCGCTTCGCCGAAGGTCATGCCCTGCGCTTCGGGCGGCGAGAACTTCTGCAGCCACTCGATCGCCTTGGTCACGGCATAGACGGCGGCCGCGTCGTTGGTTGCGCCGCCACGGGCCACGCAGGAGCCGACGGGCTGCGAGTTTTCGTTCACGCGGATGCCCCATTCGTCGACCGGAAGGCCGTTGGGTTCACCCACGTCGCCCATACCGGCCATGGACATCCACGCGTCGGTGTAGCGCCAGCCGAGGGACGGGTCCTTCTTGCCGTAGTCCATGTTGCCATAGACGCCGGAGGCCGGGCCGCCCGCATAGGACATATCGCGGCCAGTGAAGAATTCCGCGATGTCTTCGTAGGCGGACCAGTTCAGCGGGACGCCGAGGTCGTAGCCGTACTTCGCCTTGAAGTCGTCCTTGGTCTTCTGGTCGTTGAACCAGTCGTAGCGGAACCAGTAGAGGTTCGCGAACTGCTGGTCAGGAAGCTGGTAAAGCTTGCCGTCCGGGCCGGTCGTGAACTTGGTGCCGATGAAGTCGGCCACGTCGAGGTTCGGGTTGGTTACCGAAGCGCCTTCGCCGGCCATCCAGTCGGTCAGGTTGCGGGCCTGCTGATAGCGCCAGTGGGTACCGATCAGGTCGGAGTCGTTGATGTAGGCGTCATAGATGTTTTCGCCCGACTGCATCTGCGTCTGCAGCTTTTCCACCACGTCGCCTTCGCCGATCAGGTCATGGGTGACCTTGATGCCGGTGATGGCGGTGAAGGCCGGGGCGAGGACCTTGGCTTCGTATTCATGGGTGGTGATGGTTTCGGACACCACCTTGATTTCCATGCCCGCGAAGGGCGCAGCGGCGTCGATGAACCACTGCATCTCGGCTTCCTGGTCCGCGCGGGACAGGGTGGAGAGATCGCCGATTTCCGCGTCGAGGAAGGCCTTCGCGGCCTCCATATCAGCCCAGGCCGGGGCCGAGCCGAAGGCGATGAGCGCAAGCGCCATCGCGGTTGTCGTTTGCCGTAGTCTCATTATGTTCCTCCCAGAATGTGAGACGCGTCGTCTTCGTTCTACCGGGGGGGATGGGTCGCATCCGGCCCCCCCGGTGCAGTCATGCCTTGGATCACACCCAGCGGAAGACCGCTGCAGCATAGATCAGGCAACAGATCAGCGCGCCCCAGAGGGGAGCGCCGAAGAAGAAGAGCCAGCCCACGCAGATGAAGGCAGAGCCCAAGAGCGAGATGAAGAGCCGGTCGCCGCGCGTCGTCTCGATCCGGAGGACGCCGCGGCGCGGGGTTTCGGGGAAGCGGATCGCGAGCAGCGTGAAGAGGATCAGCAGGCAGGCGATCACATAGAAGAAGAGGGCGACGGGGAAGGTCCAAGCCATCCAGCCGCCGGGGATGAGGGGGGCGAACCAGTCGAACCCGTCTTCCGTGCGGGGCACGGCGGCGATGAGCGCGGCGAGGATGGCGGCAAGGATGCCGCCTGTCACGAGGTAGATGGTATTCCAGCGGGATGCGGTCATTGTGCTGTCCCTTGGTTCTGGGGACGCGCGCCCCGGGCTTGACCCGGGGCCTCTGGGTCCGTGGGGCGGCGCGGGGTGGAAGGGAGGTCCCGGGTCAGGCCCGGGACGGGGTTTGTGGCGGGGGCGCGCATCATCACACCCGTCCCAGGGCAAAGCCCTTGGCGATGTAGTTGCGGACGAAGTAGATCACCAGCGCGCCGGGGATGATGGTCAGCACCCCCGCAGCGGCAAGCACGCCCCAGTCCATGCCGGACGCGGAAACCGTGCGGGTCATGGTGGCCGCGATGGGTTTGGCGTTGACCGAGGTCAGCGTGCGCGAGAGCAGCAGTTCCACCCATGAGAACATGAAGCAGAAGAAGGCCGCGACGCCGATGCCCGATGCGATGAGCGGCATGAAGATGCGGACGAAGAAATGCCCGAAGCTGTAGCCGTCGATATAGGCGGTTTCGTCGATTTCCTTGGGCACGCCGCGCATGAAGCCTTCTAGGATCCAGACCGCGAGGGGCACGTTGAAGAGGCAATGCGCCAAGGCCACGGCGATATGGGTGTCGAAGAGGCCGACCGAGGAATAGAGCTGGAAGAAGGGCAGCGCAAAGACGGCGGGCGGGGCCATGCGGTTCGTCAGCAGCCAAAAGAACAGGTGCTTGTCGCCCATGAAACTGTAGCGCGAAAAGGCATAGGCGGCGGGCAGGGCCACGGTGATCGAGATGACCGTGTTCATCACCACATAGATGATGGAGTTCACGTAGCCCATGTACCACGACGGATCGGTCAGGATCGTGACATAGTTCTGGATCGTGAAATCCGACGGGAAGAGGGTGAAGGTCGAGGTGATCTCGGTATTGGTCTTGAAGCTCATGTTCACGAGCCAATAGATCGGGATCAGCAGGAACAGCAGGTAGAGCGTCATCACAAGGGCGGAGCCGCGCAGGCGCATGTTACTTGCCCTCCTCTTTGTCGAGATTGGTCATCACCGTGTAAAAGACCCATGACACCAGCAGGATCACGAGGAAGTACATGATCGAGAAGGCGGCAGCGGGGCCGAGGTCGAATTGCCCCACCGCCATCTTCACAAGGTCGATGGACAGGAAGGTGGTGGAGTTGCCGGGACCGCCGCCGGTGACGACGAAGGGTTCGGTGTAGATCATGAAGCTGTCCATGAAGCGCAGCAGCACCGCAATCAGCAGGACGCCCGCCATTTTCGGCAGTTCGATGTAGCGGAAGACGGCCCAGCGGCTGGCCTGATCGACGCGGGCGGCCTGATAATAGGCCTGCGGGATGGATTGCAGGCCCGCATAGCACAGGAGCGCGACGAGCGAGGTCCAGTGCCACACATCCATGACGATCACGGTGATCCACGCGTCCAAGGGATCGTTGGTGTAGTTGTAGTCGATGCCCAGTTCGGCAAGGTAGTGGCCCAGAAGCCCGATGTCGACGCGGCCGAAAATCTGCCAGATGGTGCCCACGACGTTGAAGGGGATCAGCAGCGGCAGCGCCATCAGGACAAGGCAGACCGAGGCCCAGACGCCCTTTTTCGGCATGTTGAGCGCGATGTAGATGCCCAAGGGCACCTCGATCGCAAGGATGATGGCCGAAAAGAGGATCTGGCGACCAAGCGCTTCGTGCAGGCGGTCAGAGGTCACCATTTCCTCGAACCATTCGAGGCCGATCCAGAAGAATTCGTTGTTCCCGAAGGTGTCGTTGACCGAGTAGTTCACCACCGTCATCAGCGGCAGGATGGCCGAGAAGGCCACCAGCACCAGCACCGGCAGGACAAGGAACCAAGCCTTGTTGTTCTGGGTCTTTTCCATCACGCGGCCCCCCCAAGCGGTGCGACGCGCCAGTCGTCGGCATAGACGTTGATGCGGTCGGGCGCGAAGCGGACATGGGTCAGGGACGCGCCGACGGGCAGGCCTTCGGGCGCGATGACATTGATGGGCTGGCCCGCGACTTCACCCCGGACGATGCGGTGGCGCCCCACGTCTTCGACCCGCTTTATGCTGATGGGCAGGCCGTCGCCTTCGGTCAGGACGGTGTATTCGGGGCGGATTCCGATCTGGGTGCGACCCGTGATTGGCCCATAGGCCGCACCCAGCGGGACGGTGGCGCCTTGCAGATGCGCGGTGCCGCCCCGGATTTCGGCGGGGAAGAGGTTCATCCCCGGCGACCCGATGAAATAGCCCACGAAAGTATGGGCGGGGGTTTCGAAAAGCTCTTCCGGGGTGCCCATCTGGACGACGCGGCCGTCATACATGACGACGACTTTGTCGGCGAAGGTCAGCGCCTCGGTCTGGTCATGGGTGACGTAGATCATCGTGTGGCCGAATTCGCGGTGCAGCTGTTTCAGCTGGGTGCGCAGTTCCCACTTCATGTGCGGGTCGATGACGGTAAGGGGTTCGTCGAAGAGGATGGCGTTGACGTCTTCGCGCACCATGCCGCGACCGAGCGAGATTTTCTGCTTGGCATCCGCCGTCAGGCCGCGCGCCTTGCGGTCGAGCATGGCGTCCATGCCGATCATGGTGGCGATCTGGTTGACGCGGGC
>JBDKFE010000052.1:0-12295 GCA_039798885.1 Pseudomonadota bacterium | reverse complement strand
CCTTCGATCTGGTAGGCGGCGGTCGCGGCCCCGAAGAGGAAGCCTTCGGGGAAATCGAAGCGCGAGAGTGTCATCTGGGTCAGGACCGGCTGGGGGCCGGTCCGGTGGACTGGCCGATGATGAGTTCGGCCTCGAGCAGCCGTTCCTGCGGCGTGTCGGGCTGGGTCGAAATGATGTCGAGCAGCATTTCGGCGGCGATGCGGCCCGCCTCGCGCACGGAAGACCGGGTGGCGGTGAAGATCGGCACGTCACCGCCGTTCTTCATGTAGGACAGGTCGTCGTCATGGATGATGACCGAGATGTCGCGTCCCATGCGAAGGCCCCGCTCTTCGATCGCGCGGCGGACGCCCATGCCAGAGATCATGGAGGCGACGAGGAACGCGGTGGGCGGTTTGGGACCGGCCAGCATCGCCACGGCGGCGCGGTACCCCGACACCTCGGTCATTTCGTCCGAGGCCATAAGGGCGGGGTCGAGCGGGATGCCACGGGCAGCCAGAGCGTCGGTATAGCCCTTGCGGCGGCGGATGGCGAAATCCATGAATTCAAGGCCATTCACCAGACCGATCCGGGTATGCCCCAGATCAAGCAGGAATTCGGTGGCGCGCTGAAAGGCGCGGCGGTTGTTCACGTCGACCCAATTATAGGGCAGGGTCGTGCCCGTGGCGCGTCCATGCACGACGAAGGGAAGGCCGATCTCGTGCAAGAGGGCGATGCGCGGGTCTTCCAAACGCGGGGCATGCAGGATGACGCCATCCGCGCTGCCACGGGATTTCAGGTCGCGATAGGCCTGCTCCTCGGCCTCGTCGGGGACGACGGAGAGGATCATGTCATAGCCGTTGCGCGAATAGGTTTCGCCCGCACCGGCGATGAAGTCGGCAAAGATGGGGTTGACGATCTCGTGCCGGGTGGCAAGCGGGATGACATGGCCCACCGCCATGGCGCGCCCCGTGGCAAGGCGGATGGCGCGCGTGTTGGGGCGGTAGTTGTGGCGCTTGGCGGCGGCCATCACGCGTTCACGGGTCGCCTCATTGACCTCGGGGTAGCCGTTGAGGGCGCGGCTCACGGTGGTGGGTGACAGGCCGAGTTTGGTGGCCAGTTCCTTGAGGTTCATCGGGGGCAGCCGTTTCAAAGCGATTTGAATTGCACTGGCATGTTAGGGGCGCGCGCGGGGCAGGTCAAAGGGAACAAAGGGATGGGTCCGAAAACGTTTTCGTAAGCGTGTTGGGCAAAGCACAGCGGCAGGATTGGCCGTGCAGGCCGTTTTGGAACGGAGAATTGATCCGTTTCCAATGCGCTTTGGATTGACTTGAGGCGCCACCTCGGCGATTGTGCGGCATCCAAAGCGGTTTGAGCGTGATTCTGGCCGGTATGGGTTTTGAACGCCCCGTCGAGATGGCGGGGAATCGGGAGGAAGACATGAAAGCGAAATATCTCGCGAGCGCGGCAGCGCTTGCGCTTCTTGCTGGTACTGCCTCGGCGCAGGACCTGAAGTTTCCGGTGGGCGAAGGCGCCTTTAACTGGGACAGCTACAAGGCCTTTGACGATGCGACCAACCTTGACGGTCAGACCCTGACGATCTTTGGGCCGTGGCGCGGCGAGGACCAGGTGCTGGTCGAGTCGATGCTGGCCTATTTCGAGGCGGCTTCGGGTGTGGACGTGAGCTATTCGTCCTCTGAAGGCTATGAGCAGCAGATCATCATCGACGCCGAAGCGGGTTCGCCCCCGGACGTCGCGGTGCTGCCGCAGCCGGGCCTGATCGGCGATCTGGCCGCCAAGGGCTTTGTCGTGCCGCTGGGCGACGAAACCAACCAGTGGCTGGCCGACAACTATGGCGCTGGCGCGTCCTGGGCCGCGCTGGGGACCTATAAGGGCAAGGACGGGGCCGAAGCCCTGTATGCCTTCCCCTACAAGGCCGACGTGAAGTCGCTGGTGTGGTATTCGCCCGACAACTTCGCCGACGCGGGCTATGAAGTGCCCACGACGATGGAAGAGCTGAAGGCGCTGACCGACAAGATCGTGGCCGATGGCGGCACGCCTTGGTGCATCGGTCTGGGTTCGGGCGGTGCGACCGGCTGGCCGGCGACCGACTGGGTCGAAGACATGATGCTGCGCACGCAGTCGCCCGACGTCTATGACAAGTGGGTGCGTCACGAGATCCCGTTCAACGATCCGGCCGTGATCGGCGCGATCGAAGAGTTCGGCTACTTCGCCCGCAACGACGCCTATGTGGCGGGTGGCGCTGCTGCCGTCGCTTCGACCGACTTCCGGGACAGCCCGAAGGGTCTCTTCTCGTCGCCGCCGCAGTGCTACATGCACCGTCAGGCGTCGTTCATCCCGTCCTTCTTCCCCGAAGGCACGGAGCTGGGCACGGATGCGGACTTCTTCTACTTCCCCGCCTATGCCGACAAGGACCTTGGTCAGCCGGTTCTGGGTGCCGGTACGCTGGCCTTCATGATGAAGGACACCGAAGCGGGCCGCGCCTTCATCGAGTGGCTGAAGACCCCGATCGCGCATGAAGTGTGGATGGCGCAGACCGGCTTTGTCACCCCGCACAAGGGCGTGAACGTCGATCTGTACGGTTCGGACGCGCTGAAGAAGCAGGGCGAGATCCTTGCCAACGCGACGACCTTCCGCTTCGACGGGTCGGACCTGATGCCGGGTGCCGTGGGTGCGGGTTCGTTCTGGACCGGCATGGTGGACTACACCGGTGGCAAGTCGGCCGAAGAAGTGGCCGCGACCATCGACGCGTCTTGGCCGAAGTGATCCTCTGATCCGAAAGACTGGCAGGTCCGGGCGCATGCCCGGGCCTGTCCAATCTAGACCGGGACAACCCGGCGGCGCGGGCGGTTGCCGCCCAGCGGATAAAGGGAGGGGATTGGGATGAACCCTGCATTGCAGGCCCTGTTGGTGATCGTCATCGGTGTTGGCGGTTGCGTGGGCTACTTCTTTTTGTCCAACGTCATTCTGGACAAGGTGCTTTTCCCGGCGCGCGGCCCGAATGCGGGGCGCAATACCAGCCGGGCGAACATGATCCGCCCGTGGCTGTTCCTGATGCCGGCGATGGTGGCCCTTGGCCTTTATCTTGCCTATCCCGTCTTCGCGACGCTTTGGCTGTCGCTGAACCGCGACGGGAACTTCGTGGGGCTTGCCAATTATGCGTCCATGATGGGCGAGGCGAAGTTCTGGGAATCCATGCGAAACAACATGCTGTGGCTGATCGTGGTGCCTGCGGCGTCGACGGCCTTTGGCCTTTTGGCGGCGCAGCTGACGGATCGGATCGGCTGGGGCAATATCGCGAAGTCGCTGATCTTCATGCCGATGGCGATTTCCTTTGTCGGCGCGTCGGTGATCTGGAAGCTGATCTATGACACGCGCCCGGTGGATCAGGCGCAGATTGGCCTGATGAATGCGCTGTGGTTGAAGTTCGAAGGGGGTATCGGGTCCACCCTGTTGCTGCGGCTGCTGCCGGGGCTGCTGGTTCTGGCGATGCTGCTGCTGCTTTTGTGGACGGCGTGGTCCCTGATCCGTCCGATGATGGCAGGCGGCAACCGGGGCGGCTGGATCGTGGCGGGGCGCGTGGTGGGGGCGGCGCTGGCGCTGTTCCTTGGCTATGAACTGGCGACGTGGCTAGTGGGGATCGTGACGAACGACCTGCCCTATGGCGAGCCGCAGACATGGCTGTCGCAGCCCTATTGGAACAGCTTCTTCCTTATGGCCGTCTTGGTGTGGATCCAGACCGGCTTCGCCATGGTCATCCTGTCCGCCGCGCTGCGGGGCGTGCCAGAGGATACGATCGAGGCGGCGCTGCTGGATGGGGCGAACCCGTTCCAGATCTTCTTTCAGGTGAAGGTGCCGCAGATCATGCCGACCATCGTGGTGGTCTGGACCACGATCACCATCGTCGTGCTGAAGGTTTTCGACATCGTGCTGGCCATGACCAACGGCCAGTGGGAAACGCAGGTTCTGGCCAATTACATGTATGACAAGATGTTCCGCGCGCTGGACTGGGGCGTGGGGTCGGCCAGTGCGATGATCATCATGCTTCTGGTGACGCCGATCCTTGTGTGGAACGTCTACAACGCCCGCAAAGAGATGCGCTAAGGGGGATGGTCTGATGGAAAACATCGCAGGCAAGAAACCGGCGCTTCTGTGGGTGGTGCATATCTGCACGGCGCTTCTGGTGGCGCTGTGGGTGCTGCCGACCTTCGGGCTGTTGGTGTCGTCCTTCCGGACGGGGGACCAGATTTCCACATCCGGCTGGTGGCAGGCGCTTTCGACGCAGGAAAGCCAGTTGCCCGCCATCCGCATCGCGGGGGAAGAGGTGCCGAAGGACGGGGCCTTCGTCATCGAGGGCAATCTGTTCGACGGGGCGGGGGCGGTCATCAGCAAATGGGGGACGTCGTCGCGGGAACCGGAGGCCTTTGATCCCGGTGCCGTGGCGGATCTGGGCGATGGGGTGACGCTGACCGTGGCGGAGGATGGCAGCTTTGCGCTGTCCTCGGCCGCGTCGATGGCGGATCTGCGGATGCCGCGGGTTTTCGTCACCGCCGCGACGCCGCCGGAGTTCACGCTGGACAATTACGGCAACGTCATCGCAAGCCCCCTTGCGGGGCAGTCGATCGGGGAGGCCTTCATCAACACGCTGACGGTGGCCATTCCGGCGACGATCATCCCCATCCTTGTCGCGGCCTTTGCGGCCTATGCGCTGGCCTGGATGGATTTTCCGGGGCGGGCGCTGCTGGTGGCCTTTGTCGTGGGGCTGCTGGTGGTGCCGTTGCAACTGGCGCTGATCCCGCTGTTGCAGTTCCATAACTGGATCGGCATCGGGAAGGGCTATCTGGGCATCTGGCTGGCGCATACCGGGTTCGGCCTGCCGCTGGCCATCTATCTGTTGCGCAATTACATGGCCGGACTGCCGCGCGACATTATCGAGAATGCGCGGGTGGATGGGGCGACGGATTTCCAGATCTTTGTGAAGATCATCCTGCCGCTGTCCTTTCCGGCGTTGGCGTCCTTTGCGATCTTTCAGTTCCTTTGGACGTGGAATGACCTGCTGGTGGCGCTGGTGTTCCTTGGCACGGGGAATGACCAGCAGGTGCTGACCGGCAACCTTGTCAACCTGATGGGATCGCGCGGCGGGGATTGGGAAATCCTGTCGACCTCGGCCTTCGTGTCGATTGCGGTGCCGTTGGTGGTGTTCTTTGCGATGCAGAAATATCTGGTCCGCGGCCTGCTGGCCGGGTCCGTGAAGTGAGAAAGACGCAGGAATGACGGATGTGATCGGCCATGACGCCGACTGGTGGCGCGGGGCGGTGATCTATCAGATCTACCCCCGCAGCTATCAAGACAGCAATGGCGATGGGGTGGGCGACCTTGCGGGGATCGTGGACCGGCTGGGGCATATCGCGTCCCTTGGCGCGGATGCGGTCTGGATCAGCCCGTTCTTCACCAGCCCGATGAAGGATTTCGGCTATGACGTCAGCGATTATTGCGACGTCGACCCCATGTTCGGCACGCTGGCGGATTTCGACCGGCTGGTGGCGCGGGCGCATGAGCTGGGCCTGAAGGTGATGATCGATCTTGTGCTGTCGCACACGTCGGATCAGCACCCGTGGTTCAAGGAAAGCCGAAAGAGCCGCACCAACGCCAAGGCCGATTGGTATGTCTGGGCCGAGCCAAAGCCCGACGGGACGCCGCCAAACAACTGGCTGTCGGTCTTTGGTGGCAGTGCGTGGCAATGGGACGCGCGGCGCGAGCAGTATTTCCTGCACAACTTCCTGACCAGTCAGCCGGACCTGAACCTGCATCAGCCTGCGGTGCAAGAGGCGCTGCTGGATGTGGCGCGGTTCTGGCTACAGCGCGGGGTGAACGGGTTCCGGTTGGACACGATCAACTTCTACTTCGCCGACAAGTATTTGCGCGACAATCCTGCGCTGCCGAAAGAGTTGCGGAACGACTCTATCGCGCCGAGCGTCAACCCCTATAACCATCAGTTACACCTGTTTTCGAAGAACCAGCCGGAGAACCTTGAATTCCTGAGGAAATTCCGCGCGGTGCTTAACCCTTACCGGGCTGCGGCCGTGGGCGAAGTGGGCGATGCCCAGCGCGGGCTAGAGATCATGGCGGAATACACGTCGGGCGGGGACAAGGTGCAGATGTGCTATCCGTTCGAGATGCTGCAACCCGCGCGGCTGACGGCAGGGCTGGCGAAGCAGACCTTCGACCGGCTGGCGGCGGCGGCACCGGGGGCATGGCCCTGCTGGGCCTATTCCAACCACGACACCGTGCGCCACATCACGCGCTGGGGTCTTTCGGACGCGGGGGCAAGGGTTTACGCGACGATGCTGATGAGTCTACGCGGGTCGGTCTGCCTGTATCAGGGCGAAGAATTGGGCCTGCCTGAGGCCGAGATCGCCTTCGAGGACGTGCAAGACCCCTATGGCATCGAGTTCTGGCCCGAGTTCAAGGGCCGTGACGGTTGCCGCACGCCGATGATCTGGCAGACGGACAACGCGCTGTGTGGCTTTTCCACCGCGCAAAAGGCGTGGCTGCCGGTGACGGCGCCGCATCGCCCGCTTTCCGTGGCGGCGCAGGAAGGGGATGGGGCGGCACTGCTGCACCATTACCGCGCCGCGCTGGCGTTCCGGCGCGGGCATCCGACCCTGCGCGATGGCGGGATGGAGCAGGTGGTCGCACAGGGCGACGTGTTTAGTTTCGTGCGAACGGGGGCAGAGACTGTTTTCTGCGCCTTCAACCTTGGCCCGTCAGAGGCGCGGCTGCCCCTGCCCGAAGGGCAATGGGAACGGATCGGCGAAACGGTCGGCAGCGTCGCTGCGGCACCGGGGACGGGGGAGGTGCGGTTGCCCGGCTGGGGCTGCTGCATCGCGCGCAGGGCATAACGGGAGGGACGGACGATGGCAGAGCTTAAGCTGGTCAATGTCGAAAAGGCCTATGGCGAAGTGAAGGTGTTGAAGGACATCAACCTCGACATCAAGACGGGGGAGTTGATCGTCTTCGTCGGTCCCTCGGGCTGCGGGAAGTCCACGCTGTTGCGCATGATCGCGGGGCTAGAGCGGATCACGGGCGGGGATTTCACCATCGACGGGGTGAAGATGAACGACGTGCCCCCCGCCCAGCGCGGGATCGCCATGGTGTTCCAATCCTACGCGCTGTACCCGCACATGACGGTGCGCGACAACATGGCCTTCGCGTTGAAGATCGCGAAGAAAAGCGCGGCAGAGATCGCGGCGGCTGTCGACAAGGCGGCGAAGATCCTGCAACTGACGCCTTATCTGGACCGCCTGCCCAAGGCGCTGTCGGGCGGGCAGCGGCAGCGGGTCGCCATCGGGCGGGCCATTGTGCGCGACCCGAAGGTCTATCTCTTTGACGAGCCGCTGTCGAACCTTGACGCGGCCCTGCGGGTGGCGACGCGGATCGAGATCGCGCAACTAAAAGAGCAGATGCCGAATTCCACCATGATCTATGTGACCCATGATCAGGTAGAGGCGATGACGCTGGCCTCGCGCATTGTCGTGCTTGCGGGGGGTGGGATCAGCCAAGTGGGCACGCCCTTGGAACTTTACGAGCGGCCGGAGAACGAATTCGTGGCGCAGTTCATCGGCAGCCCGTCCATGAACCTGATGGCGGGCGAGGTGGTGGGCACGGGCGCCGAGACGGTGGTGAAGCTGGCCAATGGCGGAATGGCGCGGTCGGCGGTGCCGACGGGCGCGGGCGACATGGGGTTGAAGGTGAATATCGGCATCCGTCCCGAAGATCTGGTCACCGCGACGGGTGACGCGGCCTTTACCGGAGAGGTGGAGATCACCGAGGCGCTGGGGGAGGTGACGCTGCTTTACTTCAGGCGGCAGGGCGAGGCGGCGCAGGTCGTGGCAAAGCTGCCGGGCATCCATGCCGAGCTGCGCCACAAGACGGTGTCCTTGGCGGCGGACCCGAAGAAGGTGCATGTCTTCGCGAACGGCAAATCGCTGCTGTATCGGTAAGCGTCGGACCGGGGGTTCCCCCCGGACCCCCAGGGTATTTGGGCCAAGATGAAGGGGCAGGGTTTCCTTGCCCCTTTTTGCTTGGCCCATGCGCCGTGGCGGGGCTAGCCTTCTTGTGAACGGGACAGGGGGGGGCGGGCATGGTCACGCGCATTTTTCGGGGCGAGGAGGGGCGGGTCGGCTTTGCCGAGTTGTTCTTCGATCTGGTCTTCGTCTTTGCGATCACGCAGGTGTCGCATCATCTGTTGTACCACTTCACGCTGCGGGGGGCCTTGGAAGCGGGGCTGATGTTCCTGGCCGTGTGGTGGGTCTGGATCTACACGACATGGGTGCTGAACCGGTTGGACCCAGAGACTTTTCGGGTGCGGATGCTGCTTTTTGTGCTGATGCTGCTGGGGCTGTTCGTGTCCATGGCGATCCCGAAGGCCTTTGAGGACCGGGGAATGGTCTTTGCGCTGTGCTTTGTGGCGATGCAGCTGGGGCGGTCGGCCTTTGTCCTGTGGCATTCACAGAAGGGGACGCAACTGCGCGCGACCTATCAGCGGATCACGCTGTGGTTCGTGGTGTCGGCGGTGTTCTGGATCGGTGGGGCGCTGGTCGGGGGTGATCTGCGGCTGGCGCTTTGGGCCGTGGCGCTGTTGGTCGAGTATCTGGGGCCCGTGATGAACTATCGCGTGCCGGGGCTGGGGCGGGATGCCACGCAGAACTGGGCCGTGAAGGGCGCGCATATGGCCGAACGCTGCGGGCTGTTCGTCATCATCGCGCTGGGAGAGACCTTGCTGGTGTCGGGCGCGACCTTTGCCGAGATGGCATGGACGGGGCCGGGCGTGCGCGCCTTTGTCTGGTCGGTCGTCCTGTCCATCGCGATGTGGTGGGTCTATTTCCACATCGGCCATCATCGGGGCGCGCATCAAATCGAAACATCGGACGATCCGGGGCGGGTGGCGCGGTTGTCCTTTACCTATGCGCATATCCCCATCGTGGCAGGCGTGGTGTTGAGTGCGGTGGGCTGCGAGCGGGTGATCGCGCATCCCGACCATGTGGGGCATCTGGGGGATCTGCTGGTGCTGATGGGGGGGAACCTGCTGTTTCTGGCCGGGAACGGCTGGTTCAAGCGGCTGTCGGGCGACCGCTGGCCGCTGTCGCATCTGGCGGGGATGGGGCTGTCGGTGGCGGTTTTCGCCGCAGGATTTGCCCTGCCTCTGGAGGCGACGATTGCCTTGGCGGCGGCGGTGCTGGGCGTCGTGGCGCTGTGGGAGGATCGGTCCCTGCGGGGATGAGGGGGGCCGTGACGGCCCCCCTGCCGCAGGTCAGGCCCGTTGCTTGCGGGCGTGGAAGATGAAGCCGAGGAGGTTGAGCAGCACCTGCGCGGCGAGGATGGCGGTGGTTCCGTCGCGGTCGTAGTCGGGGGCGACCTCGACAAGGTCGATGCCGACGATGTCATGGGTGTTGGCGACCTGCTGGAGGATCTCCAGCACTTCGTAATAGAGAAATCCCCCGTGGCTGGGCGTGCCGGTGCCCGGCGCGATGGAGGGGCAGAAGCCGTCGATGTCGATGGTGACATAGACGCGGGCGCCTGCGGGGATGCGGGCGGCGGTGGCGTCCGGCCCCAGCTTGCGGACTTGGCGGACCGAAAGGATGTCATCGCCCATGGTGCGGGCGGCGTCGTAGCCTTCCTTGGTGGTGGAAGAGACGTTGCGGATGCCCAGCGCGGTGATGCCCGTCACATAGTCCTTTTCCGCCGCGCGGCGCATCGGGTTGCCATGGCCGTGGCGGACGCCATGGCGGATGTCGACGAAGTCGAGATGGGCGTCGATCTGCAGGATATGGATCGGCCCCTGATCGTCGAAGGCGCGGATGCAGGGGATGTTGATGGAATGATCGCCGCCGATGGTCACCGGCAGCGCACCTGCCTTGAGGATGGCGCGGACGCCCTTTTCGATATTGGCGTGGCTGGTTTCAGTATCGGTATGGACGATGTCGGCGTCCCCGATATCCACCATTCGGACATCCTGCCCAAGGTAGGTGACGTCATCCTCGTGGTCATAGGCCCCGGCATGGCCAAAGGAAAAGAGGGTCGAGGCCTCGCGCACCGCCCGTGGCCCAAAGCGGGCACCGGCGCGGAACTGGGTGCCGAAGTCGAAGGGCGCGCCAAGGATGGCGATGTCGGCTTCGATCGCGTCCCAATCGGCGACGTAGGGCCGCTTGCCGAAGGTGGAGATGCCGACGAAGGGCAGGTTCAGGCGGCCGGTGTCGTAGCTGTTGGTCATTTGGGTCAGGTATCTCCGTCGGTCGGCTGTGATCGGGGGGTGGCGAAGCTGTCGGTGACAAGGGCGGCAAGCTGTGCCGCCTCGGGTGTAAGGGGGTTCGCGGCAAGGCGGGCAAGGATGATCGGTTCGGTGCCCGCATCGGTGATGACGACCGTCGCGATGGCTGCGCCATCGTGGCTGCGGCGGCCTGCGGGCCGCGTGTAGCTGAGACCGAGGCCAAGGCCATTCGCGGCAAAGCTGCGCATCAGATCGATGGAGGCCGTGCGATGCGCCACTGTGAAGGGCAGCCCGCGCGCGGTGAAGAGGGCACGCATATGGCCAAGCGAGAGGCCCTGATCGGCAAGGATGAGGGGGTATTCAGAAACTTCGGCGAGGGTGGTGCCGCGTTTGGCCAAAGGGGCGAGGGGGTGGTCCGCGCCCGCGACGGCATGGGGGGCGACCTGGCGCAGAAGGGTCTTGTCCACTGTCGCGTCCAGCCCAAGGTCCCATGTGATGGCAAGGTCGATCTGACCCGAGCGGAGGCCGTCGGCGATGGCTTCGAAGGGCAGGACGTTAGGCTCTACGGTCAGGCCCGGCGCGGCGGTGGCGATGCGCCGCAGCAGCGGGGCAAGCAGGGTGGGGGCAAGGTCTTCGAAACAGGCGAGACGGATGGGCGCAGAGGGAACCTCGCCCGACATCAGCCGGGTGAGCGCGTCGAGTTGCGCCTGCGCTTCGGCCAGCCATGTGCGGCCAAAGGCCGTCAGCGCCACGGGGCCGCCGGGGCGGCGCAGGAACAGGGGTTGGCCCAGCGTCGATTCAAGCTGGGCGAGGGCCACGGAGAGCGCGGGTTGCGAGATCGACAGCGCCTCGGCGGCTGCGGTCACGCCGCCAAAGCGGGCCGTGGCTGTGGCGTATTCGAGTTGGCGGAGGGTGATGGCAAGCATGGTTATGACCGTGATCGTTACTTATTATTGGAGACTATCGCCGTGTCGTGTCATCTGTCGACGGGATCGGTGCCTTTTACGACGGGAGGGAACATGGCGGGCGTGACGGAGGGGATGGTTGCGGATTACCAACGCGACGGGGTGGTGCTGGTCAAGGGCCTGTTTGCGGATTGGGTCGATGCGCTGCGCGCGGGTGTCGAAAAGAACATGGCCGACCCATCGCCGCAGCTTATGGCGACGCTGAAGCCGGGCGAGACGGGAAGGTTCTTCGACGATTACTGCAACTGGCAGCGTATCCCGGAATTCGAACAGGCGATCCGTGGGTCCGGTGTCGCGGATGCGGCGGCGGCGCTGATGGGATCAGAGCGGGTGCAACTCTTTCACGACCATGTGTTGGTCAAGGAACCGGGGACCAACAAGCCGACGCCGTGGCATACCGACGGGCCCTATTACTTTGTCGAAGGGCGGCAGACGGTGTCGTTCTGGGTGCCGCTTGATCCCGTGAAAGAGGCGTCGCTGCGCTGTGTCGCGGGAAGTCATCTTTGGGAGAAGGATGTGCTGCCGACGCGCTGGATGGCGGAGACGAATTTCTATCCCGGCGACCACGACTATATCCCGGTGCCGGACCCCGATGCCGAAGGGATGCGGGTGATGGAATGGGAGATGGAACCCGGCGAT
Source organism: Pseudomonadota bacterium (assembly GCA_039798885.1). Lineage (GTDB taxonomy): Bacteria > Pseudomonadota > Alphaproteobacteria > Rhodobacterales > Rhodobacteraceae > Paragemmobacter. The sequence goes on along the minus strand of JBDKFE010000052.1, from coordinate 424 downwards.
GCGGTGGCCTTCCACTACCGCACGCTGCATGGCACGCGGGGCAACACGACGACGGCGCGGCGGCGGGCGTTCTCGCTCCGGCTTGTGGGGGATGATGCGCGCTACGTGGAACGGCCGGGGCCGACCTCGCCGCCCTTTCCGGGACATGGGATGGTGGCGGGACAGCGGCTGCGCGAGGATTGGTTTCCGGTCCTGACGAAAGGGTGAAGCAAAAGACCGCGTCCCGGGCTTGACCCGGGACCCCGTCTTTTGTCGCGGGCGGCGGTGGGTGTGGCGGCCCCGGGTCGCGCCAGAGGCGGGTTTTTTCTTGTCGGCGGTGGCCTTTCCGCGGGGCTAGGCTTTGCCCGCCCCATCGCCTTTCGATAGGCTGGCAGGAATTGGGTGGGGGGCGACAGGGTGGATCAGGGGCAGCACAGACCAAGGC
>JBDKFE010000051.1:0-3504 GCA_039798885.1 Pseudomonadota bacterium | reverse complement strand
CTGATGGACGGAACGGCGCTTGCCAAGTGCTGGCTCGAAGCGTGAGGCTGGAACGGCACTTGTGCATCCAACCCTGATACCCATGGCCCAGCGCATTGCGCTGGGCCAATTTCTGCGGCTGCCAGATGAACTGGGCTTATGGCCGTTACGGGGTCTTCTCAGAAGACCTCTTCATTGGGCGATCCGGGTGCCCGTCTCGCCCGACCGCATGCCCAGCGCTCCCCCTTCCGCGACGTCACATACCAGCCCGGGGAATAACCCTTTGGCAGTGATGCTTTTCATCCAGCTCCCGCTGTCGCAGCGCAACGTCGAAGACCTGCGGCGTAAATGCGGGATCGAGATCCGCCACCAAACGGTGCGCTTTTGGTGGAATCGGTTAGGTCCACTATTCGCTGCGGAAATTCGGCGCAAACGGGCGGATCGAATGCGCGGTCGCGAACATTGGCGCTGACACCTCAATGAGGGGTGCAGCCTTCCTGCCGCCTGACGTCCGCGTGGGTTTAGGCAATCGGAAACTGGTTCGCATTTGTCTTGCAGCAGCGCCAAAGCCACGCCCCCGAATCCCTACCACTCTGCGCGATACTTGGGCGCGGGCAGAGTGCTGATCCGAACGATCTTGCCACCACCGCTTGCCTGACGCCCTGTGAGGGGCGGGTGGTGGACAGTGTGCCGGGGCGGATCGTGATGGGGGCGGTGGCGGTGACGTTGCGGCGAAGCCCCAGCAAAACACGGCGCTTGGCCCAATCCGGGCGATGGACAAGGGCTATAAGCGGGCCTCGTTCAACAAGACCTCTGTCGGATAAAAACTACTTTTAAATCAGATATTTGACCCGCAAACCGCGCGCCCTTTGGGCCGCGCTGGGATTGCGCCGCAGGCCCGTGGGGCGCAGGCGCGCGATGGACGGCCGCCCTGCGCGTGTCGATTCGCCCAAGTCGCATTTGGCTTCAACCTTTCCCAAGACCGTCGCGACCTCTTCGATCCGCAGCACGATCCGGGATCGCCAACAATTCAAGGACGGCTGCGCCGCCCATTGGACCAACGTCCAATCCGCCAATGGACCTTTCTCGAAAAAATCATGGGACCATGGACATTAGTCCTGACGAGATGACCATGCGAGTTATTCGCACCATGAGGAAACGCTTGCTGATCATCAGCTCGCCCAAAGCACAGGACGCTTATCATGGTTACCGTCAACAGGAACGACCTGGAGTTCATCCTTCAACAGATCAAGATCGCCGAAGCCGATGCGCGCGGCGAGCCCTTGCTCGGGAACCTGATCCCGACGTCCGAGCTGCCGTGGGGCCTGCGCCACGTGGATGGCAGCAACAACAACCTGCAGCCGGGACAGGGCCACTATGGCGCCGCCGCGCAGGAGTTCCCGCGGGCGACGACGCCCTCTTGGGTCACCGAGGGCACGGATGGGATGCGGTTCGGCCCGCCGATCCGGGGCAATGATGGCCAGCCGGTCAATTTCGGCTTTGCGGGCGTGCCCCCGGGATACATCCCGCTGGTGAACGGTCTTGGCCCGAACGGCACCGATCTGCCCGCGACCTATCTGAACAACAACGATTACAGCGTGCGCATCGCCAGCAACCCGGCTCTGGGGCCGCGGGCGATCCAGCCGGGCGACGTGGTCGATGCCGATCCGCGCATCATTTCGAACCTTGTCGTTGACCAGACGCTGAACAACCCTGCCGCGCTGATCACCGCCTTCCAAGTTGCAGGCCATCCCGACCCCTACACCGCCGCAACCCTGATCCAGGACCAATATGCGGCCTACAAGGCGGAACTCACCGCAGGCAACCTCGTCGAAGCCAACGGCCTCAAGACCACCATTCTGGCCGCGCTGGATCAGGCCGGCCTGCCCTATGAGGCAAGCCTTACCGGCGATCTTGCAAAGCTGACGATCGTGGTTCCGAACGTTGCGCCGGACGAAGGTCTGTCGGCCCCGTTCAACTCTTGGATGACCTTCTTCGGTCAGTTCTTCAGCCACGGCCTCGATCTGGTCCAGAAGGGTGGCTACGGCACGGTGTACATCCCGCTGCAACCGGATGATCCGCTGTACAATCCGGCATCGCCGAACACCAACTTCATGGTCATCACCCGTGCCACCCTGAACGCGAATGGCGAAGCGACCAACGCCGTCACGCCCTTCGTCGATCAGAACCAGACCTACACGTCGCATCCGTCGCATCAGGTCTTCCTGCGCGAATTCGTCCTTGTCGATGGCAAGCCCGTGCCGACCGGCCTGCTTTTGAACGGCAACGCGGAATCCGGCGGTGGCCTGGCCACTTGGGCCGATGTGAAGCATCAGGCGCTCACGGTTCTGGGGATCGAACTTAACGACCACAACGTCCATTCCGTGCCGCTTCTGGCGACCGATCCGTATGGCAACTTCATCCCGGGACCCAACGGTTTTCCGCAGGTGGTGAAGCTTGTGGCAGGCCAGCAGGTTCTTTTCGAAGGCAACCCTGCTGCACCCGTCAACACCATCGGCGCAGTGTCCGCCGGTGTCACCTTCATGGACGATATCGCACGCAACGCCGATCCGGGCCCGAACGAAGTGGCAGACGGCGACCTGCTCGTCAGCGTGGCGACGGATCGTCAGGCCGCGGGCACCTATGACAACGAACTTCTGGACCGGCACTACGCCGCGGGCGACGGCCGCGCGAATGAAAACATCGGCCTGACCGCCGTCCACCACGTGTTCCATTCCGAACACAACCGCCAAGTCGACCTGATGAAGACCATCCTCATCAACGACGCCAAGGCGATCCTTACGCAAACCGGTGATGTGCTTGCCGCGACCGCGTTCCTGAACGAATGGCTGGCCACCCCGCTGACGTCGGCGGTGAACCTTGCGGATGCCGCGATCGATGCGCTGTCTTGGAACGGCGCACGTCTGTTCCAATCGGCAAAGTTCGTGACCGAGATGCAGTATCAGCATCTTGTCTTCGAAGAGTTCGCCCGCAAGGTGCAGCCCTTCGTGAACATCTTCGTGAACTATGACGCCGAACTTGACCCGGCCATCGTCAGCGAATTCGCGCACACCGTCTATCGCTTCGGCCATTCCATGCTGAACGAAACGGTGGACCGCTATGACGCGAACTTCAACGCGCAGCACATCGACCTGATCTCCGCCTTCCTCAATCCGGTCGAATTCGCCAACAGCGGTGTGGACGCTTATGCCGCCGCCGGTGCCATTGCCCGCGGGATGACCCGTCAGCAGGGCAACGAGATCGACGAATTCATGACCGAAGCGCTGCGCAACAACCTCGTGGGCATGCCGCTCGACCTTGCGGCGATCAACATCGCCCGTGGCCGCGAAACCGGCGTGCCGTCGCTGAACGAGGCGCGGGCCCAGTTCTTCGCAGGCACCGCCGACAGCCAGATCAAGCCCTACACAAGCTGGTTCGACTTCGCGCTGAACCTGAAGCATCCCGTGTCGATCGTGAACTTCATCGCGGCCTATGGCACGCATGATACGATCACGTCTGCACAGA
>JBDKFE010000050.1:0-39590 GCA_039798885.1 Pseudomonadota bacterium | reverse complement strand
GGCGCGGTCGTCCGGCTGGAGCCTGCGATGGGGCGGGCGGGGGCCTTGGTGGCACCCGCCGGGCCTTTTGGGGGCGTGCCGTTTCTGGGGAAGGATCTGGGGTCCGGGGCGGCGGGTCTGTCGCCCGTGGCGGGGTCGGCGGCGCTGTTGCGGCGGCGGGTGGATCAGGCGGGGGACAGTGATCTGTTCGCGCGGTTCCGGGGGGCGGGGCTGGTGCCCTTTGGCCTGACCACGGTGCCGGAATTCGGCTTGGCGTTGACATCCGACCCGGCGGTGAACCCTTGGGATATTGGCTTGTCGCCCGGCGGGTCTTCGGGCGGGGCGGCGGCGGCGGTGGCGGCGGGGATCGTGGCGATTGCCCATGCGACGGATGCGGCGGGGTCGATCCGGATGCCTGCGGCCTGCTGTGGGTTGGTGGGGCTGAAGCCGTCGCGCGGGGCGGTCCCGATGGGGCCGGATCAGGGCAATTGGCTGATGGGGCTGGCAAGCGAGTTGGTGCTGGCGCGGTCGGTGCGGGATGTGGCGGCGGCCTTCGATGCGGCGGCAGAGCCTTGGGCCGGGGATCGGGGGTTTTCGGCGGGGCGGGTGGCGGTTGTGGTGCCCGAAGGTTGCGCGGCGGCGCAGATCGCGGCGCTGGGCGAGGTGGCTGCGGTCTTGCGCGCGGCGGGTGCCGTGGTCGAGGAGCGGGCGTTTCCGGCCGCCATGGCGGCGCGGGCGGATCATGTGGCGCGGGTGGTGCTGACGGCGTCGCTGGCGGAATGGATGGGGTTTCTGGGGGTGGAGGCGGGCGAACTCTCGCTCATAGCCGGGGCGGTGATGGAGGAGGGGCGCGCGATGGCGGCGGCAGAGCTCTTCGCGGCCTCGCGCGAGATGGCGGTGCTGACGGCGGGGTGGGAGGCGTGGATGGCGGGGGTGGATGCGGTGATCTCTCCGGTTCTGCGCGACAGGGTGCCTGCGGAGGGGGCCTTTGACATGGGCGCGCGCGATGTGGGGGCGCATTTCGCGCGGATGGGGCGGATCGCGCCGGGGGCGGCGTTGGCCAATGCGGGCGGGTTTCCGGCGGTGGTGGTGCCGGTGGCGGGTGAGGGGGTGCCCGTGGGCGTGCAGATCGCGGCGCGGGCGGGCTGTGACCGGGCGCTGTTGCGGTTGGCGGAACAGGTGACGGCGGGGCTGCCGGTGGTGCAGTATCCATACGGGATCGCGGGGCATCCGTGACGGGGGGATGGGGATGACGGGGACCAAGGCCGCAGGGCCGGTGCTGGAACTGGAGGGGATCACCAAGCGCTTTGGCGCGCTGGTGGCGAATGACGATGTTTCCATCGCGCTGAAGACGGGTGAGGTGCTGGCGCTGTTGGGCGAGAATGGCGCGGGCAAGACGACGCTGATGAACATCCTGTTCGGCCATTATGCCGCCGATGCGGGCGAGGTGCGGGTGATGGGTAAGCCCTTGCCCCCCGGCAAGCCACAGGCTGCCATCGCGGCGGGTGTGGGCATGGTGCACCAGCATTTCTCCTTGGCGGGCAATCTGACCGTGCTGGAAAACATCGTGATCGGGTCGGAAAGCCTGTGGAAGGTCGGGATGGACCGCGAAGTGCAGGCGCGCAAGATCGCGGAGTTGTCCAAAACTTTCGGCCTGCCCGTGGACCCCGAGGCGCGGGTGGCCGACCTGTCGGTGGGCGAGCGGCAGCGGGTAGAGATCCTGAAGGCGCTTTACCGCGAGGCGCGCATCCTGATCCTTGACGAACCCACGGCGGTGCTGGCGCGGCCCGAGGCCGAGCAGTTGTTCCGCATCCTGCGGGGCATGGCGCAGGGGGGGCTGTCGATCATTTTCATCAGCCACAAGCTGCACGAGGTGATGGGGGCGTCCGACCGGGTGGTCGTGCTGCGGGGCGGCAAGGTCGTGGCCGAGCGGGCGACGGCAGAGACGAACCCGGCGGAACTGGCGGAGTTGATGGTGGGCCGTGCCGTGGCGCGACCCAAGCGCGAGGCGCATGCGGCGGGGGCACCCGTGGTGGTGGCCAAGGGGCTGTCGGCGTCGCAGGGCGGGGGCATGGCGCTGGACCGCGTGGATTTCGAGGTGCGCGAGGGCGAGATTCTGGGGATCGTCGGCGTGTCGGGCAACGGGCAGGCGATGCTGGGGCGCGTGCTATCGGGGTTGGCGCGGCCGGATGCGGGGACGATCACCTTTCAGGGCCGCGATATCGGGTGGATGACCCCGCGCGAGGCGGTGCGGATGGGGATTGGCCGCGTGCCGGAGGACCGCCATGCCGAGGGCGTGGTGGGCGATCTGTCGCTATGGGAAAACGCGATCCTCGAACGCCTGCCAGAGCATTCGGGCTGGGGCTTTGTAAAGCGGCGGGCGGCGCAGGACTTTACCGAGGCGCTGATCAAGCGGTTCGACATCCGGGGGGCGGGGCCTGCGACGCGGACGCGGGCGCTTTCGGGGGGGAACATGCAGAAGCTGATCCTTGGGCGCAATCTGGCGGCGGGACCGCGCTTTCTGTTGGCGAACCAGCCGACGCGGGGGCTGGACGAGGGGGCGATTGCCGCCGTGCATCGGGAGTTGCTGATGGCGCGGGCCGAGGGGGCGGCGATCCTGCTGATTTCCGAGGATCTGGATGAGGCGGTGGGGCTGGCGGATCGGTTGCAGGCCATCGTCAAGGGGCGGCTGTCCGCGCCCCTTGCGGCCGAGGCGGCGGATGCGCGCAAACTGGGATTGATGATGGCGGGTGTCTGGGGAACGGCCGATGCGGTTTGAACGGCGCGAGGAGGTTTCGGTCGCGGCGCTGGTGCTGGCGCCCTTTGTGGCGGTGCTGGCGGCGCTGGTCCTATGCGCCGGGTTGATCGCCATGGCGGGGGTCAGCCCGTGGACGGCCTATGGCGAGATGCTGACGGGGGCCTTCGGGTCGCGGCTTGCGGTGACCGAGACGCTGACGCGGGCCTCGCCCTTGATCCTGACGGGGTTGGCGGCGGCGGTGGCGTTCCGGGCGCGGCTTTGGAACATCGGGGGGGAGGGGCAGTTCTACATGGGCGCGCTGGCGGCGGCGGCGCTGGGCCATTCGGTCGTCGTTGGGTTGCCCCTGCCGCTGGCTTGGGCGGCGCTGGCGCTGGCGGGGATGGCGGCGGGGGCGGTGCTGCTTCTGATCCCGGCGCTGCTTCGGTTGCGCTTTGGCGTGGACGAAGTGGTGACGACGCTGCTTTTGAACTTTGTCGCGCTGCTCTTCGTGGGGCTGATGGTGGAGGGGGTGCTGAAGGACCCGATGGCCTTTGGCTGGCCGCAATCGGTGCCCGTGGCGGCGGGGTTGCGGTTGCCTGATCTGGTGCCACGGTCGCGGCTGCATGTGGGGCTGGTGCTGGCCGTCGTGGTGGCAGGCATCATCTGGCTGGTGCAGTCGCGCACGGTCTTCGGGGCCGAAACGCGGGCGGCGGGGCTGAACCCGCGTGCGGCGGCCTTTGCGGGGGTGCCGATCACGGCGACGCTGGCCAAGGTGGCGATCCTGTCGGGGGGCCTTGCGGGGCTGGCAGGGGCGGTCGAGGTGCTGGGTCCGGTGGGCTATGTCACCACGACCATGTCGCCGGGCTTTGGCTATGCGGGGATCGTGGTGGCGATGCTGGCGGCGCTGCATCCGGTGGGGGTGGTTGCGGCCTCGGTCTTTGTGGCCACGGTCTTTGTCGGCGCGGATGCGATGAGCCGGGCGACGGGCGTGCCGTCCTTCATCGCGGATGTGATTATGGCGGTGGCGCTGCTGGCGATGCTGGTGGCGCTGCTCTTTGCGACCTATCGGGTGCGGACATGACAGAAGCCTTCGACATCCTGACGACGGCGAGCCTTTGGGCAGCCGTGCTGCGGATCGCCACGCCGCTGATCTTTGGCGTCCTTGGCGCGCTGATCTGCGAGAGGGCGGGGGTTTTGAACCTTGGCATCGAGGGGATCATGACGCTGGGGGCCATGGTCGGGTGGCTGACCGTGTTCTGGGGCGGGGACCTTTGGACGGGGCTGGCGGTGGCGGTGCTGGCGGGGATGCTGATGGGGTGGCTGCATGCGATGCTGACGGTGCCCTTGGGCCTGTCGCAGCATGTGTCGGGGCTGGGGATCACGCTCTTCGCCTCGGCGCTTGCCTATTACCTGTATCGGTTGTGGGTGGAGGTGGGCGACCTGCCGCCGACGATCGAGCCGTTCCAGCCTTGGGCGGTTCCGGGTCTGTCCTCCATCCCCTTTGTGGGCGAGGTGGTCTTTACCCAGATGCCGCCGACCTATGTGGCGCTGATCCTTGTCGTGCTGGTGGCATGGGTGCTGAACCGGACGCCGATGGGGCTGGCGCTGCGGATGACGGGCGAGAACCCGCACGCGGTAGAGGCGCAGGGGCTGAACCCGGTGCGTATCCGCATTTGGGCGGTGATGGTGGGATCGGGGATCATGGCGCTGGGCGGGGCCTTCCTGACCACGGCGACCTTCAACAGCTTTTTCCCGACGATGGTGCAGGGGCGGGGCTGGATTTGCATTGCGCTGGTCGTGTTCGCCTCGTGGCGACCCGGAAAGGCGCTGATCGGGGCGCTGCTCTTTGCGCTGTTTGATGCGTTCCAGCTGCGGTTACAGACCGTGGTGGAGGGGGTGCCCTATCAGCTGTTCCTGATGGCACCCTATGTGCTGTCCATCGTGGCGCTGGTCTTGGTGGCGCGGCGGGCGCGGGTGCCTGAGGCCTTGATGCAGCCTTATCGGCGCGGCGAGCGGTAATGCAAAGGGGCGCCCGGTGGGCGCCCCTGCGATCCGGGATGTCGGATGCGGTCAGTCCTTCGCGCGTTCGACGTAGGAATGGTCTTCGGTGTTGATGACGATGCGGGTGCCCGCGCCGATATGGGGGGGGACCATCACGCGCAGGCCGTTCGAACACATCGCAGGCTTGTACGAGGACGAGGCGGTCTGGCCCTTCACCACCGGTTCCGTTTCGGTGATCTCGACCACCACCTTCTGGGGCAGTTCCATCGCGATCGGCACGCCTTCGAAGGTGCGCAGATAGACCTTGATGCCTTCGGTCAGGAAGACGGAGTCCTCGCCCACCACATCTTCGGTGGCGGTGAGCTGTTCATAGGTGTTCGGCTCCATGAAGTGGTAGCCTTCGCCGTCGGAGTAGAGGTAGTCGTATTCGCGTTCGTCGACGGTGGCCTTTTCCACCATCTCGGTCGTGCGCCAGCGTTCCGACACCTTCACCCCGTCCGAGATGCGGCGCATGTCCACGCTGGTCGTGGGCGTGCCCTTGCCGGGGTGGAAATTCTCGGCCTTGAGGACGGCGTAGAGCTTGCCGTCCATTTCGACGACGTTGCCCTTGCGAAGGGAAGAGGCGATGACTTTCACGGGTCGATTCCTTGCGGTTTCAGGATGGCCCGCGTAAGGCAGGCGGGCGATTGGCGCTGGACCTAGCGCATATCGTGCCAAATCTCAAACCGAAAGCGGCAGACCGTGACAGACGCACCCGATACGCCTTGGTGGACCCGTGATCGGCATGCCGACCGCCGCCCCGTGCTGCTGGCCCGCAACCGCATCCAGCAGGCGCTGCGGGGGTGGTTTGCCGATGAGGGGTTCACCGAGGTGGATCCGGTGGCCTTGCAGGTCTCTCCGGGGAACGAGGCGCATCTGCATGCTTTTGCGACCGATGCGTTGGGCCATGACGGGACCGCGCGGCGGATGTATCTGCACACCAGCCCGGAATTCGCGATGAAGAAGCTGCTGGCGGCGGGCGAGACGCGGATCGCGGCTTTCGCCCATGTCTGGCGCAACCGCGAGCGGGGGGTGCTGCACAGCCCCGAATTCACGATGCTGGAATGGTATCGCGCGGGCGCGGATTATGCCGTGCTGATGGAGGATACGGCCGCCTTCTTGCGGCTGGCGGCACGGGCGGCGGGGGCCGAAGTGCTGCGTTTCCGCGACCGGGTCTGTGATCCGTTCCAACCGTTTGAAAGGGTGTCGGTGGCGGATGCCTTTGCGCGCTATGCGGGGCTGGATCTGCTGGCGACGATCCGGGGGGATGGAACGACGGACCGGGACGCGCTGGCCGCGCAGATGGCGGGGCAGGGGATGGCGGTGTCGGCGGATGACACGTGGTCGGACCTGCTGTCCAAGGTTCTGGTCGCGCGGGTAGAGCCGCATCTTGGGCTGGGGCGGATCACCGTGCTGGACCGTTATCCGGCGGCCGAGGCCGCCTTGGCCCGCGCCTGTGCCGATGACCCGCGCGAGGCGGAGCGGTTCGAGGTCTATGCCTGCGGGGTGGAACTGGCCAACGGGTTCGGCGAGTTGACGAACCCCGCCGAACAGCGCCGCCGCTTCGGAATTGAGATGGACGAGAAGAGCCGCGTCTATGGCGAGCGCTATCCGCTGGACGAAGATTTCCTTGCCGCGCTGGCGCACATGCCCGACGCGTCGGGCATCGCGCTGGGCTTTGATCGGCTGGTGATGCTGGCGACCGGGGCGCCGCGGATCGACGATGTGATCTGGGCGCCGGTTGCGCGCTGATCGGGCCTGCCGGTTCGCGAAGGGCGCGCGAAAAACCGCAAAATACGTAAACTGCGGTTTATGGCTGTAAACGGGACGGACAAAGCGCCCTGCGCGGTGCCGGACCCCCGCTTGCCCGACTCAGCCATGACCAACAGTCTTTCGACAGGCGGTTGCGGTGACGCATCTTGGAGGGGGCTTCCGTGATCGCCGATCCTTTTCCCGTTCGTCAACCATGCGGAACCCCATCAGTGGCAGCCTACGATCTTGGACAAAGCGACCGGCGTGGGCTTGTGCTTGTTGTGGATGACGACGCCGTCAACCGCCTTATTGCGCGGGTCCTGATCGAAGCGCGCGGCTATGGCGTGACCGAGGCTGAGGACGGCGAGGCGGCGTTGGCCATCTTTTGCGCTGACTGTGGCGAGATCGGCCTGATCCTGATGGACCTTGATATGCCGGGGATGGGCGGGTTGGCCGCGGCGCGGGCGATCCGTGGCGTGCCGCCACGCGGGACGACTGTGCCAATCGTCGCCCTGACCCGCCTTGTCGATCCCGAGAGCCGCCGCCTCTGCTTTGATGCGGGGATGAACGGCTTCTTGCCCAAACCGATTTCCGTGACCGGAATCGAAAGCATCGTCTGCCTCGTCGGAGACAGCGCCTATCGCGCTCACGCCTGACCGCGTGCCGACACACTCAACCCGGCCACCACGTCAGTCCGGTGGCCGGGTTTTTTCTTTGGCACGACCTGCGGGACTTCTGCCTGATTGACGTACCTCATTCGAGGTCGGATAGTCGGGTCAGGAGGATGGTGATGACGCGACCTACAGTGATCGACATCGCGCGCGAGGCGGGCGTGAGCCTTGCCACCGTGGACCGCGTTCTGAACGCGCGTCCGGGCGTGCGGGCCAAGACGATCACGGCCGTGAACGAGGCCGTGGCGCGGCTGGGCTATGTGCGCGACATCGCGGCGGCGAATCTGGCGCGCGGGCGATCCTACAGGATGGCGGTGCTGTTGCCGGATTCCGACAGCCAGTTCACCGAAACGCTGGCCTCTGCGCTGCGCGACGCGGCGACGCTGGCGGCGGCCAGTCGGACCGAGATGCTGCTGCTGCGCTATCCGGCCGAGGACCTGCACGCGCTTGCGGCACATCTGGCCGCGCTGCAAGCGGACGACATCGCGGGCGTGGCCCTGATGGCGCCCGAAACGCCCGTGGTGCGCGATGCGATCCGCAGGCTGCGGTCTGAGGGGATACCGGTCGTGGCGCTGGGGTCGGACCTGCCGAACACAGCGCGTGACCATTTCGTGGGCATCGACAGCCATGCGGCAGGGCGAACTGCGGGAACGTTGATGGGAAAGTTCTGTCGGGGGCTTTCCGGTCAGATCGTGGTGGTCGCGGATTCCATGCAATTGCGCGACAGCATCGAACGGCGGCGCGGGTTTGACGAGGTGATGCTGGAGCGTTTCCCATCGCTCAAGGTGCTGCCGACGATCGAAACCCATGGGCGCGCCGAAGCACTGCACGAGGCGCTGGCCGCGCGTCTGGATACGGCAGGGGGTGTGGTGGGGATTTATCTGCTGGGGTCGGGCCACCGGGCGCTTGCCGCATTGCTGAGGGCGCGGGGCGAGTTGGGCCGCCACGTCGTGATCGGGCACGAGTTGACGCCGCATACGCGCGCCGCGCTTCTGGCGGGGCATCTGGACGCAGTCATCGCGCAGAACCCCGGCCATCTGGCGCGGTCGGCGCTGCGCGTGCTGCGGGCCAAGGCCGAGCGTCAGCCGATCGACGAGGGGCAGGAACGTCTGCGGATCGAGGTGGTGATCCGCGAGAACCTGCCGCCCGAGTCCTATACCGCCACATTCTGACCGGGCGCGGGGCCGGACGGGGCCGGACGGGGCCGTGTGGGCAGCGTCCATCGGCAGAAATGAGGAACGTACCTCAAAAATGGATGGACAGACTCGCCGCGCCATGCCTAAGGTGAGTCAGGAAGAAGGTCCGGGGGAGGTTTCGCGCCCGAACGGACACGCCAGACTGCACATCAAACGGGAGGAAGAACAATGAAGGCCAGACTTCTTGCCGCCTGCTCGGCGGCGGCTATTTCCGTTGCCGGCATGGCATCGGCGCAATCCAGCGAACTGACGCTCTGCTGGGCCGCATGGGACCCGGCGAACGCTCTCGTCGAACTGTCCAAGGACTTCGAGGCCCAGTCGGGCATCAAGATGAACTTCGAATTCGTGCCGTGGCCGAACTTCGCGGACCGCATGCTGAACGAGTTGAACTCGGGCGGGCAGCTTTGCGACCTGCTCATCGGTGACAGCCAGTGGATGGGCGGCGCGGCCGAGAACGGCTGGTATGTCAAGCTGAACGACTTCTTCGACAAGGAAGGCATCAGCATGGACGATTTCGCCCCGGCGACCGTCTATGCCTATTCGACCTGGCCGAAGGGGACGCCCAACTACTACGCGCTGCCCGCCATGGGTGACGCGAACGGCTGGTTCTACCGCAAGGACTGGTTCGCCCGTCCGGAAATTCAGGAAGAGTTCAAGGCCAAGTATGGCCGCGATCTGGCAGAGCCCAAGTCGCAGAAGGAACTTCTGGAAATCGCGCAGTTCTTCCAAGGCCGCGAAATCGACGGCAAGACCGTCTATGGCGCCTCGATCTTCACCGAGCGGGGGTCCGAGGGCATCACCATGGGCGCGACCGGCGCGCTTTATGCATGGGGCTTCAAGTACGAGAACAGCCCCGGCAGCTATGACATGCAGGGCGCGGTGAACTCGCCCGAGGCGGTAGAGGCGCTGGAGTTCTACAAGGAGCTGTACAAGACCGGCACGCCTCCGGGCTATGACAACGCCTATATGGAACAGTCGCTGGACGCGTTCAAATCGGGTCAGGTGGCGATGGCGATGAACTGGTTCGCCTTCTTCCCGGGTCTTTATGCCGATCCGAACACGGGGGGCGACAAGATCGACTTCTTCGTGAACCCGGCGCAGAACGTCGCGGCCTCGACTCTGGGCGGTCAGGGCATCTCGGTCGTTGCCAATACCGACAACATGGATGGCGCGCTGGCCTATGTGAAATGGTTCGCCAACCCGGATGTGCAGAAGAAGTGGTGGTCGATGGGCGGGTATTCCTGCCACAAGGCCGTGCTGGACGATCCGAACTTCGTGAACACGGCACCCTTCGCGGGGGACTTCCTGGAAGCGATGGGCGGCGTGCAGGACTTCTGGCAGGAGCCGGCCTATGCCCAGTTGCTGCTGGCCATGCAGGAGCGTCTGCACAACTACATCGTGGCCGATCAGGGCACGGCGCAAGAGGCGCTGGATGGCCTGATCGCGGATTGGACCGAAGTCTTCGAGGACGAAGGCAAACTCTGATCCCGGCACCCCCGACCCCTCTCCCCAGCGGGGAGGGGGGGCAGCCCCGGTCCAGAAGCCGGGGCAAAGGGGATTTGACACGCGCAACGCCACCCTCTCCCCCATGGGGGAGAGGGCAGGGTGAGGGGGCATCCGCCGCCTCGCGCCTTATGGGAATATGCCATGACGAACCCCATCGACGCCGCCGCCCGCGCCACGCCCGATCCGCTTGCCCGCCGCATCCGGGGCCTGTCGGACCGCGCCATCGCATGGCTCTTCGTGGCCCCCACGATCTTTCTGCTGCTGGCGATCAACATCTTTCCGCTGATCTGGACGGTGCGGCTGTCCTTCACCAACTACCGCGCCAACCGCCCGAACGAAGAGGTAGAGTTCGTCGGCCTTCGCAACTACATCCGCATCCTGACGGATGACGGCATCTGGGCCAACATGCAGACGACGGCCCATTTCCTGTTCTGGACGTTGTTCTTTCAGGTGATCATCGGCTTCACGCTGGCTTGGCTGATCAATCGCAAGTTCAAGGGCAATGACCTGCTGACGACGCTGATCGTGCTGCCCATGATGCTGTCGCCTGCCGTGGTGGGGAATTTCTGGACGTTCCTTTATCAGCCGCAAATCGGGCTGGTGAATTATGTGGTGGAGCTGGTCACGGGAACGCCCGCCTCGTCCTTTTCGATGCTGGGCCCCGGTGGCTTCGCGCCGTGGTCCATCGTCATCGTGGACACGTGGATGTGGACGCCCTTCGTGATGCTGATCTGCCTTGCGGGGCTGCGGTCCATCCCCGACTACATCTATGAGGCGGCCGAGATCGACCGCGCCTCCAAGTGGCGGCAGTTCTGGACGATCACCATCCCGATGGTGCTGCCCTTCTTGATGCTGGCCGTGCTGTTCCGGGGCATCGAGAATTTCAAGATGTTCGACATGGTGGTGCTGCTGACGGGCGGCGGGCCGGGGAACGAGACGCTGCTCGCCTCTATCGACCTGAAGCGCGAGGCGTTCGAGAAATGGCGCACGGGCTATTCCTCGGCCTATGCGATCATCCTTTTCGTCACCGTCTTCGGCCTTGCCTCCATCTACGTGAAGGCCCTGAACAAGGTTAAGGAAAGATGAGCGCCTATTCCATCACCGAACCCACGGGCCGATCGAAGCTGGTCGCGGCGATCCTTGTCACGCTTTACACCTTCGTCACGCTGCTGCCGCTGGTCTGGATCATCTCGACCGGGTTCAAGTCGGGGCCGGATTCGATCAGCTATCCGCCCAAGGTCGTCTTCGAACCGTCGCTAGAGGGGTATGTGAACCTGTTCACCACCCGCACCCGTGTCGCGGCGGAAGAGTTCGAGAACCTGCCCCCGCCCGAGACATGGTATGACGAGATCGTGCGCGATCAGGGTATGGTGATCGCAGGGCCGTCGCGCTTTGGCGAGCGGTTCCTGAATTCGGTAATCATCGGCTTTGGATCGACCTTCTTGTCGATCTTCCTTGGGACGCTGGCAGCCTATGCCTTCAGCCGGTTCAAGGTGCCGCTGAAGGATGATCTGCTGTTCTTCATTCTGTCCACCCGGATGATGCCGCCCATCGCGGTCGCGATCCCCATCTATCTGATGTACCGCGAACTTGGGCTGTCGGACACGCATCTGGGGATGATCCTGCTTTACACGGCGGTGAACATCAGCCTTGCCGTTTGGCTGCTGAAAGGGTTCATCGACGAAATCCCGCGCGAATATGAGGAAGCGGCGCTGATCGATGGCTACACGCGGTTTCAGGCCTTTCGGAAGGTGGTGCTGCCGCAGGCGGCCACTGGCATCGCTTCGACCGCCATCTTCTGCCTGATCTTTGCGTGGAACGAATATGCCTTTGCGGTGCTGCTGACATCGGGCACGGCGCAGACGGCCCCGCCCTTCATTCCCACGATCATCGGCGTGGGCGGGCAGGACTGGCCGGCGGTTGCGGCGGGGGCGACGATCTTCCTGCTGCCCGTGATGATCTTCACCATCCTGCTGCGCAAGCACCTGCTGCGCGGGATCACGTTCGGAGCGGTGCGCAAATGACCCGGTTCCTGCAAGGTCTTGTCCGTCTGCGTCGCGGCCCGTGGGAGTTGCTGGCCACGATCCTGATCGCGCTGGGGGTGTTCATGCTGATGCAGCCCTTCGCACTGGCGCTCTATACGTGGAGCTTCCTTGTCACCCTTGCCGGGACGGTGATGTTCATCGTCGTCTCGCATTTCCCGGAATAGTCATGGCCGAGATCGTCATCCGCAACCTCCGCAAGGAATTCGGTGCCTTCACGGCGGTGAAGGAGTCGACCTTCACCATCGGGGACGGGGAATTCTTCATGCTGCTGGGCCCGTCGGGCTGTGGCAAGACCACGACGCTGCGGATGATCGCAGGGCTGGAATTGCCGACGAGTGGCGAGATCCTGATCGATGGCGAAGATGTCTCGCAGCGGCCCGCCAGTCAGCGCGACATCGCGATGGTGTTTCAGATGTTCGCGCTTTACCCGCATATGAACGTGCGCAAGAACATCGCCTATCCGCTGGTAAGCCAAGGCGTCGCGAAGGACGAGGTGCGGCGTCGGGTGGAAGAGGTCGCGCGCATCCTGCGGATCGAACATTTGCTGGACAAGGGCGTGGGGGGGCTGTCGGGCGGCGATCGGCAGCGCGTGGCGCTGGGGCGGGCCATCGTGCGGCGGCCCAAGGCCTTTATGATGGATGAACCCTTGGGCGCGCTGGATGCGGAGTTCCGCGAATTGATGGCCGAGGAATTGCGCGCGCTGCATGACCGGATGGGGGCGACGACGGTCTATGTCACCCACGACCAGTTGGAAGCCATGCAGATGGGCGACAAGATCGTGGTGATGAACCATGGGGTGGTAGAGCAGTTCGGCACGCCGCAGCAGATCTACGACCATCCCGCGACGATGTTCGTGGCGGATTTCATCGGCAGCCCGTCGATGAATTTCCTGCGGTTCGAGGGGGCGGTGGCGCCGGGGGACAGGGCGGTGTCGCTGGGCGACCTGCGGGTGGATACGCCAGAAATGCAGGCGGGCGGGGCGGGGCAACTGGTCCTGGGCGTGCGGCCGGAGCATGTGGCGCTGTCGGACGATGGGCGCTATCGCGGGCGGGTAGAGGCGGCGGAATATCTGGGGACGACGCAGATCGTCACGCTGTCTACGCCGCATGGCATGATCAAGGCGCGCATCCCGTCTGGCCATGTGGCGCGGGTCGGAGAGACGGTGGGTCTGTCCTTCAACGCGCGGACGCTGTCGCTTTTCGATGCGGCGACGGGCCGGGCCTTCCGGACAGCGGCGAATGCGGGGGTGCATCATGGCTGAGGTTGTGCTCGCGGGCCTGACGAAAAGCTTTGGCGCAACCCGTGCGCTGGCGGATGTGACCATGACGATCCCGGACGGGGCCTTCGTCGTGCTGCTTGGCCCCACCGGGGCGGGCAAGACCACCACACTGCGCCTGATCGCGGGTCTGGACAGACCGGATGCGGGCGATGTGCGGATCGCGGGGCGGTCGGTGCTGGGCGACACGCCGGCGCAGCGCGATGTGGCGATGGTGTTCCAGCAGTATTCGCTTTACCCGCATCTGACGGTGCGCGAAAACCTTGCCTTCCCGCTGCGGTCGCCCGTGCTGAACTGGCCAGAGGCCGAGATCGCCAAGAAGGTGGGCGAAGTGGCCGAGGTGCTGCGGATCGCGCACAAGCTGGACAACAAGGCGACGCAGTTGTCGGGGGGCGAGATGCAGCGCGTCTCGATAGGCCGCGCACTGGTCAGGAATCCGCGCATCTATCTGATGGACGAGCCGCTGTCGTCGCTGGACGCCAAGCTGCGGGCCGACCTGCGGATCGAGTTGAAGCGCATCCATGCGGAACTGGGGGCGACGTTCCTTTACGTGACCCATGACCAGATCGAGGCGATGACCATGGCAAGCCATGTGGGCGTGCTGGATCAGGGGCGGCTGGTGCAATTTGGCACCCCGCGCGACATCTATGAGAACCCGGTCAGCACCTATGTGGCCAGTCGTCTGGGCCAGCCACGGATCAACCTGCTGCCCGCCGATGCCTTCGGCCAAGCAAGGCCCGGCGCGGCGCAGATCGGCCTTAGGCCCGAACATGTGCGACTGGGCGAGGGCCAGCCCGCCACCGTGCGCCGGGTGGAGCATCTGGGCGACCAGACGCGGCTGCATCTGACCATGGGCACGCATGAAATCATCACGTTGACCGACCCGCATACACCCCTGGCTGCGGGTGAGTCCGTCGCGATCCGCCCCGAAACCCCGCTCTGGTTCGATGCCAGCGGCAACCGCATGTGAAGTGACAGGAGCCCGCCATGAAGCAGTTCATGAACACCAAAGAAGCGCTTGTGACCGAGGCGCTGGATGGTCTGATCCGCACCTCGAACGGTCGTCTGGCGCGGCTGGACGGTTATCCGCATATCAAAGTGGCGGTGCGGACCGACTGGGACCGGTCGAAGGTGGCGCTGGTGTCGGGCGGCGGGTCAGGGCATGAGCCGTCGCATGCGGGTTTCGTCGGGCAGGGGATGCTGACGGCGGCGGTCTGCGGGGATGTCTTCGCGTCGCCTTCGGTGGATGCGGTTCTGGCGGGGATACTGGCCGTCACCGGCAAGGCGGGATGCCTGCTGATCGTGAAGAACTACACGGGCGACCGGCTGAACTTCGGTCTGGCGGCGGAACGGGCGCGGGCCTTCGGGTTGAAGGTGTCGATGGTGATCGTCGATGACGATGTGGCGCTGCCTGACCTGCCGCAGGCGCGGGGCGTTGCGGGGACGCTGTTCGTGCACAAGATCGCAGGCGCAATGGCCGAGGCGGGGGCCGACCTCGACACGATCACGGCCGCTGCGCAGCGGATCATCGGGGGGGCCATTTCCATCGGCATGTCGCTGGATACCTGCACCGTGCCCGGATCACCGAAAGAGGACCGCATCGGTCTGGGCAAGGCGGAACTTGGCCTTGGCATCCATGGCGAGGCGGGGGTGGAGCAGGTCGATTTCTCGGGTGCGCGGGCGGCGATGGCGATGGTCGTGGACCGACTGCTGCCGCATCTGGGCAAGGGGGACCATGTCGCGCTGCTGAACAACCTTGGGTCCACCACGCCCTTGGAAATGTCGGTTCTGGCCGAGGAGTTGGCACGTTCGCCGCTGGGGGCGCGGGTGAAGTGGATGATCGGGCCTGCGCCGCTGATGACGTCGCTGGACATGCACGGCTTCTCAGTCTCGCTCTTGCCGGTGACGCAGGGGGAGGTGGCGCATCTTGGCGCGCCTGTCGCCCCGCCTGCATGGCCGGGATTGTCGACGCTGGCGCCGGTGGCGCTGCGGCCGCTGCCTGACGGGCTGACACCGATCCAGCCTTTGCCTTCGGCCCATCCGGCGCACAGGGCGCTTCTGGACCGGTGCTGTTCGGCGCTGATTGCCTGCGAGACGGACCTGAACGCGCTGGACGCGAAATCCGGGGATGGCGACACGGGGTCGACGCTGGCCGGGGCGGCGCGGGCGTTGCAGGCGGCGCTTGACCGGTTGCCGCTGGCGGATGCGACGCAGCTTTACCGGGCAATCGGGACCGAGCTTTCGCAGACGATGGGCGGATCGTCCGGGGTGCTGCTGGCGATCTTCTTTGCGGCGGCGGGCGATGCGTCGGCCAGTGGCAAGGACTGGATCGGCGCGCTGTCGGCGGGGCTGGACCGGGTGATGCAGGTGGGGGGCGCGCAGCCGGGGCACCGGACGATGATCGACGCGCTGGCCCCGGCGCTGGCGGCGCTGCCCAACGGGTTGCAGGCAGCGGCGGCGGCGGCGCGCAAGGGGGCAGATGCCACGGCGGGGATGACGCGGGCCAAGGCAGGGCGGGCGTCCTATCTGTCGGCGGACAAGCTGGCGGGGTTCAACGATCCGGGTGCCGAAGGCGTGGCGCGGCTGTTCGAAACGCTGGCGCGCGGCTAGGGCTTACATCGGCCAAGGGGCGTCCTATGTTTGCTCCATGCCCGTCGCGCCCACAACGATCTGCGTCCTAGCCAATGCCCGCGCCGGAAAGGCAAGCCGGGATGCCGCCGCGCTGGAGGGGGCGATGCGGGTCTTCGGTCCCGATGTCCCGCTGCGCCGCCTGCATGACCACCAGTCCTTTGATGAGGCCGTGGAAGCAGCGCTGAGGGACGGCTTCACCACACTCGTCGCGGCCGGAGGGGACGGGACGGTGGTCGCCATCGCAAATGCGCTGCGGGGCAAGGCGGCCAACCTTGCCATCCTGCCGCTTGGCACGTTCAACTTCGTGTCGCGCGGGCTGGGCCTGCCTGAACAGCCAGAGGCCGCGGCACGGGCGATCCTTGCGGGCCATCCGCACCGGATATCGGTGGGCACGGTGAACGGTCAGGTCTTCCTGAACAATGTCAGCCTCGGCCTCTACCCGCGCATTCTGGCCGAGCGCGAGGCAGCCTATGCCCGGTTCGGGCGGTTCCGGCTTCTGGCCTATTGGACGGTGATCGTCACGCTGATCCGCGCCCAGCGGATGCGCGAACTGGTGATCGTGACAGAGGCGGGGTCGCGCCGGGTCCGCACGCCGCTGGTCTTCATCGCGCGGTCGGCCTATCAGCTGGAACGCTTCGGCCTGTCGGCACGCGAGATTATCAGCGATGACCGCTTTGCCGTCTTTGTAGCGCGCGAAGGGTCGCGCTGGCATCTGATCAAGCTGGCGATGCACCTTGCGCTGCGGCGGCTGGTGCCGGGCACGGATGTAGAGCTGTTCAGCGCCCGGTCGATCACGATCCGCACCCCGCGCCGCAGGCCGCGCGTGGCCTTCGACGGCGAGAAACGGCGTATGCTGGCCCCTCTGACGTTTGACATTCATGACGATGCCCTGTCGATCATCGTGCCCGACGAACAAGATCGCGTCATCACATGACCCGTATCGCCCATCTGTCGGACCCGCATTTCGGGACCGAACCTGACCGTCTGCCGTCCGTTCTGATCGCCCATCTGGTCGATCTTGCGCCGGATCTGATTGTCCTGTCGGGCGACCTGACGCAGCGTGCCCTGCCCGCGCAGTTCCGCGCGGCCCAGAGGTTCATCGCGGACCTGCCCGCGCCGACGCTGGTCATTCCCGGCAACCATGACGCGCCATTGTGGAACCTGCCGCTCCGTCTGATTGATCCTTGGCGGATGTGGCGCCGCCTGCTGGGCTGCGGGCTGGAAGGCCGGATCGAGACGGACAGGGTCGTGATCGTCGGCCTGAATTCGGCCAATCCACGCGTCTGGAAGGACGGGCGGATCACGCCCGCACAGCGCGACAGTCTGGTAAGGGCCTTTGCGGATGCGGGGACGCGACGACGCATCCTTGCCCTGCACCACCCGCCCAGACCGCCCACGGACGAGCCGCCATCGCTCGTCGGGGCGGATGCGCTGATCGCGGCCTGCGAAGCGCAGGGGGTAGAGATGGTCCTTTCAGGACATCTGCATGTCACGCAGATTGCCCCGATTGCGCCGACCGTGCTGGGGGTGCAGACGGGCACCTGCCTGTCGTCACGCATCCGGGGGGATGGGAATGCCTTCACCTTGCTGGACCTGCGGCCGGACGGGGTCAGGGCCCGCCATCACCGGCTTGCCCCGGATGGCACCTTCGTGGCCGATGCCGTGACGGTCTGGCGGCGCGAGGCCGGTTTTTGGCGCTGAGCTAGGCCAAAAGAGGTGCGGACAGGACCTGAACACCCCCGCCGCAGCGGCGAAGGGGCGATCCAACGTCATTTCGGCATGGAACGGGCAGTGGCGCGGCTGCCCGGTCGGCGGCGGCCAACCTCCCGTGGGTGGGGCAGGGGTCCGGCGGCGTTAGCCGGTCGATCCATGTCGGTACGACGCCCGTCTCCTTGGCGATGCCGTGGGTGGCCGACACTCTTGGTGCGCTGAAGGGCAATCACGGCATGGGCGATGGCGTCGGTCCCCATGAACATGTGCAGACGGACGCGGGGCACCCCCCCCCGGCATCGCCCGACAGAGCCATGGGCCAAGCGCCGCTTTGCCCACCCAATCCGCGATCCCGTGTCGTCGGGGACGTGGATCTGCGGCGGGTCTGGGGGAGCGGAAGGACATCCGTATCACCCGCGCGCCGCCGGTTTCCGGCACGGCCCCGTCGACCATCTGCCAAAGCGGCTGCGCCCGTGGCAGGATGGCATTGGGGCGGATTTTGGGGGTTGGCTGGGGGATTTCCCCCGAAACCTGCCAAGTCCTGTGCGTTACAAGATTTTCACGCGCCCTGCACCGTGGTCTAAGAGTGCGTCAGCGACCGTTTTGGCGGGAGAGAGGTGCAATGCGACAGATGATCGGGGCGATGAGCCTGCGCGATTCACCGCATCATCTGCGGATGCTTGTGATCTTTTTCGTGATCAGTTTCGTTGCGATCTTTTCGACCGCCGTGATACTGTCCACCAGCCTGTCGCGCTACATCATCCACCAGATGATGATGCGCGACGCGGTCGTATCGACCGAATTCCTGAATTCCATCGTCCATGTCGAACAGGCCGCGCCGTATTTCAAGGGCGAAACGAACAGCCCCGCCCCGCCCGATGTGAAAGAGTTCGTGACGCATGTGTCGCGGCTGCCCGACGTGTTCCGCGCCAATGTCTATGGGTTCGATGGCACGATCCTGTGGTCCAGCGATCCGCAGATGATGGGCAAGAAGTTCGACGACAACGCGGCGTTGGAACAGGCCATGGACGGCGTCCTTGAACCGGAGCTGAGCGTCGTCAGCCGGGGCGACAAGGACGAACATGTGGGCTTTCCCCAAGGCGTGACCGAATTCATCGAATACTACATCCCCATCCGGCGCGAGATGAACGGCGAGGTGGTGGGTGCGGTCGAGGTCTACAAGGCACCCCAGAACCTGTTGAAATCCATGATAGAACTGCGGCGTCTGGCGTGGCTTGGCGCGTTGCTTGCGGGCTGCGCGCTTTACCTTGGCCTTGCGGTGGTGGTGATCTATGCCAGCCGCGTGCTGCAGCGGCAGGAGATGCGGATCGTCGAGACAGAGCGTCTGGCCGTGGTGGGCGAGATGGCCTCGGCCGTGGCACATGGCTTGCGCAATCCGCTTGCGGCGATCCGGTCCTGTGCCGAGTTGACGCTGGACGACGACATCCCCGAACACAGCCGCCAGTCGATCCGCGACATCACCAATCAGGTGGACCGTCTGGAAAGCTGGATCCGCGCCTTCCTGATCCGCAGCCGCAACGACCCGGGCAGCCTGTCCGATCAGGCCCGCATCGCCTTGGTGGTGCGGACCTGCCTGGAAAACTTTGAACCCCAGATGCGCAAACGCGGCATCCGGACCGAGATCAGGGGCAGCACTGTCGGGGGCATCGTCAAGGCGCAGGCCGCGGAACTGGAGCAGGTGCTGAATTCCATCTTCTCCAACAGCATCGAGGCGATGGCGGATGGCGGGGTGCTGGGAATCGGCTGGGAGGTGCGGCCCGATGGCCGCATCGCTGTGACGGTCACGGATACAGGACCCGGCATACCGCCCGAGATGATGGCCAAGATGTTCAAGCCCTTCGAGACGGGCAAGGCCGCCGGGCTGGGGGTCGGTCTGGCGCTGGGGCGGCGGATCGTCGAGCGGATGGGTGGCACGCTCGACCTGCGGAATGGGGCGCGGGAGGGTGTCGAGGTGACGCTGATCCTGCCGGGACAGGGCTGAGAGATGGCGGATATTCTGGTGATCGAGGACGAGGATGTCCTCGCGCGGTCGATCGTAAGCTTTCTGGAACGCAGGGGCTTTTCCGCTGCCTTCGCCGTGGATGCGCAAAGCGCCCTCGCCATGTTCAAGCGCGAGGCACCGCGACTGGTGATCCTTGACGTGCGGTTGGGGCGGGACAACGGGTTGGACCTGCTGGTGATCCTGCGGGCGCAGAACCCTGAGTTGCAGGTCGTCGTGATGACCGGGCACGGCGACGTGACCATCGCGGTCGAGGCGATGAAGCGCGGCGCGCGGGATTTCCTGATGAAGCCCGCGCCCTTGGCGATGATTGCCGGGATGGCCGCCGACCTGATCTTGCAAGATGCCGCGCGGCCCAGCGATCCGACAGGGCTGGAGCGGATCGTGGGGCGGTCCTCGGCGGCGATCGACCTGCGCGCCGCCTTGCGCAAACTGGCGTCTGCGGCAGAGGGGAAGGTGGCGCCGGGGGTGTTGATCTCGGGGCCGCGTGGCAGTGGAAAAGCGCTTGCCGCCAAGGCCTTGCACGAACTGGCGCAAGGCAGCCGGGGGCGCGCGCAGGTGGTGCAGTGCGCCGTTGCAGAGGGGCTTTCGGCCAAGCTGGAGGCGGCAGAGGGCACGCTGATCCTGCGCCATGTCGACCTGCTGGGCGACGAGGATCAGACGCGTCTGCTGCGGCGTTTGGAGGCGGAGCCGTCGCTCTGGGTGATCGCCACCACGACGCGCAATCTGGGCGCGATGGAGCGGAAGGGGGCGTTCCGGGCCGATCTGCTGTACCGTATCCAGCTGGGCTGGGTGGATGTCCCGGCCCTGTCCGAGCACGCGTCGGACATCCTGCCGCTGGCCGAAGACTTCGCCCGCGCGACGGCCTTGCGCTATGGTCGGTCGCGGCCAAGATTCAGTGGCGAGGCGCGGGTCAAGCTGTTGCAACATGACTGGCCGGGGAACGTACGCGAGTTGGAGAATTGCGTGGAGCGGGCCGTCATCCAGTCGGGTGAGGCGCTGGTTGAGGCGGGCGATATTCGGATTATCGACACGCGTGAGGTTGAGGGGGCGGCGGTGCCGAACCTGTCGAAGATGGAAGAAACCGCGCTGGTCAAGGCGCTGCGGGTGACGGGTGGCAATGTCTCGCGCGCGGCGGACATGCTGGGGATCAGCCGCGATACGCTGCGCTACCGGATGGAGAAATTCGGGATCAGTCGGCGCTGATGGCGTCGGTCTAACCATCGGCGGGAAGGCCGTCGACGGGGGCGTGGTCGCCCGCCAAACTGCATTTCCGTGCTTGGCGGATCAGGGCGATTTCGGTTTCAAGCCAAAGGGTTGGCCTACGCCGTGCCGGACCACACCCTGCGGCAAGCGGGGCCTGCGGCGCGGTGCCGTCGGGGCCGTCAGCAGCCATGCACCGGTTGCCCGCAGCCGCCCCTGACGTGGCGGGGTCCTGTCATCACACTCGATCCGTCAGGCCGTGCCGTTGGCGGGACGATGGCTGGGCCGGGGTGAACGTCGCCCCGGATGGGGGCGGTGGGACGCAGGGGGTGGGGGATCTGGGCCAAGGGCGGTGCAGCGCCGGTACCGAATCCTGTGCCGGAAATTGTACCGCAAACTGTCAGCACGCAGCGGGCGGTGGAACCGGGTTTGGCGCAACGCCTTTGGGAGCGATGAGTCCAGCGGAACTCGGGAATGAGTCCAGATCGGGGGATTGGGGCGAGGTCGGCCGCGCGCCCACAGTCGGGCCTCCCCCCCGTGTGAAGGGGGGGAAGCGCGCTGCTTTGTGGCTGTGGGGTGATGCGGGTCGGTTACTCTTCCGGCGGGGCGAGGGCGGCCATGCGGCGTTCCTCACGGCGGCGGCGGAGTTCGTAGAGGATCGCGGCAAGGATCGTCACGCCGATCATGATCACCGCAAGCGCGTTGATCGTGGGGGTGATGCCAGAGCGGACCTTGGAGAAGACATAGACGGTCAGCGTGTCGGCCCCGCCCCGCGTGAATTGCGTGACGTTGTAGTTTTCGATCGACTGGAAGAAGGCGACCGCCGCGCCCGCGCCGATGGCGGGGTAGAGATGCGGCAGAAGGATGCGCCGCATCACCTGCGCGTGCGAGGCACCGAGGTCGAGGGCGGCTTCTTCCAGCCCCGCATCAAAGCTTTGCAGGCGGGCGAGGACGAGCAGCATCACCATGGCGGCGATATAGCTGACCTGACCCAGCACCGAGAGGTGCAGCCCCGCGCCGAAGAGGAAGAACTCTGTGTCAAGCGCATTGCCCACCTTGGTCCACAGCAGCATGGTGGAGATGCCGATCACGACGCCGGGGATCAGGATGGTAGAGATCATCAGCCCGTAGATCACCGTCCGCACGCGGCCCGAGATGGAGTTGATCAGGATCGCCGATGCGGTGCCCACGATGACCGAGATCACAGCCACCGCCGCCGCCACCCAGAGGGTGTTGACGAAGGCGAACATCATCCGTTCATCCGCGGCCATTTCCGAGAACCAGCGGGTCGTCCAGCCCTTCCACGGCACGATGGAGGGAAGTTTGCTGTCGTTGAAGGCCGCGCCCGACATGACGAGCAGGGGCGCGAGCAGATAGATGAGGAAGAGCGTCGCGTAGATACGGGCGAGGGACTGGCGAAGGCTGTGCATGCTGATCCCCCCTTACTTCGCGATGTCAGACAGCTTGACCTTGAACAGCCACATCGCAAGCGCGACGAAGACCGTGCAGAGGAACAAGAGGAGGAAGGCATAAGCGCTGGCCGTGTTCCAGTCGAGCGCGTCGTTGAACCACTGGTTGATGGTCTGGGTGAACCATTGCGAGGTGGTGGACCCAAGGATCGACGGCACGAGGAGGGAGCCTGCGGAAAGCATGAACACCATGACCGAGCCAGAGGCGACGCCGGGTTTCGCGTGGGGCAGGACGATGCGCCAGTGAATCTTCCACCACGGCGCCCCGAGGTCTTCGGCCGCCTCGATCTGGTTGGTGTCGAGCGAGGAGACGGCGTTGTAGACCGGGAAGAGCATGAAGAGGACGTAGGTGTAGATCAGGCCAATCACGACGGCATCGTAATCGGTGATCCAGCGGATCGGGTCTTCGATCAGGCCCAATGCCAGAAGGAGCGAGTTCAGCGGTCCCTTGAAGGCGAGGATGATCCACCACGCGAAGGCGCGCAGCACTTCGGACACCCAGAGGGGGACGAAGATCAGCAAAAGCAGCGTGGGGACAGAGCGGGGGTTGGCGATCTTGGCCATGTAATAGGCCATCGGATAGGCGATGAGGAAGCAAAGCGCCGTCACCACCACGGAATACCAGATCGTCAGGAAGAAGGTCAGGACGTGGACCGGGATGAGGAAGGTGAAGCCGAGGGGGGACACCTCTACCTCGCCGCCAAAGACCTTTAGGTAGTTGTCGAAGGAATAGGTGTCCTTCGGCCCGCCGATTTCGGTGACGGGCAGGTAGGGGCGGAAGCTTTGTTCGAAGAGCGTGATGTTGGGGACGATGACGAGGATCACGAGCCAGAAAAAGACCAGCAGGCAGATGATCGTCGTCAGGCCCAGACCGTAGCGGCGGAGCAGGTCCTGCATGGCTTACCCCTTTGTGTCCGCGTCGGGCAGGATAGAGGCGTGGCGGGCGTCAAAGCCCATCCAGACCTGCGCGCCCACGTCGGGGATGGCGGAGGAGCCGTCGTTGCGGAGTTCGGCCGTCATCTTCATGCCGCTGTCGGTGACGGCGTGGATGGCGATGAAATTGCCTTCGAAGGACACTTCTTCCACCCGGCCATGGATGGCGTTTTCGGCCGGTTGGGTGGCAGAGATCAGGGTGTGTTCGGGGCGGACATAGAGTTTGACGCCCTTGCCCGTGGCCTTTTCGCCCAGACGGGCGCGGAAGGTGCCGTGCGGGGTGGAAAAGGCCGCAAGCCCGCCCGAGGCGGCGCCCACATCGCCGGTGAAGATGTTGTTTTCGCCCACGAAAGAGGCGACGAAGCCGTTCACGGGGTTGTTGTAGATCTCGCGCGGGTCGGCGATCTGTTGGATGCGGCCTTGGGACATCACGCCCACGCGGTCGGACATGGCGAGCGCCTCGCCTTGGTCGTGGGTGATGTAGATGAAGGTGACGCCCGTGCGCTTTTGGATGGCGCGCAGTTCGGCGCGCATGTGCTGGCGCAGTTTCAGGTCGAGCGCGGAGAGCGGTTCGTCAAGCAGCATCACCTGCGGTTCGACGGCAAGGGCGCGGGCGATGGCGACGCGCTGCTTCTGGCCGCCGGAAAGCTGTGACACCATCTTGTCGGCGGCACCCGGCAGGTCGACGAGTTTGAGCAGTTCTTCGGCTTTTGCACGGCGGGTGGCCTTGTCCGCGCCGCGGACTTCCAGCCCGAAGGAGATGTTTTCCCAGATGGGCATCAGCGGGAAGAGCGCGAGGTTCTGGAAGATGAGCGCGGTGGGGCGCTGGTTGGGGCGCTGGCCCTTCATATCCTTGCCGCCGATGCGGATCGATCCGTGCGTCGGGTCGATGAAGCCCGAGATCATGCGCAGGATCGTCGTCTTGCCGCAGCCGGAGGGGCCGAGGAAGGAGAAGAACTCACCGGGTTTGATGGCGACGTTGGCGTTGTCGACCGCGCGGAAGCTGCCGAAATCGCAGCAGACGTTTTCAAGTTCGATACCGGCGCTCATGGCGCGTCGTTCCCCTGTCCGTAGCTTTTGTTCGTTGTGTTTGGCGTCAGGCTAGCAGGCCTGCGCGGCGGTGCAATGTGTATCGCCAGATCGCGGTGGCGGGTAAGGCCAGAGCGACAGGTCTGCCTTCGAAATGGACACGCCGGGCCTTGGGGCCCGGCGTGTTGCCGATCGTGGGACGATCAGGCGGCCTTGTACTTGTCGGCGTATTCCGCGCGCTTGGCGAGGAATTCGGCCGACTGGTCCGGCCACCACCACAGCTTGGACAGCGCTTCGTCGTTGAAGGTGCCGTTGTAATAGGCGGCCACTTCCGGGTCGAGCAGGTCATAGGCGCCCTTGCCGACCGGGTTCGACGAGAAGGCCGAAGCCCAAGCCGCAGCGCCTTCGGCGGTCGAGACCCACTTCACGAATTCATGGGCCTGATCGACGTTGGTGGCGTTCTTCATCAGGACGAAGCCCTGGTGCCAAGCGAAGGCGCCTTCGACCGGGGCGACATAGGCGTAGCCGTCATTGCGCAGGTTGAAGCCGGTCGAGTCCCAGCACAGACCGATGGTTGCGCCGTTGGCGGTGAAGCCGGCATTCGCCTCGTTCTCGCCCGACCACCACTGGACGACGTTGCCCTTGGCCTTCACGGCCTCGGCCAGCGCGATGTCCCACAGTTCGGCCATCGCGGCCATGTCGGTGTAGCCGTCCATCCACGGACGCGGCAGCTTGCCCTGCGCATCGAGCCAGCGGCCCATCGCGGCCAGAGCGGAGTGCGGACGCACAACGGCCTGATTCTCGGGGTTGAAGAGGTCGCCGAGCGAGGCCGGGCTGGACAGCTTGGCATCGGCGGAGTTCACCACCAGCGACTCGGTGCCCCAGACGGAGGGGACGTACTTCAGCGCGCCGCCGGGACGCGACCGCTCACCCGCCGCGCCGTCGGCGAGGCCGGGGAGGTAGTTGTCCATGGCCAGCTTCGATTCGTCGAAGGTGCCAAGCAGGCCGTTCGAATCCCACGCGCCGACGCGGTCGATGGTCGGTTCGATGACGTCGATGCCGCCAGCTTCCAGCGCGACCTTGCCTTCGGCGAACATGGTGTCCTGATCGGGCAGTTCCTTGAAGTTCACCTTGATGCCGGTGGCTGCTTCAAAGGCCGGGAAGACCTTTTCTGCAAGGCCCGGATAGCCGGCCCAGCCGGTGAAGTTCAGTTCGCCCGACGAGGCCAGCGCCTTGCGCGAGATGAGGGCCGGTGCCGCCAGCGCGCCGAGGCCGAGGGCGGTGCCCTTCAGCAGCGTGCGGCGGTCGATCGTGGTGCGTTTCGTCATTGCAGCTCCCCTGTTTTGTGCCCGGACCCTGAGCCGGACCGTGATGCGATCCTGCGTTGCCGCCGATCTTGGGGCCGTATTGGTGTCGGGAATTGTCCGTTTGGCAAGCAAAGTTTTTGTGTCATGGCCCGGATGGGCCGGTTCGGAGAAGGGCTTTGTCGTATTGAGTGCGATGCCCCGACCAGAGGTTGTGCGTCGAGAGTGCTGTGGCAACCTCTGGTCGGTCTTTCGGGGTGTGCGGCGGCTGGACCGCCGCGCCGCATCGCCCTAGCATGGCGGGACGGTGGTAAGGGGTGCAGCTATGGTATCGCAATTCAACAGGTCTGTCCGGCGGCGGCTGGATGACATTCTGGGCGAGGAGCCGACGGCGCAGCGGCTGAACATGGCCCTGCGCCATCTGGCGAAATGGCGCGCGCATCTTCTGGAGCAGGAATTGGTCAAACGGTCGGGAGAGCGGGTGCTTTCCGGGCCGTTCCGGGGGATGGCCTATCCGGTACGCACATCGGAAGGATCGCGCAATCCGCGCCTGATCGGGAGTTACGAGGCCTCTCTGGCCCCGGTGATCGAAGAGATCGTGGCGGGCGGGTATGAGACGGTCATCGATGTGGGCTGTGCCGAGGGGTATTATGCCGTCGGTCTGGCGCTGCGGATGCCGCAGGCGCGGGTGATCGCGCGGGACACGGACCCAAAAGCGCATGCGTTCTGCCGCCTGATGGCCGAGGCCAATGGCGTTGCCGACCGGGTGGAGATCGGCGGAGAGGTCACGGCGGCGGGGCTGGCGGCGCTGGTCCGGGGGCGGACGGTGATCTTCTGCGACACCGAGGGTGCCGAGGAGGTGCTGCTGGACCCCGTCGCTGCGCCGGGGCTGACGCAGGCGGATGTTCTGGTCGAGGTGCATGAAGGGATGAAGGCGGGGCGGATGGCGTTGCTGCAGTCCCGCTTTGCCGCGACGCATGACCTGCGCCCCATCGGGCGGCGGATCGCGGATCAGGGCTTGCCGGACTGGGCCGAAGGCTTGGGTGATCTGGACCGGCTGCTGTTGTTGTGGGAATGGCGGTCGACCCCGACGCCTTGGTTGTGGATGAAGCGGCGGGTGGCGTGATGGGTGACGGTACGAGTGCGGCGCGCAATGCGGCGATATGGTATGCGCCGGATGGGTTTGATCCGGGCAAGGGCGTGAACGGGCGGCGGATGGCGGGCGAAAGCTTGCTTCGGGGCTGGTTCCGCCATGCGGATGTGGCGGAATGGGTGGCCGTCACGCATGGGCCGACGGATGGCGCGGCCTTTGCGGCGGCCGCAAAGGCCGAGGGGCGGGGGCTGCCCGCCCGGACGGTGCAGTTGGACGATGCGCGGTCGATGGCGCCGGTGGGGACGATGTTCTTTTCCGGCCCCAACTTCGCCAACGAGACTTGGCGGCGCGAGGTCTGGGGGGCTGCGGCCTATGCCATTTGCGGGGTGACGCATACGATTTCCACCAAGGCGGTGATGGAGGGGGCATGGCATCTGCGCGCCTCGCCCCAGATGGAGTGGGATGCAGTGATCTGCACGTCGCGTTCCGTCAAGGCGGCGCAGGAGATGCAGATGGACCTGATCGACGGGTTCCTGTCGGCGCGGTTCGGGTCGGTGCCGCCGCGCCCACAGATGCCGGTGATCCCACTGGGGGTGGATTGCGACGAATTCGCGCCGGATGCGGGGGCGGGGGCGGCGCTGCGGGCAGAGTTGGGGATCGGCGCAGAGGAGGCGGTGGCGCTGATCGTGGCGCGGCTGTCCCCGCATGAGAAATTCGACCCGCTGCCCGTCTATTTGGCCTTGCAGCGGGCGCAGGCAGGGACGGGGCGGCGGCTGCATCTGATCCTTTACGGTCGGTTCCCGGACGACTATTCGCGGCGCATCTTCGTGGCCTCTGCGGCAGAGCTGATGCCGGATGTGCGGCTGCACCATGTGGACCATGCGGGACCCGCGCGGCGGCGGGCGGTGCTGTCGGCGGCGGAGATGTTCCTGTTTCCCATCGATAACCTTCAGGAAAGCTTTGGCATCGCCCCGGTCGAGGCGATGGCGGCGGGGCTGCCCGTCGTGGCGTCGGATTGGGACGGGATCAAGGACACGGTGGATGGTGGCGCGGGGATACGGGTGCCCACGACCGGGGCGCGGGCCGAACATGTGGCGGCGACGGGGCTGCGCTATCACGGGGGGACGGACAACTACATCCAGTATCTGAGCCAGCTTTCGGCGGTGACCGAGATCGATGTCGCCCGGATGGCGGACGCGGTGCGGGCGCTGATCGTCGATGCGGGGCTGCGGGCGCGGATGGGGGCGGCGGGCCGTGCGCGGGCGCGGGCGCTGTTCGATTGGGGCGTGGTGGTGCCGCAGATGCAGGACCTCTTTGCCGAGCTAGAGGCGCGGCGGCAGGTGGCGGCGCGGTCAGGTCAGTTCGCGCCGGTGCGGGCGACGCATCTGCCGGTGGCACCATCGCCCATGGCCTATTTCGGGGCCTTTCCGACAGAGCTGCTGCCAGAGGGGGCGCGGTTCCTGTGGCACGGGGGACCCGTGCCGGTGGGCCGGGTCTTCACGTTGCGCGATTACGTGCCGACGCGGCGGCTTTTTGAAACGCGCGCGGATGTCGAGCGGGTGGCCGAGGCGCTGCGGGCGGCAGGGGGGGCCACGGCCGAGGGGATCGCGCGCGAGCTGGGCTTTCGGCTGTTGAAGGTGGAACGTTGCCTGCTATGGCTGTGCAAATACGGATTTGCCATGCGGGAGGGGTGAATGGCCGGGACGGTTCTGGTGACGGGGGCGGGCAGCGGGATCGGACGGGCCACGGCGCGGGCCTTCCTAGAGGCGGGCTGGCGCGTGGGGCTGCTGGGCCGCCGCCGCGCCGCGCTGGAGGAGACGGCGGGGGATCGCGCGGGGGCGCTGGTGCTGGTCGCCGATGCCGGGGTGCCGGAGGAGGTGGAGGCCGCCTTTGCCACGGTCGCGCGGGAATGGGGGCGGCTGGACGTGCTGTTCAACAATGCCGGGATTTCCCTGCCCGGCGCGCCCATCGACGAGATTGCGGTGGAAGATTGGCTGCGGCTGTCACAGGTGAACATCACGGGGATGTTCCTGTGCGCGCGGGCGGCCTTTGGCCTGATGCGGCGGCAGGCGCCGCAGGGGGGGCGGATCATCAACAACGGGTCGATCAGTGCCCATGTGCCACGGCCGGGATCGGTGCCCTATACCATGTCCAAACATGCGGTGACGGGGCTGACCAAGACCTTGGCGCTGGATGGGCGGCGGTTCGACATCGCCTGCGGGCAGATCGACATCGGCAACGCGCTGACGGAGATGGCCGTGGGATTCACCAAGGGCGTGCCGCAGGCGGACGGGGCGGTGCGGGTGGAGCCGGTGATGGATGTTCAGCACGTCGCCGAGGCGGTGCTGCACATGGCGGGGCTGCCGCTGTCGGTCAATGTTCCCTTCATGACGATCATGGCCCGCGATATGCCCTATGTCGGGCGCGGCTGACGGGATCAGGCGTCGCGGCAGAACATGTCATAGACCAGCGCGATGGTGCGGCTGACCTTGGGGTCTTGGATCGAGTAGAAGATCGCCTTGCCTTCGCGGCGGCAGGCCACCAGACCTTCGAGGCGGAGGCGCGCGAGTTGCTGGCTGACGGCGGCCTGACGCTGGTCCAGCAGGCGTTCGAGTTCGGTCACCGACTTTTCGCCCGAGGACAGGTGGCAAAGGATCATCAACCGCCCCTCATGCGAGAGCGCCTTGAGAAAGGCCGCTGCGGCGGTGGCGCGTTCGGTCATTTCGCCCACGGCAAGGTCGCCGCAGTGATCCTGCGTTTCCAGAAGCATCGCGTTCGGCACCGGCATCTGCATCGAAAACTCCCCTGCCTTGCGGCTGTTTGTACCACAGCTTTCCGGGTGATACGACCGCAGCGCGGGTGCGGAGGCGTCCCAAATGCCGTTGTTTCGGACTTATTTGGGGGTTTCTTTGCACATTTAAAGGGTCGTTAGCGGGCAAATCTGCCGAATTGCCCCTGCGAGAAGAGGAGCGGCGTCCCATCGCGCAGGGATGCGCGGGCGACCTGACCCACGAGGATGACGTGGTCACCGCCGTCATGGGCGGCGTGCAGGCGGCAGTCGAAGCGGGCGAGCGTGCCGGAAATGACGGGCGCGCCGTCGGGGCCGGGGGTCCAGTCCAGCCCATCGAAGCCCGCGCCGCCGCGCGTGAAGCGGGCGGCGAGGTCACGCTCTTCTTCGGACAGCACATGGATGGCGAAGGCCTGCGCGGCCGAGAAGGTGGCAAAGCGGGTGGAGGTGCGGGCGATGGACCACAGCACCAGCGCCGGATCGAGCGAGACAGAGGAAAAGCTGTTGGCGGTGATGCCCACCGGGCCCGCCGATGTGGCGCAGGTCACGACGGTCACGCCGGTGGCGAAACGGCCCAGCGCGTCGCGCAGCGCACGCGTGTCGCTGCCCGGCTGGAATTCGGTGATCAGGTCGGTCTGCATGCCTGTTGCGCCTTTATGGTCTTTGCTGCGGCAGAGATAAGGGTTTCGGGCGCGGCGGCAATGGCAAAGGGCATGTCGCTGGCGTCATGGACCTGTGGCACGCATCGGTTAGGGTCTGGGCAACAAGAGGAGGGCTGCGATGACCGAGGG
Source organism: Pseudomonadota bacterium (assembly GCA_039798885.1). GTDB lineage: Bacteria > Pseudomonadota > Alphaproteobacteria > Rhodobacterales > Rhodobacteraceae > Paragemmobacter. The sequence continues at coordinate 9,417 of JBDKFE010000050.1, read as the reverse complement.
TCTGACCGCATTCAAGGCGCCGGGACGGTTCTGGCGGGGCAATATCCACACCCATTCGACGCGGTCGGACGGGGTGCTGTCGCCCGAGGAGGTTTGCCGCCGCTATCGGGCGGAAGGGTATGATTTCCTTGCGCTGACGGATCATTTCGTGGGGCTGTGGGGTTATCCCATCGTGGACACGGTGCCGTTCCGGGCAGAGGGGTTCACGACGATCCTGGGGGCGGAGTTGCATTCCGGGGCGATGGCGAATGGCGAGCTGTGGCACATCCTTGCCGTGGGGCTGCCTGCGGATTTCGCGCCGTCGCATTCCCCCGATTTCGTGCCGCGCAAGGATCAGGAAAGCGCCGCCGAGATCGCGGCGCGGGCGGTGGCGGCGGGGGCCTTCGTGGCGATTGCCCATCCGCAATGGTCGGGGCTGACGCTGGCGGATGCGCGGGCGGTGACGGCGGCCCATGCGGTGGAGGTCTATAACCACGGCTGCGCCACGGGCTGCGACCGCCCGGACGGGTTTGCCATCGCGGACCTGCTGCTGACCGAGGGGCGCAAGCTGACGATGATCGCCACGGATGACGCGCATTTCTCGGAGCCGGATCATTTCGGCGGCTGGGTCATGGTGAAGGCCGAGGCGAATGCGCCCGACGCGCTGCTGGCGGCGCTGAAGCGGGGGGATTTCTATTCCAGCCAAGGGCCCGAGTTGCGGGACATCAGGGTGGAGGGGGATAAGGTCGTGGTGGAAAGCTCTGCCGTGGCTTCGGTCATCGTGCAGGGCTGGGGGACGGGGGCGAAGGGCGTGCATGGCCATTCCATGACGCGGACCGAGGTGCCCTTGGCGCGGCTGCTCAACAGCCCGTGGTTGCGGGTGACGGTGATCGACGCGGCAGGCAAGCGCGCGTGGTCCAACCCGTTCTGGCGCGAGGTCGGAGAGGGCAATCCGCGGGTCTGACGTCGGACCGGGGGACTTTGCGTCCCCCGGACCCCCTGCAGGATATTTGAGAACGGAAAATGGAAAGGGGCGGTTTCGGCCCCTTTCTGTTTCAGTTGCCAAGGATGCCCGGAAGGCGCAGGTTCATCGCGCGGGCATGGTCGAGCGCGATGTCATAGCCTGCATCCGCGTGGCGCATGACGCCAGTGGCGGGGTCGTTCCAGAGGACGTTGTTCAGGCGGCGCGCGGCGTCGTCAGAGCCGTCGGCGACGATCACCATGCCGGAATGTTGCGAAAAGCCCATGCCGACGCCGCCGCCGTGGTGAAGCGAGACCCATGTCGCGCCGGAGGCGGTGTTCAGGAGCGCATTGAGGAGCGGCCAGTCGGAGACAGCGTCGGAGCCATCCTTCATGGCTTCGGTTTCGCGGTTCGGAGAGGCGACGGAGCCACTGTCGAGGTGGTCGCGGCCGATGACGACGGGGGCCTTAAGCTCGCCCGACTTCACCATGTCGTTGAACATCAGCCCCGCGCGTTGGCGGTCGCCGAGGCCGATCCAGCAGATGCGGGCGGGCAGGCCTTGGAAGGCGATACGCTCTGCCGCCATGTCGAGCCAGCGGTGGAGATGGGCGTTGTCGGGGAAGAGCCGCTTCATGGCGGCGTCGGTGGCGTGGATGTCGGCGGGATCGCCCGAGAGCGCGCACCAGCGGAAGGGGCCGATGCCGCGGCAGAAGAGGGGGCGGATATAGGCGGGGACGAAGCCGGGGAAGGCGAAGGCGTTTTCCAAGCCTTCCTCTTGCGCGACTTGGCGGATGTTGTTGCCATAGTCGAGCGTGGGGACGCCCGCGTTCCAGAAATCGACCATCGCGGCAACATGGGTTCGCATAGAGGCGCGGGCCGCGCGTTCCACGGCCTTGGGGTCGGTTTCCTGTTTCGCGCGCCATTCGGCCACGGTCCAGCCCGTCGGGCAGTAGCCATGCAGCGGGTCATGGGCCGAGGTTTGGTCGGTGACGATGTCGGGGCGGGGGCCGCCCTGTTTCATGCGGGCGACGAGTTCGGGGAAGATGTCGGCGGCATTGCCGAGCAGGCCCACGGATTTCGCCTCTCCCTTCGCGGTCCAGTCGGCGATGAGGGCGAGGGCTTCGTCCAGCGTATGGGCCTTGGCGTCGAGGTAGCGGGTGCGGATGCGGAAATCGATGCGGGTTTCGTCGATTTCGACCGCAAGGCAGCAGGCGCCCGCCATGACGGCGGCGAGGGGTTGCGCGCCGCCCATGCCGCCCAAGCCCCCGGTCAGGATCCAGCGTCCCTTGAGATCGCCGCCGTAATGCTGGCGGCCCGCTTCGGCGAAGGTTTCATAGGTGCCTTGGACGATGCCTTGGGTGCCGATGTAGATCCACGATCCGGCGGTCATCTGGCCGTACATGGCGAGGCCGCGCTTATCGAGTTCGTTGAAATGGTCCCATGTCGCCCAATGGGGGACGAGGTTGGAATTGGCGATCAGGACGCGGGGGGCGTCCTTGTGGGTGCGGAAGACGCCGACGGGTTTGCCCGATTGCACGAGCAGGGTTTCGTCGTCGTTGAGGGTTTTCAGCGTGGCGACGATGCGGTCGAAATCCTCCCACGTGCGGGCCGCGCGGCCGATGCCGCCATAGACCACGAGTTCGTGGGGGTTTTCGGCCACGTCGGGATGCAGGTTGTTCATCAGCATCCGCATCGGCGCCTCTGTCAGCCAGCTTTTCGCGGTGATTTCGGGGCCGGTGGGGGGGAAGACGTCGCGGAGGTTGTGGCGCTTGTTCATTGGGGTTGCCCTTCAGAGCGTGGGAAGCGGGAGGCCTGCGGCCGCGGCGAGGTCGCCTGAGGCGACAAGGCAAGCGGCGGTTTCGAGGTCGGGCGCGAGGTAGCGGTCTTCGCCAAGGGTTTCGACTTCGGCGCGCAGGCGGGCGAGTGTCTGTTGCAGCGGTTGCGAGGTTTTGAGGGGGGCGCGGAATTCGACGCCTTGGGCGGCGCAGAGCGCTTCGACCCCGAGGATGCGGGAGAGGTTGGCGTTCATCTGGCGCAGGCGGCGGGCGCCGTGGGCGGCCATGCTGACGTGGTCCTCTTGGTTCGCGGAGGTGGGGGTGGAGTCGGTGACGGTGGGGTGGGCGAGGTGTTTGTTTTCGCTCATCAAGGCGGCGGTGGTGACTTCGGCGATCATCAGGCCGGAGTTGAGGCCGGGATTGGGTGTCAGGAAGGGCGGCAGGTCGAAGGAGAGGGTGGGGTCCACCATCAGGGCCACGCGGCGCTGGGCGATGGCGCCGATCTCGCTGAGGGCAAGGGCGATCATGTCGGCGGCGAAGCCCACGGGTTCGGCGTGGAAATTGCCGCCCGAGACGATCTGGCCATCGGCCAGAACCAGCGGGTTGTCGGTGGCGGCATTGGCTTCGATTTCAAGGGTTTGCGCGGCTTGGCGCAGGATGTCCATGGCGGCACCCGTGACCTGCGGTTGGCAGCGGATGCAATAGGGGTCTTGCACGCGGGTATCGCCTTCGCGGTGGCTTTCGCGGATGGGCGAGCCGTCGAGCAGGGCGCGGAGGGTGGCCGCCGCCTCGATCTGGCCGGCATGGCCGCGCAGGGCATGGATTTGCGGGTGCAGCGGGGCGGTGGAGCCCATGATGGCGTCGGTGGAAAGGGCCGAGATCACGAGGGCGGCTTGGGCGTTGCGCCATGCATCGAAGAGGCCCGCAAGCGCGTAGGCGGTGGAGAATTGGGTGCCGTTGATCAGGGCCAGCCCTTCCTTGGGGCCGAGCGTGATGGGCGTCAGGCCCTTGAGCGCCAGCGCCTCGGTCGCGGGGAGGATGCGGCCGTCCACCTCTGCCTCGCCCGCGCCGATCATCGCGGCGGTCATGTGGGCAAGCGGGGCGAGGTCGCCGGAGGCCCCGACGGAGCCTTGGGCCGGGATGACGGGGGTGATGCCCTGTGCGAGCATCGCTTCGATCTGGGCGATGATTTCCCACCGGACGCCAGAGGCCCCGCGACCGAGGGAAAGGAGTTTCAGCGCCATCATCAGGCGGGCGACATTGCGGGGCATCGGGTCGCCCACGCCGCAGCAATGGGACAGGATCAGGTTGCGCTGGAGGGTGGCGGTGTCCTTGGCCGCGATCTTGAGCGAGGCGAGTTTGCCAAAGCCCGTGTTGACGCCGTAAACGGCGGTGTCCCCTGCGGCGGCGGCGGCGATCTGTTGGGCTGCGGAGTCCACCCCAAGGCGGGCAGAGGGGTGCAGTTGCACGGGACGCTCTTGGCGGTAGATTTCTTCGATTTGTGCAAGTGTGACGGCCGCGGGGGTCAGGATTTCAGGCGTCAAGGCGGCCTCCGATGATGGATTTGTGCAAGGCTTCGGCGCCGATGCGGTAGCTGAGTTCGGCCGGATGCGTGGCGTTCCAGAGGCAGAGGTCGGCCCGCAGCCCCGGCGCGAGGGTGCCGCGATCGGTCAGGCCCAAGGCGCGGGCGGCGTGGGCGGTGGTGCCGAGGAGGGCTTCTTCCGGCGTCATGCGGAAAAGGGTGCAGGCCATGTTCATGGCCAGCGGCAGCGAGGTCATGGGCGAGGAGCCGGGGTTGCAATCGGTGGCGACAGCCATGGAAACGCCTGCCGCGCGCAGGGCGGCGATGGGGGGCGGTTGGGTGTCGCGCAGGGTGTAATAGGCACCCGGCAGGATGCAGGCGACGGTGCCTGCAAGGGCCATGTCGGCCACGCCTTCGGGCGAGAGATGTTCAAGATGGTCTGCCGAAAGCGCCGCGTGGCGGGCGGCGAGTTGCGCGCCGCCTTGGTCAGACAGTTGTTCGGCGTGGAGTTTCACGCGCAGGCCGAGGGCGCGGGCGGCGGTGAAAAGGCGGTCCACCTGTGCCGGGGTGAAGGCGATGGTTTCGCAAAAGGCGTCCACGGCGTCGATCAGCCCTTCGGCATGGGCGGCGCGGAGGGAGGGGATGGCGACCTCTTCGATATAGGCGTCGGGATTGCCTTTGTATTCCGGGGGGATGGCATGGGCGGCGAGGTGGGTGGTGGTGATGGTGACGGGGCGCAACTGGCCAAGACGGCGGGCGGCGCGGAGCATCTTTAGCTCGTCTGCGATGGTCAGGCCGTAGCCGGATTTGATTTCGACGGTGGTCGTGCCTTGGGCGATCATCGCGTCGAGCCGGGGGAGGGATTGGGCGATGAGGTCGTCTTCGGTCGCTTCGCGGGTGGCGGCGACGGTGGAGAGGATGCCGCCGCCAGCGCGGGCGATGTCTTCGTAACTGGCACCTTGGAGGCGGAGTTCGAATTCGGCGGCGCGGTTGCCCGCGAAGACGAGGTGGCTATGCGCGTCGATCAGGCCGGGGGTGAGGAGTTTTCCTTGACAGTCAAGGGATTGCGCCTTGGGGGCCTGTGCGCGGGGGCCGATCCAGGCGATGCTGTCGCCTTCGATCAGGAGGGCCGCGTCAGGGATGAGGCCATAGCCGCCCCGCATCGTCGCGGCCGTGATCCCGGTGAGGAGAATCGCCATGGCACCTTGCCTTATGTCTGAGCTTGGCGTTATTATGTCTATACATAATGACCTGTCAAGCGAGGGACGGACATGCTGATCCATGCGGAGCGCGCGCTGCTGCCGGGGGGCTGGGCTGCGGATGTGGGGGTGCGGGTCGAGGGCGGGCGGATCGTGTCGGTTGGGACAGGGGGCGCAGGGCCTGCGGCGGGGGGGCTGCGGGTGGGCTGTTTGTTGCCCGCGCCGGTGAACCTGCATTCCCATGCGTTCCAGCGGGCGATGGCGGGGATGACAGAGCGGCGAAGCGCGGGGCAGGACAGTTTCTGGACGTGGCGGACGCTGATGTATCGCTTTCTGGATCGGTTGACGCCTGAGGATGTGGAGGCGATTGCCGCGCAGGTGATGGTGGAGATGGCGGAAGCGGGTTACGCCGCCGTGGCGGAGTTTCATTACCTGCATCACCAGCCGGGGGGCGTGGCTTATGCGACGCTTGCAGAAATGTCTGAACGGATCGTCAACGCGGCGGAGGAGACGGGGTTCGGGCTGACGCTGCTGCCGGTTCTCTATCAGCGCGGGGGCTGTGACGGGCGGGCGCTGACCTCGGGTCAGATGCGGTTCGGCACTGATCCAGAGCGGTTTGCGCGGCTGTGGGAGGGGGCGGCGCAGGCGGTGTCGCGCTTGCCGGATGGGGTGACGGGGGTGGCGCCGCATTCGCTGCGCGCGGTCGATCTGGCGGGGTTGCGGATGGCGGAGGAGATCGCGAAGGACGCGCCGATCCACATTCATCTGGCCGAGCAAGTGGCTGAGGTGGAAGAGGTTTCCGCCGCGCTGGGTGCGCGTCCGGTGGAGTGGCTTTTGGCCAATGCGGGGGTGGATGGGCGTTGGTGCCCGATCCATTGCACGCAGATGACGCAGGTCGAGACGGTGGCCTTGGCGCGGTCTGGGGCGGTGGCGGGGCTGTGCCCGATCACCGAGGCCAATCTGGGGGATGGCATCTTTGACGGGGTGCGGTTTGCCGGGGCTGGCGGGGCTTGGGGCGTGGGGTCGGACAGCAATGTGCGGATATCGCTGGCCGAGGAATTGCGCCTGTTTGAGTATTCGCAGCGGCTGCGGGATCGCGGGCGGGCGATGCTGGCGGAGGGCGCGCGGTCCACGGGGCGGGTGCTGTGGGAGGGTGCCGTGGCCGGGGGCGCGCGGGCGGCGGGGCGGGCCTCGGGCGCGATTGCCGTGGGCGCGGTGGCGGACCTTGTGGGGTTGGATATGGAGAGCCTGCATCTGGCGGGGCGGGAGGGGGACGAAATCCTCGATGCCTTTGTTTTTGCGGGGAATGATGGGTTGGTGGCCGAGGTCTGGTCGGCCGGGCGGCATGTGGTGACGGGGGGGCGGCATGTGGCGCGCGCGGCGGTCGGGCGGCGGTTCCGCGCGGTGATGGCGGGTCTGCGGGAGCGGGCGTGATGGGCTGGGAAGGCGTGCGGGACGAGGTGCTGCGGCGCATCCGGGCACGGGACTGGCCGCCGGGGGCGGTGATCCCGGGCGAGGAGGCCTTGGCGGTGGAGTTCGGGGTGGCGCGGGCCACGGTGAACCGGGCGCTGCAGGCCTTGGCGGAGGCGGGGTTGTTGGAGCGGCGCAGAAAGGCCGGGACGCGGGTTGCGCTGTTGCCCGTGCGCAAGGCGACGCTGGATATTTCCATTATCCGTCAAGAGGTTGAAGCGCGGGGAGAGCCTTATGCCCATCGCGTGCTGGCCGCGCGGATGGAGGGGATTCCCTTGGCGGCGGCGCTGCGGATGGGGGTTCCGGCGGGGGTGTCCATGCTGTTTCTGGAGACGCTGCATCTGGCGGGGGGGCGGCCCTTTGCACATGAGGTGCGGTGGCTTAATCCCGGTGGTCTGCCGGGGCGGGTGGTGCCGGATTTCGCGGGGATGAGCGCGAATGAGTGGTTGGTGCAGAATGTCGCCTATGCCACGGGCGACATTGCCTTTTCCGCCGAGGCGGCGACTGTCGGCGAGGCGGCGGCCTTGGGGATTTCGGCGGGCGATCCGGTTTTCGTGACCGAACGGGTGACATGGACGGCAGAGGCGCCGATCACCTTTGTCCGGCTGCTGCATGGGCCGGGGTATCGGCTGCGGACCGTGGTCTGAGCCTGTCCGGGGTCTGTGCCGGAACCTGTACCGCAAACTGTCAGCACGCTGCGGGCGGTGCGGTAGGGGGTGGGTAAGGCAAAAATCTTTGAAGATTTTTGCAAATTTCTTGGAAGAAATTTGGGGGATGGGGGCCCGGGCGGCCCGCCCTTGGCTGACCCCGGGAGGCGCTTCGCCCTCCCGGACCCACCCGAGGATATTTGGGAACGGAAAATGGGGGCGGGATCAGCGGCCAGAGAGGCGGCGTTGGACGATGCGGTGCAGTTTGCGGTGCAGCGGCGTGATGCGGTGGCGCAGGTGGGTGGCGGCATAGACGGGCTGGCGCAGGACGGGGGCGTCGGTCACTTCGCGGAAGCGGCCTGAGGCGAGCATCTGGGTGGCGGTGCGTTCGAGCACATAGCCCGCGCCGCCCATGGCGGTGAGGAGGGAGGCGACGGTGGCGCTTTGCCCGACCGAGACGGGGGCGGAGGCGAATTCCGGCGTCAGGTCGCGGTGCAGGGCTTCGAACATCGGGGAGAAATGGGCGAAGATGAAGGTTTCGGGCTTTACCCCGGCGCGGCGGTCGGTGTCGGTGCTGACCATGCGGTAGGTCACTTCGCCCAGTTCAGAGAAATGCAGGTCGGGATGGGGTTTGGGGGAATACATCACCGCAAAGTCGAGGATGCCCGTCAGGACATCGGCGCACATCTGGTTGGAATAGTCGGGTTCGATGTAGAAGGCGGTGTCGGGCAGCGCGCGGCGGAAATCGGCGATCCATTCGCCGATATGCTGGGCCGCGAGGTCGTTCTGGATGCCGAGCCGGATCAGATGGGCGGCGCGGTCGGGCACTTGGATGCGGCGACGCGCTTCGTGCCATTCGTGGCGGAGGGCGCGGGCATGGGGTTCGAAGCGGGCGCCTTCGGTCGTGAGGTCGGTTCCGGCGCGGGAGCGGGTGAAGAGTTTCGCGCCGAGCGCCTGTTCGAGGGCGGCGATGCGCGCAGAGACGGTGGATTGGGTGATGCCCAGCCTTTCGCCCGTGCGGTTGAAGCTGCGGGTGTCGCAGAGGTCGAGGAAGGTTTCGAGATGGTCGATCTGCATGGGGGCGCGCGGTGTGACCTAATCGGGTTTTTCGATCAATAGGCGGGTTCGGGGCGAATTGAAAGGGGGCGTCCGGGCTGTCATCCTGCGCCGCGACAGAAGGCCCCGCAGAGAGGGCCGCGGGAGGATGCGATGGCCGAATTTCCGACAAGCGCGCGGGTGGTGATCATTGGCGGGGGCGCGGTGGGGGCGTCGTCGCTGTATCATCTTGCGAAGGCGGGGTGGACGGATTGCGTCCTGCTGGAGAAGAACGAGTTGACCGCCGGGTCGACTTGGCATGCGGCGGGGAACGTGCCGACCTTTTCGTCCAGCTGGTCGATCATGAACATGCAGCGCTATTCGGCGCAGCTGTATCGCGAGTTGGGTGCGCTGGTCGATTATCCGATGAACTACCACGTCACCGGATCGGTGCGGTTGGGCCATAGCAAGGAGCGCTTGCAGGAGTTCCAGCGCGTGGCGGGGATGGGGCGCTATCAGGGGATGGATCTGACGATCCTGTCGCCCGAGGAGATCCGGTCGAAATACCCGTTCGTGGATACGCATGATCTGACCGGGGCGCTGTATGATCCCTATGATGGTGATATCGATCCGGCGCAGTTGACCCAGGCGCTGGCAAAGGGCGCGCGTCAGATGGGCGCGCGGATCGAGCGGTTCTGCCCGGCGACGGGCGCGCGGCGCGAGGGGGATGAATGGGTCATCTCGACCCCCAAGGGCGATATCCGCTGCGAGATCGTGGTGAATGCGGCGGGCTATTATGCCCGCGAGGTGGGCAAGTGGTTTGGCCGCG
>JBDKFE010000049.1:0-4906 GCA_039798885.1 Pseudomonadota bacterium | reverse complement strand
AGCCACCTTCGAGACACGCGAGCGTCAGTTCCGCAGCAAAAATTGGACCGAAACGGTTCCACCAGTAGCGCTCCGTTTCGTGTCTGATCTCGATCCCGCGTTCATGCAGCAGGTCTTGGATGTTGCGCCGCGACAAAGAAGAACGGATGTCGAGCATCACCGAAAGACGCATGACGTCAGGACTCGTCTTGAACGAGCGAAAGGGGGGGCGCTGGGTCACGCGCTCAGGCCAGCGGGGTACCCGGATCGCCCGAAGAAAACCTTCTCTGACAATACCCCCCGTAATCGTCGTTCCTTTTCGTGGACCTCTACCCCACCTTTACCAAAGCCCCTCCACAAGCTGCTGGACCGCCTCGGCGGCCGCAGACAAGCCTTGCGTTCGGGTGACGATCTGGATGCAGGTGGATGGAAGGTCTGGCAAACCCCTGAACACGTCGAGATCGTGCGGAACCGTCCCCCCGGCCATCACCGTGACGGCCAACCCCGCAACAACGGCCGAGTGTATGACCTGACCCGACGCGCTCACCAGCGCCAGACGATGCGGTTGCGTCAAACGCGGCAGACAAGCCGCACGAAAGGCGCAGCCCTCGGGAAAGAGCGCAAGCGGCAGCACCCCATCCTCCGGCATCTCGAATGCGGGGGATGCAACCCACAAGAGCGGCGGCTCTGCCAGAACGCGGGTGTTTGGCAGAATCTCGGGCAGGGTCACGACTGCCATGTCGAGCGTCCGCGCCTCCACCTGACGACAGAGGTCGCGGCTCAATCCGGTCACGACCGATATTTCGACCCCCGGTAAACGCTGCTGCGCTGTCCGCCACAGATTTGGCAACATCGGCAGCACATAATCCTCGGCAATCCCCAGCCGGACGCTGCCCGCGACCCGCCCCCGCGCGACCCGCGCCATCATGGCGTCATGGGCGTCGACGACACCCTGCGCTTCGGCCCGAATGTCATGGCCGGCGGCGGTCAGCGTCACATCATGGTAATCGCGACGGAACAGAGCGACATCCATGAGCGCCTCGAGTTGCAGGATGCGCTGCGACATAGTCGCCTGCGAACAGCCAAGCCGTGACGCGGCCCGCGAAAAGCTCCGCTCCGCCGCGACGGTCAGGAATGAGCGTAAAAGCTTGGTGTCGATATCGTGCATAGGATTGGATAAACCGATGTGAGGCAAAAGTGAAAGTTGTTTTACCGATGCCACTTGGATCGCCTATCCGGTAGAAAACTCGGAGGTCCAATATGAAGGTCGGTTTCATCGGTCTTGGTACGATGGGCGGCAACGCCGCAAAGAATATCCTGCGTGCAGGGTTCCAGACGGTGGTCCATGATCTTCGCCCCGAGGCCGCAAGGGACCATATTGCTCTGGGTGCGGCTTGGGCCGACAGTCCAAAGGCGGTGATCGATCAGGTGGACTGCGTGGTCTCGATGGTTTTCGGCCCTCCGCAATGTGAGGCCGTGTTAAAGGGGCCGAACGGGCTGATCCACGGCGACTGCAATGGTAAGCTGTGGGTCGACATGACGACATCGTCGCCAAAGTTCATGCGGGAACTCGTCAAGGATTTCATGGCCAAGGGCGGCCGACCGGTCGACGCTCCGGTCACGGGATCGGTCGATGCGGCGATCCGCGGTGATATGCCGATGTTCGTGGGTGGCACAGATGATGACATCGAAGCCGCCCGCCCCGTGATCGAAGCGATGGGGCAACTGCGCAAGGTTGGCCGCTATGGCAACGGCTACGTTGCCAAGCTGGTCAACAACCAACTCTGGAAGGTTCACGCCGCCGCCATTGGCGAGGCGATGGTGTGTGCCAAGGTTGCCGGCCTCGACCCCGCCGTCTGGTGGGAGGTCATGAAGGGCGGCGCGGCAGACAGTTTTGTCCTGTCACATGACGTTCCGTCGATCTTTGCGGGCCATTACGATCCGTCCTTCCCGATCAAATTGTGTCTCAAGGATTTGTCGTTGATCAAGGAATTGATGGACGACACGGGTGTACGCTCAGAGATGACAGATGCCACACACGCCCGCTTCCGCGAAGCAGGCGAGCGTTACGGCATGGAGGCTGGCGAAATGACAGTCTGCAAACTGATCGAAGAGGATGCGGGGATCGACCTGCGGGTAAAGGGCGATTGGGTGGCACCTTGGGAAGTATCACGGGACTGATACGACGTCGGCTGGCTTCCCATATCCAATAACGCGCAGGCAGTTCGGCGTTGTCTCAACCGGGACCTGCTTGCTGCGGGATTTAGCGGACAAGCCCCGCACGCATGGCCCAACGTGCGATGGCGTCACGGGCGGATGGCGGTTGTCCGAAGAAACGGCGTTGCAGGGACGTGTCGGCAACAAATTTGCCGGTCCGGAAAAACAGAAACATTTGCAACAGGTCATAACCGAGGTCGGAAAACATCCGCACAGGCCGCACCGCCAATCGCAAGACCCACCATGGAACAATCCAGAGCGAAACCGGCTTTGCCGTGACTTCCGCAACGATGCGCGAAAGGTCCCTCTGGCTGTGTGGGCCATCGCTCCAGCTGATATCGATCGTCTGGTTTAGAATATCAGGATCGGAATGAATGGCCGCTTTGGCCAGACATCCGGCGAGATCATCGCTCAGAACATAGGACCAGCGAATATCGCGGTCACCGATGCCGTAGAACCGCCCTTTCCGCAGCCCATTCGCCAGATAGTCATCGGCCTGATCCAGAAATGCCGGGGCGCGGATGAAGACATAGGGAATGCCCGACGCACAGAGCAGGTCTTCAGCCACTTTCTTGGCATGGAAATGCGGCACGTCAGGGGCTTGATCGCAACCCACGACGCTCAGGAAAACGAACCGCTTCACCTTGGCCCGAACCGCCGCCTCGATCAGGTTCCGGTTTCCGGCGAAATCGGCGACGATGCTTTCCTTCATATAGCCATTGGCGGAACTCACCACCACATCCACCCCGCGCAACGCCCGATCCAGCGAAGCCGGGTCCATGAGGTCGGCCTGCACCCAACCCGCTTCAGCCTTCGCGCTCCGGGACATTGCACGAACGTCGACGCCGGACTGCCCCGCCATTGCCTTCAGGATCTTTGCACCCAAGAAACCGGTAGCTCCCACGACAAGAACTGTCGGGGTCTTGGGCAAAGCAGCATTTTCGGATTGTGTCATGGTTCACTCCAGTCCTTGGCGTCCGACAACGCGCCGCCGCAGATGTGTCACGTTTATTGCTTTATGGAACGACAATAAACCGCCATAGATGGACCTTACTGATCCACTGACGGGGCAATCATGGATGTCTTCCGAAACATGGAACTCTTCATCGAAGTGGCTGCTTGTGGCGGGTTCCGGGCCGCTGCCGACAGCTTGGGTCTGCCAAATTCCTCGGTGTCGCGGCGGATTGCCGATCTGGAGCGCGACATCGGCCTGCGGCTGTTCAATCGAAGCACACGACGCGTGGAATTGACCGAAGCGGGGCGGCTTTACTACGATCGTTGTCGGCGCATCGTGGACGAGGCCCGCCTTGCCCATGAAGAACTGTCCGACATGGTCAGTCAGCCCAGCGGCGTTATCCGCGCATCCGTCCCCGTGGACTTCGCGCTGATCTACCTGTCTGACCTGCTCAGCGATTTCACGCGCGCCTATCCGGGCATCACATTGCATCTGGATGTGTCGCCAAGGCAAAGTGATCTTGTTGCAGAGCCGCTTGATGTGACAATCCGCATCGGCCTGCCCGCAGAGCCGAACCTCATCGCCCGGAAGCTGGTTGAGGTGCCCGTGGGTCTATATGCATCGCCAACCTATCTGGCAGCCTCGGGTCAGCCCACGGACCCGCAGGACCTGTTGTCACATATCTGTTTACGCATCGCAAACCGGCCTTGGCACCTCCAGAGGCTTTCGAACGCGATGCAAGTTGCTGTCACCGGGCCGGTCACGGCGAACAATGTCGGTCTGCTGCACCGCCTCGCCCTGAGAGATGGCGGGATCGTTTCGCTGCCGACAGCTCTCGCCGAGCCGGATGTGGCGGCGGGAAAGCTCGCTCCTGTCCTGCCCGAATGGCGTCCCCCGAAGGTCGCTGTATATGCCTTGACCGAAACCAAACTGCTGCCGGCCAAAGTCAGGGTCTTGATCGACTATCTGACTGCCAGATTGAACTCTGACGGGTTCAAAAGATCAGGAAACGCGAACAGCGCCTAAGGGCGGAAGGCGGACGGTCGGTGGGCCTCCGATCTCTCCCAAAAAGCAGTCAGTCAAGGTCTCTGCCCGCCCCTGCGAGGACAGAGGCGGACATGTAGCGTTCGAGGAAGAAGTAAGTGGGCTTCGCGCCCGTCACGCCTGCCGTGTTCGACTTGAACACACTGTGTTCCAGCATGTTCTGCGCCTGCAAAGCCCATCGGCCCCAAGAAGCTCTACCCTCTGGTCATTGCCATAGACCGCGCGGCGGCTGTTCTTGATCACAGCGATCCGCCCGTCGGTATAGATCAGAGGTAATGTGTCACGCCGTTGATCTTCACAAACACTTCGTCGAGGTGCCAGCGCCACTGTTTGCGACCTCGCATTCGATCCACCCACTTGCGACGGAGTTCCGCGGCAAACATCGGACCGAACCGGTTCCAACAGTAACGCACCGTTTCGTGGCTGATCTCGATCCCGCGTTCGTGCAGTAAGTCTTCGACGTTGCGCAGCGATCACGGGATACGGATGTAAAGCATCACCGCAAGCCGGATGATCTCCGGGCTCGTCTTGAAGTAGCGGAAAGGGGAGCGTTTTGTCATCTGAGTAGGCTAGTGGCCCACCCTGCCCCGCGGCAACCCAAGTTCCTCTGACGACACCGGGTCGCGCGCGTCAGCGGGCGATGCATCGGAACCTTGCTCCGAACCGGGGCATGGGCAGACGCGCCACCGCTTGCCCCCACCCAAGCGGATC
>JBDKFE010000048.1:0-13781 GCA_039798885.1 Pseudomonadota bacterium | reverse complement strand
ACTTCAGCAGCAGCGAAGCCAGCGGTGCCGATCAGCATCGTGGTCGCGAGAAGAATCTTTTTCATCGTTTTCCCTCGTTGTCTTAAGGAACGCCCAACCCAGGGGAATCCGGGAAGGGGATGACTTGTTAATCATTCTTACCGACCCGGAATGCAACGACGGACAGTTAGCAAAGGTTAAAGCCCTGTGCCGTGGTGCAGTCTTGCCACAGTCGGTTCCGCGCCCCCCGGCTGCCGCCCATCGGCTGCTGCGGACGGCGGTCCGGCAGGCGCGGCAGGCGATGTTGAACACCCGTCACCCGCCCGCCGCACGCGCGGATGCGCGCGCACCGCGCGTGCGTCGTGCGGGGCGGGGGGGAAAAGCCTTGGCACGCCTGAAACGGTGGGCTAGACACGGAACCGAAGGACTTACGGGGGACTGGATGAACCTGCATCGCTTGGCACAAGTCGCGCTGATCGGCGGCGTTCTTGTTTCCCTCTCGGCCTGCGGGACCGGCATCGCCAGCGGCGACAGCGGCCTCTTCCGCCGCAACGCCCCGTCGGTTCCGTCTGAACAAACGCTGGACCGCCGCGAACGCGCCGACGCGCAGCGCGCCGCCCTTGCCCGCGCCAGCGGCGAGGATCAGCCCCGCTCGACCATCTGGGACCTCTTCTCCAACGCCGACGATCCCAACACGACGGTCGAGGTGAACAAGTACCTGTGGCGTGCCTCGCTGGACGTGCTGAACTTCCTTCCCATCGAATCGGTGGACCCCTTCACCGGCGTCATCGTCACCGGCTACGGCACCCCCCCGGGCGGCGGCCGGTCCTACCGCGCGACGATCTACGTGCAAGACCCGGCGCTTGATGCGCGCAGCCTGAAGGTCGCGCTGCAGGGATCGGGTGGTGGTGCGGTCGATCCGGGCACCACCCGCGCGATCGAAGATGCGATCCTCACCCGCGCCCGCCAACTGCGGATTCAAGACAGCAACCTCTGATTCTGTCGGCCTCCCCGCGCCGCAAGCCTGCCGCAGGCATCGTCTTGCGGCACGCTTGGGATCACTGGACCTTGGCGTTGCGGCTTGTATAACCACGCGCGCAACCCGAACGCCGAGGGCTTCTAGAAATGTCGCGCTACGAACCGTCCCAGACCGAACCGAAATGGCAGGCCGCCTGGGACGAGGCAGGTGCCTTCACGGCCAAGCGCGACCCGGCAAAGCCGAAGTACTATGTGCTTGAGATGTTCCCCTATCCGTCGGGGCGCATCCATATGGGGCACGTCCGCAACTACACGATGGGCGATGTGGTGGCCCGGCAAAAGGCGGCGGCGGGATACAGCGTCCTGCACCCGATGGGCTGGGATGCCTTTGGGATGCCCGCCGAGAATGCCGCGATGGAACGCGGCGGCCACCCCAAGGACTGGACCTACGGCAACATCGCCGACATGCGCGCCCAGATGAAACCGCTGGGCCTGTCGATCGACTGGTCCCGCGAATTCGCCACCTGCGACCCGGAATATTACGGCCAACAGCAGGCCATGTTCATCGACATGCTGGACGCGGGCCTCGTCTACCGCAAGAACGCCGTCGTGAACTGGGACCCCGTCGACATGACCGTGCTTGCCAACGAACAGGTGATCGACGGCAAGGGTTGGCGCTCTGGCGCGGCGGTGGAACGGCGGGAACTGACGCAATGGTTCTTCAAGATCTCGGACTATTCCGAAGACCTTCTGAACGCGCTCGACACGCTCACCGACTGGCCGGAAAAGGTGCGCCTGATGCAGGCCAACTGGATCGGCAAGTCGCGCGGCCTGCAATTCGCCTTCGAAACCGTCGGCGCGCCCGCAGGCTTTGACCGGCTAGAGGTCTACACCACCCGCCCCGACACGCTGCTGGGCGCCAGCTTTGCCGCCATCTCCGCCGACCACCCGCTCGCCAAGGCCTTGGAACACGACCCGAAGGTCGCGGACTTCATCGCCGCATGCCGCAAGGGCGGCACCAGCGCGGAAGAGATCGAAACGGCGGAAAAGATCGGCTACGACACCGGC
The DNA here is from genome assembly GCA_039798885.1 of Pseudomonadota bacterium. Taxonomy (GTDB): domain Bacteria; phylum Pseudomonadota; class Alphaproteobacteria; order Rhodobacterales; family Rhodobacteraceae; genus Paragemmobacter. Next base: position 11,756 of record JBDKFE010000048.1, on the reverse strand, counting down.
ATCCGCGTGAAGCACCCGCTGGACCCGACATGGGAATTGCCGGTCTGGATCGCCAACTTCATCCTGATGGATTACGGCACCGGCGCCATCTTCGGCTGCCCCGCCCATGACCAGCGCGACTTCGACTTCGCCACCAAATACGCCCTGCCCATCAAGGCCGTCTTCACCGCCGAAGGCGACGCCGACGCCCCCCTGTCTGCTGCCTTCGTCCCGATGAAATCCGAACGCGTCACCTATGTGCGCGGCTTTGCAGGCAACGCCACCCAGACCGGCGAAGAGGCCATCGCCGCCGCCATTTCCCACGCCGAATCAAACGGCTACGGCAAGGGCGTCACCAAGTTCCGCCTGCGTGACTGGGGCATCTCGCGCCAGCGCTACTGGGGCTGCCCCATTCCGGTCGTCCACTGCCCCACCTGCGGCGTGGTCCCCGAAGACAAGAAGAACCTGCCCATCAAGCTGCCCGATGACGTCACCTTCGACGTGCCCGGAAACCCGCTCGACCGCCACCCGACTTGGCGCGACTGCACCTGCCCCAAATGCGGTGCCAAATCCCGGCGCGAGACGGACACGATGGACACCTTCGTGGACAGCTCGTGGTACTACGCCCGCTTCACCGCCCCCCGCGCCACCACCCCGACCGTGGCCGAGGATGCGGATTACTGGATGAATGTGGACCAGTATATCGGCGGCATCGAACACGCGATCCTGCACCTGCTCTATTCCCGCTTCTTCGCCCGCGCCATGGCCAAGACCGGGCATCTGCCGCAAAAGGCGGTGGAACCCTTCAACGCCCTCTTCACCCAAGGCATGGTGACGCACGAAATCTACCTGACCCGCGACGCCAACGGTCGGCCTGTCTACCACCTGCCCGAAGACATCCTTCGCACCGACTCGGGTGCCACGCTCAAGGACGGCACGGCGGTGGACATCATCCCGTCGGCCAAGATGTCCAAGTCCAAAAAGAACGTCGTGGACCCGATGAACATCATCGCCCAGTTCGGCGCCGATACCGCCCGCTGGTTCGTCATGTCCGACAGCCCGCCCGAACGCGACGTGGAATGGACCGCATCGGGGGCCGAGGCCGCCTTCAAGCACCTCTCCCGCGTCTGGCGCATCGCAGACGATGTCGCGCAATCCGATACCCCCGCGAATCCCGCCGAAGACACCGCCCTCGCCCGCGCCACGGCCAAGGCCATCGACGAGGTGACGAAGGGCATCGAAGGCTTTGCCTTCAACAAGGCGATCGCCAAGCTTTACGAATTCACCAACACCATCCAACGCGCACAATCCGGCACCGCCGCCAAGCGCGACGCCCTGCGCGTGCTCGCCCAGCTGATGCAGCCCATGACCCCGCATCTGGCCGAAGAGGTGTGGTCCATGCTCGGCGGCGCGGGCCTCGTGACGCAGGCCGCTTGGCCCAAGGCCGACCCCGCCCTTCTGGTCGAGGATTCCGTCACCCTTCCCATCCAGATCAACGGCAAGCGGCGGGCGGAAATCACCGTTCCAAAGGATATGCCCGCAACCGAGGTTGAAAAGATCGCCCTCGCAGACGAAGCTGTGGTCAAGTTCCTCGCCGGGCAGCCGGTGAAGAAGATCATCGTCGTCCCGGGGCGCATCATCAATGTCGTCGTCTGACCGCCGCACCTTCCTCTTGGGCCTTGCCGCCCTGCCGCTTGCGGCCTGCGGCTTCACCCCCGCTTATGGGCCCGCAGGCGGGGCCACCAAATTGCGCGGCCGAATCGCCGTGCAGTCCCCCGCCACGCGTGAGGACTTCACCTTCGTCGCCCGGTTCGAATCGCGGCTCGGCCGCGCGCAGGCCCCGGCCTACGACCTCAGCTACAGCCTTGCCGCCAGTCGCGAAGCGGGCGGCATCACGTCGGACAACGCGACCACCCGCTACACACTAAGGGGCAGCGCCACCTTCACCTTGACCGACCGCGCCTCTGGCACCCGCGTCGCGGGCGGCACCGTGCGCGGCTTCACCTCATGGTCTGCCACCGGCACCACCGTCGCAGGCCTCGCGGCCGAAGATGATGCCGCCCGCCGCCTGTCGGTGATCCTTGCCGATCAGGTCATCACCCGCCTCATCGCCGCTGCCCCCGCCCTCCCATGATCCTCAAGGGGTTAGAGGCCACGCGCTACTGCGCCAAGCCCGATCCGGGCAAACCGGCCCTCCTCATCTTCGGCGCCGACCCCATGCGCGTCGCCCTGAAACGCCAAGACGCCATCGCCGCCCTCATCGGCCCCGAAGGCGAGGGCGAGATGCGCCTGACCCGCATCCCCGCCTCTGACCTGCGCAAGGACACGGCCCTCCTGCTTGACGCAATCAAGGCGCAAGGCTTCTTCCCCGGCCCCCGCGTCGCCTTTGTCGAAGATGCGACCGACAGCCTTACCGCCACGCTCGACACCGCGCTCCGGGAATGGCGCGCGGGTGACGCGACCATCATCGTCACCGCAGGCGGCCTGACCGGCAAATCCGCCCTCAAGACGCTTTTCGAAAAACACCCCGCCGCCATCTGCATCGGTCTCTACGACGACCCCCCCAGCCGCGAAGAAATCGAAGACGCCCTCCGCAAGGCCGGTCTCACCGCCATCGACCGCGAGGCGATGACCGACCTCACAAACCTTGCCCGCGCCCTTGACCCCGGCGACTTCCGCCAGACTCTGGAAAAGATCGCCCTATACAAGCACGCCGACCCCACCCCCCTGACACCCGCCGAAATCGCCGCCCTCGCCCCCGCCACGATCGAGGCCGAGGTGGACGACCTTATCGCCGCCGTCGCCGACCGCCGCCCACAGGACATCGGCCCCCTCCTGCGCAGGCTCGAAGGGCAGGGGACACAGGCCGTCGGTCTTTGCATCGCGGCCATGCGCCACTTCCGCGCGCTCCACACCGCCGTCACCGATCCCGGCGGCGTGCAATCCGGCATCGCCAAGGCCCGCGGCATCCCCTTCAAGGCCCGCGACGCCATGATCCGGCAGGCCCAGAACTGGGGCCCCACAGGGCTTGAAAAGGCCATCACCGACCTCGTCGAATGCGACCTGACCCTCCGCTCCTCGTCCCGCGCCCCCGCCATGGCCGTCATGGAACGCACCCTCCTGCGCCTCGCGATGCGCAAGGGTACCCGCTAAGGGCAGCCCTGCCAGCGCACCCAAGGCCCCCCTGCCCCAAACCGGCACAGACCTGACCCACCGAAAGCGCCGCCCCAGCCAGACCAGCCCCCACCCATCCACGCCCAAGACCGCTCCCGCCTCCCAGACCGCTCCCGCCTCCCAGACCGCTCCCACCTCCCAGACCGCTCCCACCTCCCAGACCGCTCCCACCTCCCAGACCGTTAACCTTAACGCCTCTGCGTTATGGTTAACGTGTCCTCCTTCCCCCTGAACCCCACAGCCCAAAGGAAACGCCCAAGATCCCGTCACCCCACGGGTGCCCCGCCCCCAATCCGCGCCACCCTTGGCACGGCTTCCGTCATGCCCGTCAACAGGGTTTCCCCCACCTGCGCCAGCGACCGAACGGACCTTCCCGCCGAAGGGCAGCAACAGGCGGACCCACATCTCGACCCGGCCCAACCTGACCGCGCGCCTCACGGCCCGCTTGCGGGAACGCTAGACAGGACCGCCGCGCCATGGCCTTATCCGCCCATGCCCGGCCCCATCGAACCCCTGCACCACGCTTGCGCCGTCCTCGGCACGCGCCTCTTTACCCTGACGACGCATGACCTGACCGCAGGCCTCTTCCGCCGCGCCTATACCTCGCACCCCAAGGAATATCCGACCCACGGCACCAAACCGCTGGAGCGGGACGCGTGGTACGACCTCTGCATCACCCGCGCGCAGCCCTTTGTCGCCAACACCCCGGCCGACTTCGCCGCCGTCTTCTTCGACCACGCCCTGATCACGGCCATGGGCCTAGGCTCTGCGGCCAACCTCCCCCTGATCGCCGAGGACGGCACCGTCCCCGGCACCGTCAACCTGCTGGCCGAACCACACCATTTCACCCCCGACCGCCTTGCCGCATACACGACCCTCGTCGCAGACTACCGACCCGCGCTCCTCCGTTTCGTCTCGGCCCAAATACCCCACGGGGTTCGTCCATCGCCTTCGCCATCGGTGCAAAAACCGATGGACGACGGGGTGTGACCCTCCGGCTTCCCCCCGCCAAAGGCGCACCGCATGGCCTTCACCCTTCGCCAACTCCAGTTCTTTGTCGCCGCGGCCGAGGCGGGCAGCGTCTCCGGTGCCGCCCGCGCCCTCTCCATCTCGCAATCTTCTGTGACCGAAGCGATCCGCGCCCTCGAAGACGACCTCGGCGTCCTCCTCTTCGACCGTCAGGCGCGCGGACTGCTGATCACGCATAAAGGCTCTGCCTTCCTTCGCCACGCCCGCCAGATCCTTTCCGATGTCGCCACCGCCCGCACCGCCTTTCGGGACGAGGCTGAAACCGCCACCGGTCGCCTCTCGCTTGGCGTCACCTCGCTCGTTGCGGGCTATGTGCTGTCCGACATCCTCTCCCGCTTTCGCCGTGCCTTCCCACAGGTCGAACTCAACGTGATCGAAGATAACGGCGACTATCTTCAACACCTGCTGATCGGTGGTGAACTGGATGTCGCGGTCCTCCTCACCTCCTCGGTGCGCGACCGTATGGCGTTGCAGGTGGAAACCCTCCTCGTCTCGCCCTATCGGCTCTGGCTCCCCCTCGGCCACCCCCTCGCCCAGCAAGAGGCCATCGCTCTGGACGAACTCGCCGGCCAGCCGCTGATCCAGCTCATGGTCGACGAGATCGAGGAAAGCACCCGCCGCCTCACCGCCGCCCTGCCGGTCAAGCCAGAGATCGCCTTCCGCACCCGCAGCGTCGAGGCCGTGCGCTCCCTCGTCGCGACGGGCGCAGGCCTCGCCATCCTGCCCAGCCTCGTCTATCGCCCGTGGTCCCTCGAAGGCGACCGGATCGAGATCCGCGATGTCTCGGGCGACCTTCCCACCGTTCAGGTCGGCCTCGCCTGGCGCCGCGGCGCGCCCCTCGCCCCCCCGGCACGCAACTTCATCCGCTCGGCGCAAGGCTCCGTCACCTTGCGCCAGACCTGAACACCCGCCCTCGGCTTTCACAGGCTAACCCGCCTGTGCGGCGTATCCATCGGAAAAACCGATAGCGCCCATCAGCGTTTTGATATTGCGAAACGGCGCGTCCCGCCTAGGTTCTCTCAACATGATCGGAAAACCGACACCTCGCGCCAGAGTGCGCGCAACCAACGGGAGAAAGACAGCATGACCGGACGCAGCCTGAAACTAGCCGCCACCTCTGCCCTCGCCCTGATCACCGGCCTCACCCCGGCCCTCGCCCAAATGACAGAGGTTGGCCCCGGCGAAGGGGCGCTCTCCATCGTCGCATGGGCGGGCTATATCGAACGCGGCGAAACCGACCCGGCCTTCGACTGGGTCACGAAATTCGAGGAATCGACCGGCTGCAAGGTCAGCGTCAAGACCGCCAACACCTCGGACGAGATGGTCGCCCTGATGAACGAAGGCGGCTTCGACCTCGTCACCGCCTCGGGCGACGCCTCGCTCCGCCTGATCGCGGGCGACCGCGTGCAGGAAATCAACACCGCCCTCATCCCGTCTTGGGGCACCATCGACCCGCGCCTGCAAAACGCGCCGTGGTACACGGTGGACGGCAAGCATTACGGCGTGCCCTATATGTGGGGGCCCAACGTCCTGATGTACAACACCGAGGTGTTCAAGGAACCGCCGACCTCGTGGAACGTCGTGTTCGAAGAACAGACGCTGCCGGACGGCCAGTCCAACAAGGGCCGCGTGCAGGCCTATGACGGCCCGATCCACGTCGCCGACGCCGCCCAATACCTGATGTTCCACAAGCCGGAACTCGGGATCAAATCGCCCTATGAACTGAACGAGGATCAGTACAAAGCCGCGCTCGACCTGCTGCGCGGACAGCGTGAACTTGTCAGCCGCTACTGGCACGACGCCTTCATCCAGATCGACGACTTCAAGAACGAGGGCGTGGTCGCCTCCGGCTCTTGGCCGTTCCAAGTCAACCTGCTGAAGGCCGGCGGTGCCCCCGTCGCCTCCACCATCCCGCAAGAGGGCGCGACGGGCTGGGCCGACACCACCATGCTGCACGTGGACAGCGAACACCCGAACTGCGCCTATATGTGGTTCGAACATCAGCTGTCCTCGAACCTGCAATCCGACCTCTCGGTCTGGTTCGGCGCGAACCCGTCGGTTCCTGCCGCCTGCACCGACGGGCGCGGGATGCAGACGGCCGAAGGCTGCACGGCGAACGGTCTGGACGATTTCGACAAGATCCGCTTCTGGACCACCCCGGTCGCCGACTGCTCGCAGGGCGAAGATACCTGCGTGCCCTATTACCGCTGGGTGTCCGACTACATCGGCGTCATCGGCGGCCGCTGATCGGCCTTCCCTGAACCTCGTAGGGTGCGCGCTTCCCCGCGCGCACCCTTGCCCCCTGTTTGCCCATCTGGACCCGCCATGACCGCAGCCGTCGAATTCCGCAACGTCTCGCGCCATTTCGGCCCCGCGAATGCGCCCGTAAAGGCGGTGGATGGCGTGGACCTGACAATCGCCGAAGGGTCCTTCTTCGCGATGCTCGGCCCCTCCGGGTCGGGCAAGACGACCTGCCTGCGCCTCATCTCGGGCTTTGAAAAACCCACCGGCGGCACGATCCGCATCTTCGGTCAGGATGTCAGCGACATCCCCCCCAACCGCCGCAACGTGAACACCGTCTTTCAGGACTATGCGCTGTTTCCGCATATGAACGTGCGCGACAACGTGGCCTATGGCCCGATGGTCAAGGGCGTGGACCGCCGCACCCGCGAAGCGCAGGCCGAAGAGATGCTGGCGCTGGTGAAACTCGATGGTTACGGCGACCGCAAACCGTCGCAACTCTCTGGCGGCCAACGGCAGCGCGTGGCGCTGGCCCGCGCTTTGGTGAACGAACCCAAGGTGCTGCTGCTGGACGAACCGCTCGGCGCGCTGGACCTGAAACTGCGCGAAGCGATGCAGGACGAATTGAAGGCCCTGCAATCCCGCCTCGGCATCACCTTCGTCTTCGTCACCCATGATCAGGGCGAGGCGTTGTCGATGGCCGACAGCCTGGCCGTCTTCAACGAAGGCAGGATCGCCCAGATCGGCACCCCGCGCGACATCTACGCCCATCCGCGCACCCGTTTCGTGGCGGATTTCGTCGGCTCCTCCAACGTCCTGCCGCCGGAAGTGACGCGCGCCTTCGGCGGTCCGGCCAAGTGGTCCTCGCTCCGCCCTGAAATGCTCCGCCTGACCGCCGCTGATGGCGTGGCGCTGTCGGGCACCGTGACGGGCCTGCGCTACCTCGGCGCGGGGTCGCGCGTGACCGTGGCGTTGAACGGGACAGAGATCGCGGCGCAACTGCCCGCAGGCCAGCCCGTCCCAGAACCGGGGGCGACGGTGGGGATCGCCTTCGACCCCACCGCCCTGCATGTGATGGAGGGCGAGGCGTGACACCCGCAGCCCACAGAGGACCGCCTTGGAAACGTCCAGTGGACGTTTCCAACGGTCCGATTGGAGGCGAGGCAACGAGCCTCCAAGGGGTGTTCAACCAGACCCAACGCTTGGGGCACGGGTCGCGCCTGCCCGGGTGGGCGCGGAATCGCGCCCGCCAAGGGGCGGGCGGGCGCGGCCCGTGCGCGGGCGCACGGGCGGACCTCGCTTCACCGTTCCCAACAAGCCGCGCGTCAACGGCCGCGCGGCCCGGAACGGTTTCGCAAGGGGTGGGGATCGCGCCATGACCACCCCCACCCCCGCCATCTTCCCCGAACGCGGCCTTGCCGACCGCCTCACCGCGCTGTTCTGGCGCCACCCGCGCTTGCTGCTTGCCGTCCTCCTCACCCCGCCGCTTCTCTGGCTGGGCGTCGTCTACCTTGGCTCGCTCGCCGCGCTCCTGCTGCAATCCTTCTACTCGATCGACGAATTCTCCGGCATGGTGAACCGCGAGTTCACGCTCAAGACCTATGCCGAACTGTTCCGCGCCCAGAACCTCGACATCATCCTCCGCACGCTGGTCATGTCCGCCGCCGTCACCATCGGCTGCGCCATCATCGCCTTTCCCATCGCCTATTACGCCGCCCGCTTCGCACGGGGCAAATGGAAGGCCATCTTCTACCTTGGCGTGATGCTGCCGCTCTGGTCCTCGTATCTGGTCAAGGTCTATGCGTGGAAACTGATCCTTGCCAAGGAAGGCATCGTCACATGGGCCGCCGAAGGCGCGGGCCTGTCCATGATCCTGAACGCCATCCTCGCCATCCCCGGCATCGGCGGCAATTCCCTGTCCACCAGTCCCCTCGGCACCTTCATCGTCTTCGTCTACGTCTGGCTGCCCTACATGATCCTGCCCATGCAGGCCGCACTCGAACGCGTGCCGACCTCGATGCTGGAGGCATCGTCAGACCTCGGCGCGTCCCGCGCGCAGACCTTCCGCACGGTGATCCTGCCGCTCGCCATGCCGGGCGTCATCGCGGGGTCGATCTTCACCTTCTCGCTGACCATGGGCGACTACATCATCCCCCAGATCGTCGGCACCTCTGCCCGCTTCATCGGGCTTGCCGTCTATCAACTTCAGGGCACCGCCGGGAACATCCCGCTGGCTGCCGCCTTTGCCGTGGTCCCCATCGTCATCATGGTCATCTACCTCATGATCGCGAAACGGAAGGGGGCCTTCGATGCACTCTGAACGTGCCTCATGGGGCCTGAAGATCGCTGCCGTCGGGGGCCTTCTGTTCCTGCACCTGCCGATCCTTCTGATCTTCCTCTACGCCTTCACGACCGAGGATAAATCCTACCAGTTCCCGCCCCCCGGCCTGACCACCCAATGGTTCGGCGTCGCTTGGAACCGCGAGGATATCTGGCCGCCCCTCTACCTGTCGCTCTGGGTCGCCACCATCGCGACGGTCCTTGCCATGATCCTTGGCACACTCGTCTCGGCGGCCATGGCGCGCACCTCCTTCTTTGGGCGCGAACAGATCAGCCTTCTGATCATCCTGCCCATCGCCCTGCCGGGCGTCATCACCGGGATGTCCCTGCGCTCAGCCTTTTCGATCATGGATATCCCGTTTTCGACTTGGACCATCATCCTCGGCCACGCGACCTTTTGCATCGTCATCGTCTACAACAACGCCGTCGCCCGCTTCCGCCGCCTGTCGGGCGGGATATTGGAAGCCTCCGCCGACCTTGGCGCCAACAGCTTCCAGACCTTCCGCTACGTCCTGCTGCCCAACCTCGGCACGGCCCTGCTCGCCGGCGGGATGCTCGCCTTCGCGCTGAGCTTCGACGAGGTGATCGTCACCACCTTCACCGCAGGCCAGCAAAGCACCCTGCCCATCTGGATGCTTCAGGAACTCGTCCGCCCGCGCCAGCGCCCGGTCACCAACGTCGTCGCCATCGTCGTCTTCACAGCCACCTTCGTCCCCATCCTCATCGCCTACTACCTCACCCGCCGCGGGTCAGAGACCGCCGGTTCGGGCAAATGACAAAAGGGAGGTCCCAATGGACAGCACACTCATGACCATCGACACCCATCTCCTCATCGGCTCTTCCTTCGAAGCGGGGCAAGAGGCCAAGGAACAGATCCTCAACCCCCGCACGGGCGGTCTGATCCTCGACGTCCCCGAAGCCTCGACCGCGCAGGTCGACCGCGCCGTCGCCGCCGCCCGCAAGGCGTTTGAAACATGGTCGCGCACCACCCCCGCCGAACGCGCTGCGGCCCTCCTGCGCATCGCCGACAGGGTCGAGGCCGAAGCCGACAGCTTCGCCGCGCTCGAGGCGCTGAACTGCGGCAAACCCATCAACGCCGCCCGCAATGACGAAATCCCCGCCATCGTGGACTGCTACCGCTTCTTCGCAGGTGCCGTCCGCTGCCAGCACGGCGCGGTCGCGGGAGAATACCTCGCAGGCCACACCTCCATGATCCGCCGCGACGCCATCGGCGTCATCGCCTCGATCGCGCCGTGGAACTATCCGCTGATGATGATGGCATGGAAACTGGGCCCCGCCATCGGCGGCGGCAACACGGTGGTGTTCAAGCCGTCGGAACAGACCCCCCTCACCGCCCTGAAAATGGCCCGCATTCTGGCCGAAGAACTGCCCGAAGGCGTGGTCAACATCGTGGCGGGTCGCGGCCAGACCGTCGGCAGCTACCTGATCAACCACCCGCATGTCGACATGATCTCCCTCACAGGCGATGTGGCCACGGGCAAGAAGATGCTCGACGCTGCCGCCAAGACGGTCAAGCGGACCCATCTGGAACTCGGCGGCAAGGCCCCCGTCATCGTCTTCGACGACGCCGATGTCTCCGAGGTGGTCGATGGCCTGCGCGCCTTCGGCTATTACAACGCCGGTCAGGATTGCACCGCCGCCTGCCGCATCTATGCAGGCAAAAAGGTCTACGACCGCCTCGTCGCCGACCTCACCTCTGCCGTTTCCACCATCGCCTTGGGCAATGAAGACGACTCCACGAACGAAATCGGCCCCCTGATCAGCCTCCGCCAGCGCGACCGCGTGGCCAGCTTCGTCAACCGCGCCCGCGAGGTGAACCATATCGAGATCACGACAGGCGGCGAGGTGATGGATCAAGGCTTCTACTACCGCCCCACCGTCATCGCAGGCGCACGGCAAGAGGACGAGATCGTCCGCCGCGAGGTCTTTGGCCCCGTCGTCTCCATCACCCCCTTCTCCGATGTGGATACGGCCGTGGCTTGGGCCAATGACAGCGACTACGGCCTCGCCTCTTCGGTCTGGACCAAGGACGTGGGCCGCGCCATGGCCACCGCCGCCCGCCTGCGCTACGGCTGCACTTGGATCAACACGCACTTCATGCTGACCAACGAAATGCCGCATGGCGGGCTGAAACAGTCCGGCTATGGCAAGGATATGTCGGCCTACGCGCTCGAGGATTACACCGTCGTCCGCCACGTCATGGTCAAGCACGGCTAACCAAACAGAGCGCGGGGCCAAAGGGCCCCGCGCAGACCGCCCCTCTCGCCTCCGCCTCCGCTCCGGCTCGGCCCGTCAGGGGGCGCACGCGCCCCCTCTTGGCCGCCTGTGCGGCCAATTCACCCCCTGTGGGTATTTGGGCCGAGATGAAGACCATTTGATCCGGAAAACGGCGGCCTTGCGTCGGTCAGGTCCTTGCCGCCGCCCGCCCCGCCCAGCGCCCCGTCGCCCAGCATCCCGTCAGCAGGTAGCCGCCCGTCGGTGCCTCCCAATCCAGCATCTCGCCGCAGGCAAAGACGCCGGGCATCGCCCGCAGTTCCAACCCGTCGCTCAGCGCCCCCTGCGCGATCCCCCCCGCGCTGGAAATCGCCTCCTCCAACGGTCGCGGCCCTGCCAACCGCAGGGGCAGCGCCTTGACCGCCGCCACGGGGTCCATCCCCCGCCCGAATTCCATCACCAACGCCACCGCCACCGGCGCCAGCCCCAGCTTCCGCAGTCGGTTCGCCAAGGTCTCCCCGGCCTTCATCCGGGCCAGCCGTGTGGCGACTTCCGCCTCCGCCACATCCGTCAGGAAATCCACCGCCAGCCCCGCCCCGTCCCGCACCGCCGCCGACACCGCATAGACCCCGCCGCCCTCGATCCCGCGGGCCGAAACCACGAACTCCCCCCGTTCCCGCTGCCCGCCGGCGACCAGCGCCACCCCCTTCACGGGCTGCCCGAAACACCGCGCCATATGCGCCGACCACGCCACCGCG
>JBDKFE010000047.1:0-11292 GCA_039798885.1 Pseudomonadota bacterium | reverse complement strand
TGGCGAAGATCCGGGAGGTGAGGCCAGAGGCCGTCTTTGCGCCGCATGTGGAGACGAGCGCGGGGATCATCCTGCCGGATGACTATATCGCGGCGGTGGCGGCGGCGGCGCATGAGGTCGGAGCCATCATGGTGCTGGATTGCATCGCGTCCGGCTGCATCTGGGTGGATATGGAGGCGACGGGGGTGGATGTGCTGATCTCTGCCCCGCAGAAGGGGTGGTCGGCGTCGCCTTCGGCCGGGGTGGTGGTGTTGTCGCCCCGCGCGGAAGAGCGGCTGGCGGCGACGGAGAGCAATTCCTTTGCGCTGGACCTGAAGAAGTGGCGGGCGATCATGGCGGCCTATGAGGGCGGCGGTCATGCCTATCACGCCACGATGCCCACGGATGCCATCGTGGGGTTCCGCGATGCGATGGTCGAGACGAAGGCGATGGGGTTCGAGGCGGCGAAGGCCGCGCAGTGGGAGTTGGGGCGCGCGGTGCGGGCGCTGTTGGCGCGGAAGGCTGTGCCTTCGGTCGCGGCCGAGGGGTATCAGGCGCCGGGTGTGGTGGTGAGCTATACCGACCAGCCGGATGTGCAGAACGGGGCGAAGTTCCGGGCGCAGGGGTTGCAGATCGCGGCCGGGGTGCCGTTGCAGGTGGGCGAGGGGCCGGAATTCAAGACCTTCCGGTTGGGGCTGTTCGGGTTGGACAAGCTGAAGGACGTGCCCGGCACCGTGGCGCGGCTGGAGCGGGCGGTGGAGGCGGTGCTGTAAGGGGCACAAGCCATTGGGCGAAGGGTTTTGGGGGCGATCCTTCTGGTGAAGGATCGCCCCTTGCCGTTTCAGGCGGTGCGGTCAGCGCAGGCCGAGCCCTGCGCGCATGAGCGTCTTGCGGACTGGTGTCACCGAATAGAGCGCGTTGAGCGCCGTGGCGCGGAGGTCGCGCAGGCCTTGCGCGCCCATCATGGAGGCGCGGTTGAGGGCGTCGATGCCGGTGACGCGGGCCTGTATGTCCCAGTGGCGCTGGCGGTGGTAGGTGTCGAGCATCTTTGCGGTGCCGGGGTCGGCGCGGTTTTCGTTGGCGAGGTCGAGGAGACAGCGGAGGTCGGCGAGGGACATGTTGAGGCCCTGCGCGCCGATGGGGGGGAGGACATGGGCGGCTTCGGCCATGAGGGCGGTGCGTTCGCCGGACATCCGCGCGGCGATCTGGCTGATGATGGGCCAGAGGGTGCGGCGGCTGACGAGGGTCAGGGGGCCGAGGATGTGGCAGGAGCGGGTGGACATCGCGGCCTCGAATTCCGGGATGGGGAGGGCGGCGAGGCGTTCGGCATTGGGGCCGGTTTCCATCCAGACGATGGCGGAGCAGGGCATCCCGTCGCGGTCGGGCAGGGGGACGAGGGTGAAGGGGCCGCCGGAGCGGTGGATCTCGGTCGAGATGTTGCGGTGGGGGATGGGGTGGGTGACGGCGAAGGCCAGTGCCTTTTGGCCGTAGCGGGTGGTTTTCACGGGGATGCCGAGCGAGTCGCGCGTTGCGGAGGTGCGGCCATCGGCGGCGATGACAAGGCGGGCGGCGATGCGGGTGCCGTCGGAGAGGGTGGCGAGGGCCTCGGTTTCGCGGGTGAGGAGCGCGGTGGTGGCAAGGCCGGGGCGGAAGGAGACGTTGGGCAGGTCCGCGAGGCGGGCGACCATTTCGCGCCGCAAGAGCCAGTTGGGAAGGTTCCAGCCGAAGGGTTGGTCCGAGATGTCGGCGGCGTCGAAATCCTTGACGATGCGGGGGTCGGCATGTTCGCCGCCCGCGTCGATGATGCGCATGATCTGGAGCGGGGCCGCGTGGGGGGCGAGGCGGTCCCAGAGGCCCGCGGCCTGTAGCACGGGGAGGGAGGGTTGCAGGAAGGCGGTGGTGCGGAGGTCGGCGCCTTCGTCCTCCATCCGGGTGACGGGGGGGGTGGGGTCGACGCAGATCACGCGAAAGCCTGCCGAGCCGAAAGCGGCGGCGGCGGTGAGGCCTGCGACGCCGCCGCCGGAGATCAGGATGTCGGTGGTTTCGCGCATGGGGTCACTCCGTTCCCTTTGGCCCAGAGATACGCCTGTGGCGGGGGAAGGCGAAGCGACAAAGTGCCCCGTTCAGGGCAGCGTGATCCAAATGAGGAGCGCGAACATCACCGGGACGAAGGCCACGGCGGAAAGGACGAGGGCGGCGAGGCCCCATGTCTGCACGGCGAGGACGAGGGCGGTCACGAGGATGGTGAGCAGGTAGTAGACGGTGGAGATGTCGCGCGCGATGTCGCGGGCGATGTGGCCGAGGACGGGCGTGGCGTGGAGGAGGCGCGAGGGCAGGCTGGGGGCGGCGGCGGCGGTTGCAAGGGACATCTGGGACTCCGTGTTTGTGCTTGGCGATGTGGCGCGGCGGGCGGGGGAGTCCAAGGGGATTTTGCTGCGGTGCGGCGTCGCAGGGACGGGCTGCGGGGGGGCGGCGAATTCTGGCGCAAAAATCGCTTGGTTGGCGGTGGTGGGGTGGCGGACTGTGCGTCACAGTCCGCGGCGATTTCTGCGTCAGAAATCGCCCTTGCGGTCGGTCAGGCGCGAGAGGAATTCGGACAGGTCTTCCGCGTGGTGGTGGATGTGGTCGGCGGGTTCGGGTTCGGGGGCGATGTGGACCGTCCTCATCCCCATGGCATGGGGGGCGGCGAGGTTGCGGGCGTCGTCTTCGAACATGGCCGCTGTCGTGGGGTCGAGAGCGTCGAGGGTGAAGACCGTCTCGAAGGCCTGCCGTTCGGGCTTTGGGCGGTAGTTCGCGTGTTCCACCCCGTAGACCGCGTCGAAGAGGCCCGTCAGGCCGCGTGCGGCAAGCACGCGGTGGGCGTAGGGGGCATCGCCATTGGTGTAGACGATGCGGCGGCCGGGCAGGGCGGCGATGCGGGCAGCCAGAACCGGATCGGGCGAGAGGACGGAGAAGTCGATGTCGTGGACATCGGCCAGATAGGCGTCGGGGTCGATACGGTGTTCGGCCATGAGGCCCGCCAGCGTGGTGCCGTAAAGCTTCCAATAGGAGGCGCGCAGGTGGTCGGCATGGGCGCGGTCCACCCCCAGCGCCTGCATCACCCAGTTTGTCATCCGCACCTCGATCTGGTCGAAGAGGCGCATGTGCGGCGGGTAGAGGGTGTTGTCGAGGTCGAAGACCCAAGTGCGGACGTGGGAGAACTGTTCTTTCGGCATGGGCGAGAGGTAGCCCGAAGGTCGGGGCGCGGCAATGGGGGGCAGTTGAAAGGGGGGCGGACGGGTATTACTGTCAGTTTCGGTATACAGCCGTATTCATTAACGGCGGACAGGGACAGGCGGGAGACGACGTGCAGAAGGATGCCTATACGCTGATTCTGGAGGCGATCGATGCGGGGCTTTACAAGCCCGGCGACCGGCTGGTGGAATCCGAACTGGCCGAGCGGCTGGGCGTTTCGCGCACGCCGGTGCGCGAGGCGCTGCAGCGGCTGGAGACGCAGGCGATGCTGACGCGCGACGGGCGGAGCCTGATCGTCGCCTCGTTGGACCACAACCAGTTGGCCGAGCTTTACGCGGTGCGGACGGAGTTGGAGGGGCTGGCGGCGCGACTGGCGGCGCGGCATGCGACGGATGAGGAAATCCGGGTGCTGAAGGGGATGGTGGAGGACGACCTCGCGCTGCTGGGCGGCGATCCGAAGCTGCTGTCCCGCGCCAACAAGCGGTTCCACAAGCAGATACATCTGGCCAGCCATAACCGGTTCCTCGTGCAGCAGCTGGATCTTGTGCATCGGTCGATGGCGTTGATGGCCAATACCTCTTTTGCGGCGGAGGGGCGGGACGAGGTGGCCTTGGCCGAGCATGCGCAGATCGTCGCGGCGATCGATGCGCGGGATGGCGAGGCGGCCTATCAGGCGCTGCGGACCCATATCAGCAAGGCCTTCGAGACGCGGCTGCGGGTTGATGCCGGGGAAATCCGGATGCGCTAGGGGTCGTCGTGGAATTGGCCATGCTGCGTCTTGTCCCAGTAGAAGGGACGCAGCAGCAGTTCCACCACGGCCTTGGCGGCGGCAATCGTGCCGAGCGGGAAATAGGCGTGCAGGGCCGGTATCCAGAGCGGGTTGATGCGCTGGCCGCTGCGGCGGAGGGCGATGAAGGTTAGGGCGGTTCCGATCGCTTCGGCCATCAGGAAGAAGGTGGCGAGCGGCACCAGCAGCGCTGCGGGCAGATGCGTCATCAGCGGATGGCCAAGGCCAAGCGGGATGGACCACAGGCTGAGCAGGAGCGGCGCGAGCAGCGCCTGAGCCAATGTGCCGAGGAAGATGATCTGGAAGCCCAGCATGCCGCGCGTGCCGAGGTCCTGCCAGAGTGCGCGGGGGCGGCGCATGTGCACGAGCCATGTCATCAGGTAGCCCTTGATCCAGCGTGAGCGCTGGCGCACCCAAGGCAGGGCGTGGCAGTTCGCCTCTTCGTAGGTGGTGCTGTCGATCATCCGGGTGGCAAAGCCGTGCCGGGCGAGGCGGATGCCGAGATCGGCATCTTCGGTGACGTTGTGCGCGTCCCAGCCGCCGAGCGCGGCCAGACGGTCGCGGTGCAGGAACACGGAGGTGCCGCCCAAGGGCAGGGGCAGGCCAAGCCGTTCCAGACCCGGCAGGACGAGGCGGAACCAAGTCGCGTATTCCAGCGTAAAGCAGCGGGCGATCCAGTTGCGGCGGGGGTTGTAGAAATCGAGCATGGCCTGCACGCAGGCGATATGCGGCGGGGCGGTGGCGAAGGCGGCGGCGACCTTTTGCAACTGGGCGGGTTCGGGGGCGTCTTCGGCATCGTAGACGCCGATGATGTCGCCTTGGGCGAAATCGAGGGCGAGGTTCAGTGCGCGGGGCTTGGTGCGGATGGTGCCTGCGGGGGCGGGGATCAGGCGCATCCAGTCGGGCAGGGCGGCGGCGGTCAGGGCGGCGATGGTCGCGCGGTCGTCATCTTCGACGACCAGCAACACCTCGAGCCGGTCGCGGGGATAGTCCAGCCGTTCAAGCCTGCGGATCAGGCGGTCGGCGATGTCGGATTCGTGTAAGAGCGCGATCAGGATCGACATCCGGGGCAGGGCATCGGGGCAGAGCGGCGGCGGTGGGGCCTGTGGTGCGGCGCGCAGGGTGGCCAGTGCCGTGGCCAGTTTGAGCGCGGTGGTCACCATGAGCACCAGCGTGGCGAGCAGGAATCCCGCCGTCAGGGTGGGCAGGGGTGCCGCGATGGTCAGCGCGACGAGGAGGGCGAGGCCTGCCGCGCCGCGTCGGGCGAGGCGGCGGCTGTCCAATCTGCGGCAGCTTTCGGCGGCGGGTGTGCGGGATTCGGCCTGTCGCGCCAGAGCGGGGCCGCAGAGCGCGAGGATCGTCGTTTCGATCCTGTGGCGCGGGGCTTCGACGGGGCGCAGGAAGGGGCCGAAGCGTGCCGTCAGCCGGTCGCGGGCGCGGGCCAGATGCCATGGGCTTTGGACGGCGACAAGGACTTCGCCGCCGATGCGTGCCCAAGGCAGCACGCCGTCGGACAGGCAGGCCAGCGGACCATGGGCGCGGCAGAGGCCGGGGTCGGGCGGCAGGGCAAGCGGATCGCGGGCGGTCCGGACCGGCGCAGCGGGGGCATCGGTGCCATCGGGCCGGATGAAGGGAGCGGCAGCGTCGCGCAGGCCCGAGGGAGCAAGACGTGCGGGGTCCGTTCGCGGGCCGAAATCCATGGCAGCACCAACCTTTCTGGTCGGTGCCAGTCTGGCCGGGCGACCCTTAACAGTCGGTTAAGGGTCGCAGGCCGGGGGCATCAGGCGCTGCGGCGGGCGCGCATCGCTTCGGCGAAGCGGTCGAAGAGGTAATAGCTGTCCTGCGGACCGGGGGATGCCTCGGGGTGGTATTGGACGGAGAAGATCGGTTTGCCATCCACCGCGATGCCGCAGTTGGAACCGTCGAAGAGCGAGACATGGGTTTCGCTGACGCCTTTGGGCAGGGTCTGGCTGTCCACGGTGAAGCCGTGGTTCATCGAGGTGATCTCGACCTTGCCGGTGGTCAGGTCCTTGACGGGGTGGTTGGCGCCGTGGTGGCCGTGGTTCATCTTGACCGTCCGCGCGCCGAGCGCGAGGGCGAGCATCTGGTGGCCAAGGCAGATGCCAAAGAGGGGCAGGTCCTTTTTCAGCACGCCTTGAATCATCGGCACGGCATATTCGCCCGTTGCCGCCGGGTCGCCGGGGCCGTTGGAGAGGAACACGCCTTCGGGGTTGAGGGCGAGCACGTCTTCGGCGGTGGCGGTGGCGGGCAGGACGGTGACGTCGCAGCCTGCGGAGGCGAGGCAGCGCAGGATGTTGCGCTTGGCACCATAGTCGATGGCGACGACGCGCAGGCCGTCGCCTGTGCGTTCGGTATAGCCTTCGGGCCATGCCCAGCGCATTTCGTTCCAGCGATAGGATTGGGCGCAGGAGACATCCTTGGCCAGATCAAGGCCGACGAGCCCCTTCCATGCGCGGGCCTTGGCGACGAGGGCGGCGATGTCGAAATTCCCCGACGGATCATGCGCGAGGGCGACATGGGGTGCGCCTTGCTGGCGGATGGCGCGGGTCAGGCGGCGGGTGTCGATGCCGCCGATCCCGATGCGCCCCTTTTGCGAAAGCCAGTGGGTCAGTTCGTCCTTGGAACGCCAGTTGGAGGGTTCGGTCGGGTCCCATTTCACCACCATTCCGGCGGCGACGGGGGTGCCGGTTTCGTCATCTTCGGGCGTGACGCCGACATTGCCGACATGGGGGAAGGTGAAGGTCACGACCTGCCCGGCATAGGACGGGTCGGTCATGATTTCCTGATAGCCGGTCATGGCGGTGTTGAACACCAGTTCCGCCACCGTTTCCCCTACTGCGCCGAAGCCCTTGCCGTAGAAGACGGTCCCGTCGGAGAGCGCAAGGCATGCGGTCGGTTTCGCGGAAGCGGGCATGTGCGACTCTCCTATCGGCAAATTGCGCGGACACTAGTGGCGATGGGGGGCGGGGTCAAGGCTTTGGGGGAAAAGGAATATTCAGGCATTACAATGGGTTGTGGGGAAAGGGCGCTGTTGTGGCGCGGCGCGGGAACGGCTATGGTGCTGCTGGGTGCCAACCTTTGGGGAAAGGTGACATATGTCTTTGCGGGAACGCCTGTCGGTCGCGCTGAAAGAGGCGATGAAGGCGAAGGAGGCCGAGCGGCTTTCGACGCTGCGCCTGATCAACGCCGCCATCAAGGACCGAGAGATCGCGAGCCGCGGGGAAGGCGGTGAGCAGGAGGTGGGGGATCCCGAGATCCTTGCCATCATGGGGAAGATGGTGAAGCAGCGGCAGGAATCTGCGCGCGCCTATGAAGAGGGCGGGCGGCTGGAACTGGCCGAGAAGGAATTGAACGAAATCAAGGTGATCGAAGAGTTCTTGCCGCGTCAGTTGGGCGCGGAGGAGGTTGAGGCGGCGGTGAAGGCCGCGATTGCCGAGGCGGGGGCCAGCAGCATCCGCGACATGGGCCGCGTGATGGCGGTGCTGAAGGGGAAATACACCGGGCAGATGGATTTCGGCGCGGTGGGGCCCAAGGTGAAGGACCTGCTGGGCTGAACTGCATCAGGCGCGCCCGGTCGGAACCGGGCGCGCCTTGGTATCAGAGCAGGGCGTCGGGCATGGGTTGGCCCGCGCGGTCTTCGATCCGGCGATACCAGATGGTCAGGATACTGGCCGAGATCACGATGAAGAGCGAGTAGAGCACCGGCACCGCCAGCACCTGCTGCTGCATCGGACCCGAGAAGGTGAGCATCACCAGCGCCACCGCAAGCGGGCCGTTCTGGATGCCGATTTCAAGCGAGATGGTGCGGGAATTTCGCGGATTGACGCGCAGCAGTTTCGGGAAGACGTAGCCGAAGAAGAACCCGCCGAGGCCCAGCCCGATGACGCAGGCAAAGACCGCCAGAGGTGTTGCGAGCAGGAATTCCCAGTTGCGCGGCACCCATGACACCATCAGGAACACGATGAAGAAGATGCCCAGCGCGGCGCCGCCCAGTTCCACCAGCGCGCCGATATTGGCGTTCCAGCGGCGCAGTGCCATGCCAATCATCACGGGCACCAGCAGCAGGACGAGGGTGACGATGATGTTTTCCGAAGGGATGTCCACGTCCAGACCCGCCGCGTAGATCAGCAGCAGCGCGGGGATCAGGATGACCCCGAACAGCGTGGAATTGACCGTCATCAGCACCGAGAGCGCCAGATTGCCCTTGGAGAAATAGGTGAAGATGTTGGAGGTCGTCCCCCCCGGCATGCAGCCCATGATCAGAAGGCCGACTTTCACCGGTTCGCTGACGGGCAGGGTCAGGGCAAGGGTGAAGGCGATCAGCGGCAGGAAGCCGTATTGCGACACCAGCCCGATAAAGAGGCCGAAGGGGCGTTTCAGGGCCGAGGTGAAGTCGCGCGGCGTGAGCGATGCCCCCATGCCCAGCATGATCACCGCGATCATCAGGGCGAGGAGGGTCTGTTCGAACTGTCCGACCATGGCTTAGGCCCCCTGTTTGTGCGACGGCGTTGCGGAAAGCGCCTCATCCCGCAGGCTGCGGCGGAGGATCTTGCCGACGTTCGTCTTGGGCAACTCGTCGCGGAAGTGGACCTGTCGGGGGACCTTGTAGGCGGCGAGGGTCGCCTTGCAATGGGCGCGGAGGTCGGCTTCGGACAGGCTGTCGTCGCGGCGGACGACATAGGCGCGCACGGCTTCGCCCGCGGAACCGTCTGGGACGCCGATGACGGCGCATTCCTGCACGCCGGGATGGCGGGCGAGGCAGTCTTCCACCTCGTTCGGGTAGACGTTGAAGCCCGAGACGAGGATCATGTCCTTCTTGCGGTCCACGATGCGAAAATAGCCGTCCGGGTCCATGACCGCGATGTCGCCCGTGCGTAGGAATCCTTCGGCGCAGATGGCGGCGGCGGTGTCGTCGGGCCGGTTCCAGTAGCCCTGCATCACCTGCGGGCCGCGGATGGTGAATTCGCCGGGGGTGCCGGGGGGAACCTCTTGCCCGGAGTCGTCGATCAGGCGGACATCGGTGGAGGGCATGGGGATGCCGATGGACCCCGTGCGCGCCGCGCCGATGGGGTTGCCAGTGGCGACGGGCGAGGTTTCGGTCAGGCCGTAGCCTTCGACGATCTCGGTCCCGGTCAGGGCGCGCCAGCGGTCGGCCACCGCCCCATGCAGCGCCATGCCCCCCGCGAAAGAGGCCTTGAGGCGGCGCGGCGGGGCGTCGGTGAACCAGTATTCGTTCATCAGCCCGTTGAAGAGCGTGTTGACCCCGATGATCCAGGTGATCGGGTAATTCTCGAAGGCCCGTTTCAGGTTCGACAGCGGGCGGGGGTTCGGGATCAAGAGGTTCCGCGCGCCGAGGTGGAAGAACCCGAGCAGGTTCAGGGTGAAGGCGAGGATGTGGTAGGTCGGGATGGCGGTCAGCACGACCTCTTTGCCCGGGGCGACGTGCGGATTGATGAAGGTCATGGCCTGCGCCATGTTCATCAGCAGGTTGCGATGGGTGAGGATGGCCCCTTTCGCCACGCCCGTCGTGCCGCCCGTGTATTGCAGGACGGCGATGGCGTCGGGTGCCAGATCGTCGTCATAGGACTTGCGGGGCAGGGCTGCGCCTTGGGCGAGGATGTCGGGCAGGCGGTCATGCGGGAAGGGGATGGCGGGGATGCTGCGGTCCCAGTGCTTTTGCACAAGGCCGATCACGCCGCGGATGGCGCGGGGCATGAATTCGGCCACGCGGGTGATGACCACGCGGGGGAGGGGAACGCTGCGGCCCGCCTCTTCGAGCTTGGCCGCGAACATGTCGGTGATGACGATGAGCTTGGGGGCCGCGTCGCGGATCTGGTGGGCCATTTCGGCCGGGGTGTAGAGCGGGTTGACATTGACCAGCACGCAGCCCGCCTTGAACACGCCAAAGGCCACGACCGGGACGGTCAGGGAATTGGGCGTCTGAAGCGCCACTCGGTCGCCGGGGTTCAGGCCCGCCACCTCGCGCAGCCATGCGGCGAAGGCGTCGGAAAGGCGGTCCACCTCGGCGAAGGAGAGGTCGCCATACATGCCGTTGGGCATGACCACCGTATAGGCGGTGCGGTTGCCTTCGCGGGCGGCGGTGTCGCGGACAAGCTGGCCGAGGGTTCGGGCAAGGGGGGCGGTCACTTCGGCGGGCACGCCGGATGGATAGGCCCCCGCCCAGGGGCGCGTCGCAATCGTCACGTCTGTCTCCTCCCAAGAGCACGTACATGGCGGGTCTGTGCCCGCCTTGATCCTGTTATCTGGGGGTTCTTTGCCTTTGTGGAAAGGGGGCAGGCCGCTTTCATTGTTGTGACGTTGCGGCGTGTGGGGGTCCCATCAGCGCAGGCGGGCCAGACGGTCGGCCAGTTCGTCATGCAGGGCGATGCGTTCCGCCTCGGACAGGAAGGCGCCGAGTTCGACCTCGCGCCCGTCTCCTTTGAGCGTGAGGTAGTGCGGCACTGGGCCACCGTCGCGGTGCAGGCGAAGGGAAACCCAATAGGGATTGGCCTGCCAGTCCCTGCGCTGCCCGCGCGGGCCGTGGCGGGTAAGCGAGAGCGCGTCGCGGGTGAGGGTCAGGTCTTCGACGATCTCGGCATCGCGGTAGGAACGCGAAAGGGCGGCCCACATGCCCCAGATCGCCAAGGCAAAGAAGGGAAGGATGCCCCACAGGACGGGCGAGCCAAGGACGGAGAGCATGGGAACGGCGATCAACGCGCAGGTCGCGCCGATGAAGAGGACGAAACCTTTGCGGGGAAGCGAACGGTAAGGCCAGAGCTGGAGGCGGGCCACGGCATTCGGCGGCGTGTCGGGGGTGGGGGGCAACCATTCGTAGGGCATGGGTGGGGGGGTATCGCGGTTTTGGCGGCAGGGACGGGGGCATTGGTTCATCTGCGGTTAAGGTTAACGCGACCGGGAGCGGGAGCAAGGCCACGGGCGGGGCAGATGCAGCGGCGCGCCGCCGCAGGGGTTGGCGTGGGGCGGCCCGGCTTCGTAGGGGGTGTGGAGTGCGGTGCAGGTCTGCGGTCTGGCCAATCCCGTCGTGACCGACCCGTCCCGAAGGTAGGCTGCGCTTCCCTCGGGCCGCGAAGACGGCAGAGCGGCGTGCCGCCGCGTGCCTTTCCCCTCGCCCGCGCGCGGGCGCGCGCCGGCTCGGATGTTGAGGGGACGCACGCGTCCCCTCTGGCCGCGCGGGCGCGGCCATTCACCCCTTGTGGGTATTTGGACCAAGATGAAGACCGCTGCTTCATCTTGGTGCAAATACCCTCGGG
>JBDKFE010000046.1:0-6699 GCA_039798885.1 Pseudomonadota bacterium | reverse complement strand
AGTTGAACACCCGGCTTGGGTGCAACTCGCCCCCTTGATACCGCCCGATGGCGATGGCGCGGCCCTGATAGGACGCCCAGACCTCGGTCCCCCAGTCGATCCCGCTTGCGATGACCATGCCGGGATTGCCGTTCCTGATGCGCGCCGCGCCCTCGGGCGTCGCCACCACCTGCGGCAGGTCCTCCAGCGCCCATTCCAAGGGCTTCAGATGCGCGTCAAGCTCCGGCTGATGCGCCAGACGCTCGATCTCCTCCATCGAGATGCCGTCGCCCGCCGCAAACGGCCCCGACCAGTCCCGCCGCAGCCACAGCACATGGCCCAGACAGCCCAGATCGCGCCCCAGATCGCGCGCGACGGACCGCACATAGCCGCCCTTGCCGCAGACCATCTCGAACAGCGCGTGATCCGCATCCGGCCGCTCCAGCAGATCAAGGCTCTCCACCCACAGGGGCCGCGCCGCAAGGTCCAGATGCTCTCCCTCGCGCGCAAGGTCATAGGCCCGCTCGCCCTCCACCTTCACGGCGGAAAACTGCGGCGGCACCTGCTGGATTTCGCCGCGATAGGCCGCCAGTGCTGCCCGGATGTCGTCATCCGCAGGCCGCGCGTCGGATGTCTCCACCACGGCCCCCTCGGCATCGTCCGTCGTCGTGGCCGCGCCCCAGCGCACCATGAAACGATAGCATTTCAGCGCATCCGTCACATGCGGCACCGTCTTCGTGGCCTCGCCCAGCGCCACGGCCAGCACCCCCGTCGCCGCCGGGTCCAGCGTTCCCGCATGCCCCGCCTTCTGCGCGCCGAGCGCCCATTTCACCTTGTTCACCACCGCGGTCGAGGTGATCCCCGCCGGCTTGTCCACGACCAGCCAGCCCGAAACCGCCCGCCCCTTTTTCGTCCGCGCCATGCCAACCTCCGCAGGTGAAGCCGGCCTGCTAGCGAAGCCCGTGTCGCCCGTCAACCGCCCCAAGGCGCGTTTGCCCTTTAACTCGCCCTGCCTCCCCTGCTATCCCTTCGCCTATGACATGGAACCTGCCGAACATCCTGACGTTTATCCGCCTGCTGGCAGCGCCCGGAGTGGCGGTCATGTTCCTCTATTTCCACCGCCCTTGGGCGGATTGGCTTGCCCTCTCGCTCTTTGTCATGGCGGCCATCACCGACTGGTTCGACGGCTACCTCGCCCGGGCCTGGAAGCAGGAATCGAAATTCGGCGCCATGCTCGACCCCATTGCCGACAAGGCGATGGTGGTCATCGCCCTCGTGATCATCGCCGGTTATTCCGGCATGAACCCGTGGCTGATCCTCCCCGTCACCGCGATCCTCTTCCGCGAAGTCTTCGTGTCGGGCCTGCGCGAATTCCTTGGCGCCAAGGCGGGTCTGCTCAAGGTCACGAAACTGGCCAAGTGGAAGACCACCGCCCAGATGGTCGCCATCGCCGTCCTTTTCCTCGGCACCGGGCTGGAACATGTCGAAGGCATCGCCCGTCAGGGCCTGACGACCGACCAATATGCCGAACTCGTCAGCCAAGGCCTTGCCGATCCCATCCGCTCCTGCGGCGCGCGGGGCTGTTCCTCCTATGCGACGATGGTGGGGCTGGTCCTGATCTGGGTCGCGGCCATCCTCACCCTCATCACCGGCTGGGACTATTTCCGCAAATCCCTGCCCTACCTGAGGGATGGGAAATGATCGACGTCCTCTACTTCGCATGGGTCCGCGAACGCATCGGCCTCCCGCGCGAAAGGGTGGAAACGTCCGCCCCCACCGTCGCCGCGCTGATCGACGAACTTCGCGCCCGCGAGGACCGCTATCAGGCCGCCTTCGCCGATCTCGCCAGCCTCCGCGTTGCGCTGGATCAAGAACTGTCCGATTTCGACGCCCCCCTTGCGGGCGTGCGCGAAGTGGCCTTCTTCCCCCCCATGACCGGGGGCTGACATGCGCATCTCCGTCCAATCCGCCCCCTTCGATCTGGGCGAAGAAGCGCGCGCCTTCACCGCCGCCGCGCCGGGGGCGGGGGCCATCGTCACCTTCACTGGCATCGTGCGCGGGGACGGCGGCCTCTCGGCGATGGAGATCGAGCATTATCCCGGCATGACCGAACGCGCCATCACGGCCATCGCCGGACAGGCCGTCGCGCGCTGGTCGCTCATCGACGCGCTGGTGATCCACCGCCACGGCCGCCTTGCTGTGGGAGAGACGATCATGATGGTCGCCACCGCCGCCCCCCACCGCGCCGACGCCTTCGCTGCGGCGGAATTCCTGATGGACTACCTGAAGTCCCGCGCGCCCTTCTGGAAAAAGGAAATCGGCCCCGACGGGGCCGCATGGGTCGCCGCCAAGGACGAGGATGAGGCCGCGCTCACCCGCTGGTGAACCGCGCCCGCCACGCAGGCTGCCTGTCCCCCGCCATCGGTTCCGCCAGCCAGACCGCCCGCGCAATGGCCCGCGCCAGACAGCAGGCTGCCGCATGGCCCAGCGCAAAGCCCTCTGCCACCGGATCGCCCAGCGCCCGCACCCCGGTCGAAGCCGCAAAGACCAGATCGCCATCCAGCAGCGTATGCGACGGCACCAGCGCCCGCGCCATGCCGTCCTGCGCGGCGATGGCCAGCCGTTGGCATTCTGCCTGCGTCAGCGCCGCATCCGTCGCCACGATGGCGATGGTCGTGGCCTCTCCCATCCGCTTCATGGGCGGCGGCTCTGCCCCCGGATCGACCCGCGTCGCCACGCCCAAACCGCCGAACTCTGCCCCCATCTCCCACGGGGCGGCCCAGAATTCAGGCCCGTCCCCCACCGTCGCCGATCCCAGCGCATTCACCGCCACCAGCGCGCCCACCGAATGGCCCGATGACAGCACCGCCGAGGCCGACCCCAGCCCACCCTTCCAGCGCCCCGTCAACGCGCCATACCCCGCCCCGACCGACCCCAGCGCCGGGTCACAGGCCAATGCCTCCAGCGCCGCGCGGCCCAGCGCGTAATAGGGGTTCCGCGCCCAATCCTTGTCGCCCCCGTTCAGCAGATCGAACAGGATCGCGCCCGGCACGATCGGTACCCGCTGATCCCCCACGGCAAAGCCCCGCCCCATGGCGCGCAGCCCATCCGCCACCCCCGAACAGGCGTCCAGCCCAAAGGCCGACCCACCCGCCAGCACCAGCGCGTCCACCTGCTGCACCAGCCGGTCCGGCGCCAGCAGGTCCGTCTCGCGCGTCCCCGGCGCGCCGCCCATCACGGCCACGCCGCAGGTCAGGGGCCGGTCGGCGCACAGCACCGTCACCCCCGACCGCAGCCGCGCGTCCTGCGCATGGCCCACCCGCAGCCCCGCGACATCCGTGATCAGGTTCCGTGCCCCCGGCCTCATCCGCATCCCCCGCAAAGCAAAACCCCACCCATGCGTCGCATGGGCGGGGCATGCCGGGCAAGCCTGCGGAGGTCAGGCGCTCAGAAGTCGAAGATTTCGCCCAAGATGCTCTTGCGCTTCTTATAGCCGTGGCGGCGGTAGTAATCGTCGTCGTTGCGGTCATCGCTGTCCCACTTGCTGGGACGGCTTGCATAGCCCTGCGGCGGATAGCCGGGCTGCTGCGGCGGGGGCGGCGGCGGGGCATAGCCCTGCGGCGGGGCAGGGGGCACGGGTGCTGCGGCCGGGGCCGGGGCGGGCGCAGGGGCAACCCCCACCCGCTCGATGATCTTGTCCAACTCGCCGCGATCCAGCCACACGCCCCGGCATTTCGGGCAATAGTCGATCTCCACCCCGTTCCGGTCCGCCATGACGAGGGTTTCGTTATCCACCGGGCAGCGCATCGCTCTCTCCTTGTTTGGTTGGTTCCTTCCCAGATGGGGACGCGACGCCGCGATGCAAGCCATCGGCGCAAAATGGGCGGATTCGGCGGCAATGGGGGCAAAATCGCAGGCGGACACCGGACCGGGGCTTGACGGCTTCACATTCAAAAGTGCTTTTGGTCACAGTATCTTCACAAACGAGTCCCGCACCGTGAATGCCGTCCTGATCCGCCTGACCGCCCTCGCCGCCCTTCTCGGCCTCGCCGCCTGCGCTGAAGCCCCCCAGACAGAGGCCCCGCCCGAGGCTCCGGTGCCCGCGCATTATCAGGCCGTGCAGGATGACGAATTCCTCATCCCCGCCGTGGAACCGCTGCACCTTTTCGGCAGCAACTCCCGCACGGAAGTGGACTACGCCGGGTCCGAAGAACCGGGCACCATCGTCGTCGACACCCATGCCCGCGTGCTCTACCACGTGAAAGAAGGCGGCAAGGCCACCCGCTACGGCATCGCCGTCGGGCGCGAGGGGCTGTCCTTCCGTGGCACCGGCTATGTCGGGCGCAAGCAGGAATGGCCCTCGTGGCAGCCCACCGCCAACATGATCCGCACCCGCCCCGACCTCTATGCAGCCTATGCGGCGGGCTTGCCCGGCGGCCTTGATAACCCGCTCGGCGCGCGCGCGCTGTACCTTTATCGCGGCGGAAACGACACGATGTTCCGCATCCACGGCACGATCGACAACGCCTCCATCGGCCGCGCCACCAGCGCAGGTTGCATCCGCCTGTTCAATCAGGACGCCATCCACCTGTTCGAAAACGCAAAGATCGGCGACCGCATCGTCGTGCGCACGCTGGAACAAAGCCTCGCCGCCGAAGGCCCCTATATGGACGACGCCTATGGCCGCGCCGTCCCCGACACGCCCGAAAGCCGCCTGCAGTTCGAGGCTGACCAACTCGCCATCGCCGAAGCCGAACGCAAGCGGATCGAAGATGAACAGGCCGCCGCCGAAGCCGCCGCCGAACAGGCCGCCAAGGACGAACGCCGCCGCCTGCGCATCTGCCGCAACCGCGGGATCGACGAGGCCGAGTGTCCCACGCTGGAAGAACTCACCGCCAACCGCGCCACCTCTTGATCCCGGCGCATAAGGGCACAAAGACCAAGGGGCGGTGCAAAGGCACCGCCCCTTTTCCGTCCGGGTCCGAATTTTCTGGCGAAAATTCGCGCCCCGCTTCCCCCGTCAGCCCGTGATGATCACGTAATCCTTCAGCGTGGTCTCCACCACTTCCCACGTCCCCTCGAACCCCGGCCGGATCACCCAGCTGTCGCCCGCGCGCAGATGCGTCTGCACCCCCGCCTTGTCGGTCAGGATCGAATGGCCCGATTGGATATGCACATATTCCCACTCGCCATAGGATACGCGCCACGTCCCCGGCGTGGACTGCCACATGCCGGAATAGATAGGCCCCCGCTCCTCGACGCTCCACGTCGTATGGACCGGATCGCCCGCCAGCACCTTCTCTGGCGCGGGCCGCTCCACCTCCGGCACCACACCCTCTTGCGTCACCCTTGCCAGCAGATCCATGTCCCTCTCCCCTCCGTTCGCCACCGCATCAGACCCAAGGTGACATGGCGGGTCAACCCACCCCGTCCCACGCCGCAGCGCAGCGATCACCCTTGCTGTTGCAATCGCGCTGTGCCTGTATAACGGGCAGAGTTGAAACGAGGAGACGCCGATGAGCGCCACCGCCCCCGTCCGTCCGGTGCTGCCGCCCGACATCACCGCCCGCAAGGGCGGCGTCCCCCTCGTCGTCCTCACCGCCTACACCACGCCCATGGCCCGCCTCGTCGATGCCCATTGCGACATCGCGCTGGTGGGCGATTCCGTCGGCATGGTTCTGCACGGCCTGCCCTCCACCCTCGGCGTCACGCTGGACATGATGATCCTGCACGGCCGCGCCGTCGTGCGCGGGGTTCAAAAGGCCATGCCCGTAATCGACATGCCCTTCGGCAGCTACGAGGAAGGCCCCCAACAGGCCTATCGCAACGCCGTGCGCGTCCTGCAGGAAACCGGTGCCGCAGCGGTAAAGCTTGAAGGTGGGCAGCACATGGCCGAAACCATCGCCTTCCTGACGGCGCGCGGCGTGCCCGTCATGGCGCATGTGGGCCTCACCCCGCAGGCCGTCAACACGCTGGGCGGGTACAAGGTCGTTGGCCGCGAGCATGAGGCCGCGCGCGTCCTTGCCGATGCCAAGGCCTGCCAAGCGGCCGGCGCCTTCTCCATCGTGCTGGAAAAGATCCCTGCCAGCCTCGCCACCCGCATCACCGCCGACCTGACGATCCCCACCATCGGCATCGGCGCGGGTGTGGACTGCGACGGTCAGGTCCTCGTCATCGACGACATGCTGGGCATGTTCACCGCCTTCCGCCCCAAATTCGTGAAACGCTACGCCGAACTGGGGCAGGCCGCCGATCAGGCCATCGCCGCCTATGCAGACGACGTCCGCCGCCGCGCCTTTCCCGCCCCCGAACACGGCTTTGCGGATCAGGTGAAATCGTGACGGTCATCCTCCGGACGGTGGCCGACCTCCGCGCCCTCGTGCGCGGCTGGAAGGCCGAAGGCCATACCGTGGGTGTCGTCCCCACCATGGGCGCGCTGCATGACGGCCATCTCAGCCTCGCCCGCCGTGCCAAGGCGGAATGCGGCCGCGTCATCACCACGATCTTCGTGAACCCCAAGCAGTTCAACAACCCCGACGACCTGAAGAAATACCCAAGGACCGAAGATGCCGACGCCGCCCTCCTCCGCTGGGTCGGGGTCGAGGCGATCTTCGCCCCCGCCCCCGAAGAGGTCTATCCCCAAGGCTTCGTCACCTCCGTCTCTGTCGGTGGCGTGTCCCAACCGCTCGAAGGCACGCTGCGCCCCGGTCATTTCGACGG
>JBDKFE010000045.1:0-33672 GCA_039798885.1 Pseudomonadota bacterium | reverse complement strand
CGCAGGACCATGTGCTGACGCGGACCTTCTATCTGTTGCAGGATTTTCCGGGCCGGTTCCAAGCCTCGCCCGTCTGGGTAGAAGCCGCGCCCCCGGATGCGGAACAGGTGGAGGGGATGCCTTTCCGCAACCTGAATGACGGGGTGACGCCTGTGGTGATCGGCGGGAATGACTGGGCGGCGGCCTGGGCTGTGGATGACATGGGCGTGCCGATGTTCCCGGTGGGGCGCGGTTTCGCGGGCGAGCGGCAGCGCGAGATGGCGAACCGCTTCGGGATCAATCTGATCATGCATGTGCTGACCGGAAATTATAAGTCGGATCAGGTGCATGTGCCTGCGCTGCTGGAAAGGCTGGGGCAATGACGGGGGTGGTTCTTTCGCCACTGGTGCCTTGGGCCGTGCTTTGGGTGCTGGCGGGGCTGGCGGTGGCGCTGGTCGGCTTTGCCCTATGGCGGGGCTTGGCGGGGTGGTGGCTGCGGGGGCTGACGGCCTGCGCTTTGCTGGCGGCGCTGGCGAACCCGTCCTTGCAGGAAGAGGACCGCGCGGACCTGACGGATATCGTGCTGCTGGTGGTGGACGAAAGCGCGTCGCAGGGCTTGGCGGACCGCGCGGCGCAGACGGCGGAAGCGGTGGCGAAGGTCGAGGCCGAGGTGGCGGGGCTGGAGAATACCGAGTTGCGCGTGGTGCGTTTTGCCGACGGGGCAGAGGATGCCGGGTCGCTGGCCATGACGGCGCTGGCCGAGGCTTTGTCCGAGGAGCCGCGGGCGCGGGTGGCGGGGGCGATCCTTGTCACGGATGGGCAGGTGCATGACATGGGGCTGGCCCCGGCGCTGCCTGCGCCGCTGCATGTGCTGCTGACGGGGCGCGCGGCGGATTGGGATCGGCGGCTGGTGGTGAAGAATGCCCCGGCCTTTGCCATTCTGGACGAAGAGGTGACGCTGACGCTTAGGATCGACGATCAGGGGGCCGCGCCGGGAGAGGCAGAGGCGGATATCACCATCGCGGTGGATGATGCCGCGCCGCAGACCTATCGGGTGCCGGTGGGGCAGGATCTGGACCTGCCCGTTGTGCTGCCGCATGGCGGGATGAACGTGCTGCAATTCTCGACCCCGGCGGCGGCGGGGGAATTGACCGACCGCAACAACGCGGCGGTGGTGCAGATTAACGGGGTGCGGGATCGGCTGCGGGTGCTGCTGGTATCGGGCGAGCCGCATGCGGGCGAACGGGTGTGGCGCAACCTGCTGAAGTCGGATGCGTCGGTGGACCTTGTCCATTTCACCATCCTGCGCCCGCCGGAAAAGCAGGACGGCATCCCGGTGTCGGAACTGTCGCTGATCGCCTTCCCGACGCGGGAGTTGTTCGTAGAGAAGATCGAGGAATTCGATCTGATCATCTTTGACCGCTATCGGATGCGGGGCATCCTGCCGATGTCCTATCTGGAGAACGTGGCGAATTACGTGAAGAACGGCGGGACGGTGCTGGTCGCGGCAGGGCCGGAATTCGGGGCGGTGGATTCGCTCTGGCGGTCGCCCTTGGCCGAGGTTCTGCCGGTGGAGCCGACCTCGCGCGTGATCGAGGGGCCGTTCCGGCCCAAGCTGACCGAGATGGGTCATCGCCATCCTGTGACCGAGGGGTTGGAAGCGCTGGCGCCCGAGGGCGGCTGGGGGCGGTGGTTCCGGCAGATGGATGTGGTGCCGCTGGCCGGTCAGGTGGTGATGGAGGGCGCAGAGGGGCGGCCCCTGCTGGTGCTGAACCGCGTGGGCGAGGGGCGCGTGGCGGTGCTGGCGTCGGATCATGCCTGGCTTTGGGGCCGGGGCTATGAAGGCGGCGGCCCGCAGTTGGAAATGCTGCGGCGCTTGGCGCATTGGATGCTGAAGGAGCCGGAGCTGGAGGAAGAGGCGCTGACGGCCACGGCAAAGGGGCAGGTGCTGACGATCACGCGGCGGTCGGTGGCCGACGCACCCCCCGGCGATGTGACGGTGACGGGGCCGGATGGGGCAGAGGTGATGCTGCCGATGCCGGAGGTCGGGCCGGGGCAGTATCAGACCGCGTGGGAAGCGCCTGTCGTGGGGCTGTATCGCTTGGCGCAGGGGGATTTGACGCGGGTGGTGGCGGTGGGCCCGTCGGCCCCGCGCGAGTTCGAGGCGACGATTGCCACGGGGGATGTTCTGGCCCCGGCGGTGACGCCGACGAATGGCGGCATCCTGCGGCTGGAGGACGGCGTGCCGGACATCCGCACCGTGCGCGAGGGGCGGCCTGCGGCGGGGCGCGGCTGGATCGGGATCACGCCGCGCGGGGCCTATGTGACCGAGGATGTGTCGGTCTCTCCGGTGTTGCCCGCTTGGGCGTGGCTGCTGTTGGCGGCGGCGCTGGCGGTGGCGGCTTGGCTGGTCGAAGGGCGCCGGGGGGCGCGGCGGCGGGTCAGCGGCGCAGCATGACGTCGCGGGATTGCGAGGCGAATTCGCGGCGCAAGAGGACCGTGGTGCAGGCAAGGCCCGCAAGGGTCAGGCCAAGGGGACCAAAAAGCCAACCGAGCGCGGCGAGGGCGTAGTAGACCGAGCGCAGGCCGCGGTTGAAGTTCTTGGCCGCCGTGATGTTGATGTCGGCGGCTTGCAGGGCGCGGTGTTCGGAGTCGTCATGGTCGGGGTCGTTGGGGACGGCGGCCATGAGGATCGCGCAATAGCCAAAGAGCCTGTGCGCCCAGACGAATTTGAGCAGCGCATTGGCAAGGAAGGCCAGCGCGAGGATGATTTTGAGTTCCACCTGAACCGTGGCGGGGTCGAGCGTGAGGTCTTGGGCAAGGCCGCGCAGGCGGTCGGAATTGCCGATCAGCGCCACGCCGCCGCCGATGGCGATCATGCAGGCCGAGGCGAAGAAGGCGGTGCCCTGCCGCAGCGAGTCGATCAGCGTGGCGTCGAAGATTCGCGGCTGCCGGGTGACGAACTGGCGCATCCAGTCGCGGCGGTAGTCCTGCATCAGGATCGAGACCGAGGGATGGCGCGTCGGCGGGTGTTCAATGACCCAGCCAGAGGCCGCCCAGAGGGCCAGCAGCCCCAGCACGGCAAGGAAATCGGGGGCGGTGAGGGCGCCGAGATGGTCGATCATGTTCATGGGGCAGGGATAGCATGACGGGACGGGTTGTCATCCGGGGAAAATTGGTTATATCTTTTTACCAATTCACCGGGAGGATGCCGCGATGGAGATGCCTGCACCAGACACCGCCATCCTTGCGCGGCGCGATCGGATCGTCGCGCGGCTGTCGGCTGTGTTGCCGGCCGACGCGGTGATATCCGACCCGGCCGAGACGCGGGCCTATGAATGCGACGCGCTGACGGCCTATCGCTGCTTGCCTTTGGCCGTGGTGCTGCCGCGCACGACCGAGGAGGTCGCGGCGGTGATGCGGGAATGCCATGCCGAAGGGGTGAAGGTGATCCCGCGCGGGGCGGGGACGTCGCTTGCAGGCGGGTCGCTGCCGACACCGGATGCGGTGGTGATCGGCGTGGCGCGGATGAATGCGGTGATCGAGACGGATTATGCCAACCGTTTCATCCATGTGCAGACGGGGCGGACCAACCTGTCAGTGACGGGGGCGGTCGAGGCAGAGGGGTTTTTCTATGCCCCGGACCCGTCCAGCCAGTTGGCCTGTGCGATTGCCGGGAATATCGGGATGAATTCGGGCGGGGCGCATTGCCTGAAATACGGCGTCACGACGAACAACCTGCTGGGCGTGACCATCGTCACCATGACGGGCGAGGTGCTGCGGATCGGTGGGCCTTTCATGGATGCGCCCGGGCTGGACCTGCTGGGGGTGATCTGCGGGTCCGAGGGGCAGTTGGGCGTGGTGACGGAGGCGTGGCTGCGGATTTTGCCAAAGCCCGAGGGCGCGCGGCCCGTGCTGATGGGATTTGGGTCGAATGAGGTGGCGGGGGCCTGCGTCGCCGACATCATCAAGGGCGGGCTGCTGCCTGTCGCCATCGAATTCATGGACCGCCCCTGCATCGAGGCGACAGAGGCCTTCGCCAAGGCGGGATACCCCGATTGCGAGGCGCTGTTGATCGTCGAGGTGGAGGGCAGCCCCGCCGAAATCGACGAGCAACTGGCGCGGATCAAGGAGATCGCGCTGCGGCACAACCCGGTGGCCTATCGCGAGGCCGAAACGGAGGATCAGGCCAAGCGCATCTGGCTGGGGCGGAAATCGGCCTTCGGGGCGATGGGGCAGATGGGGGATTACATCTGTCTGGACGGGACGATCCCGGTGTCGGAACTGGCCTTCGTGCTGCGCCGGATCGGGGAGTTGACGGAAAGCTACGGGCTGCGGGTGGCGAATGTGTTCCACGCGGGGGATGGCAACATGCACCCGCTGATCATCTTCAACGCCAACCAGCCGGGGCAGTTGGAAAAGGCCGAGGCTTTGGGGGCGGATATCCTGAAGCTTTGCGTCGAAGTGGGCGGCTGCCTGACGGGCGAACATGGCGTGGGGGTAGAGAAGCGGGACCTGATGTCGGTGCAGTTTTCCGACACGGATATGGAGGCACAGTTGCGGGTGAAGGACGTGTTCGATCCGGGCTGGCTGTTGAATCCGGCGAAGGTGTTTCCGCTTTATGTGACCGCCTCGCGGCGCGCGGCTTAAGGGGTCGGGACCGGGGGTTTCACACCCCCGGACCCCCGTGGGATATTTGGGGACGGAAAATGAGGATGTCGGTGGGTTGTCTGCAGGTGGGGCGGTGATGCGTCCCGGGGATGAGGCGGAACTGGCCGAGATCGTGCGGGGGGCGAATGTGCCCTTGGTCCTGCGGGGTGGCGGGACGCGGGGGATCGGGGGTGCAGCAGCGGGCGAGGTGTTGGAGACGGGCGGTCTGTCCGGCGTGCGGCTGTATGAGCCGGGGGCGCTGACGCTTGTTGTCGGGGCGGGGACGCCTTTGGCGGAGGTAGAGGGGTTGCTGGCGGCGGAAGGGCAGCGGCTGGCCTTCGATCCGCCGGATATGCGGGGTCTTCTGGGGCGTGAGGGGGTTTCCACGATTGGCGGCGTGGTGGCGGTCAATGCCAGTGGGTCGCGGCGTGTGCAGGCAGGCGCCTGCCGGGATTCGCTGATCGGGGTGCGCTTTGTGGATGGGACCGGGACGGTCGTCCGCAATGGCGGGCGGGTGATGAAGAATGTGACGGGGATCGACCTTGTGAAGCTGATGGCGGGGTCGCATGGGACCTTGGGCGTGCTGACCGAGGTGGCCTTCAAAGTGCTGCCCGCGCCGGAAGCGGTGGCGACGCTGTCGGTCGCCGGGCTGGGGGATGCGCGGGCTGTCGAGGCGATGGCGGCGGCGCTGGGGTCGCCCTTCGACGTGACGGGGGCGGCGCATTGGCCGGGGCGGGGGACGTTCGTCCGGGTGGAAGGGTTCGCGACTTCCGTCCGCTATCGGGCGGGCGAATTGGCGCGGGTGCTGGGGCGGTTTGGTCCGGTCGAGGACGTGGACGGGGCGGTCTGGCCGGCGGTGCGGGATGTGGTGCCGTTCCATGGCATGCCGGGGGATGTGTGGCGGCTGTCGGTGAAGCCGTCGGATGCGCCTGCGCTGGTGGCAAAGGCCGGGGCGGCGGCGGTGCTTTACGACTGGGGCGGGGGGCTGGTCTGGCTGCGGGTCACGGAGGGTCTGGACCTGCGGGCGCGGCTGGGGGCGTTTCAGGGCCATGCGACGCGGGTGCGGGGGGCGGGGGCAGCGCCTGCTTTCCAGCCGGAGCCTGCGGCGGTGGCGGCGATTTCGGCGGGGCTCAGGGCGAAGTTCGATCCTCGGGGTGTGTTCAATCGGGGATTGATGGGCTGAGACGATGCAGACGTTCTTTACCGACGAGCAGTTGAAGGTTCCCGCGCTGGCGCGGTCGAACGAGATATTGCGGTCCTGCGTGCATTGCGGGTTCTGCACGGCGACCTGTCCCACCTATCAGGTCTTGGGCGACGAGTTGGACAGCCCGCGCGGGCGCATCTACCTGATCAAAGAGATGCTGGAGAGCGGGCGCGCGGCGGATGCGCGGACGGTGACGCATCTGGACCGCTGCCTGTCCTGCCTGTCCTGCATGACGACCTGTCCGTCGGGCGTGCATTATATGCATCTGATCGACCATGCGCGCGCGCATGTCGAGGCGACCTATAAGCGGCCCCTGATGGACCGGGCGCTGCGCTTTGTGCTGGCGAAGGTGCTGCCCTATCCGATGCGGTTCCGGATCGCGATCGCCTTGGCCAAGGCGGGCAAGCCTTTTGCGCGGCTGATCCCGGATGCGCGGGTGCAGGCGATGCTGGATATGGTGCCAAAGCGGGTGCCGCCGGTGAGCCGGAACGATGATCCGCAGAGCTTTGCCCCGGTGGGGGCGCGGAAGATGCGGGTGGCGCTGATGACGGGTTGCGCGCAGAAGGCGCTGAACACCGACATCAACGATGCCACCATCCGGCTTTTGCGGCGGCTGGGATGTGAGGTGGTGGTGCCCAAGGGCATGGGCTGCTGCGGGGCGCTGACCCATCACATGGGCCGCGAGGACGAAGCGCACGGGTTTGCGGCCGCGAACATCCGCGCTTTCATGGCCGAGCTGGAGGGCGAGGGGTTGGATGCCGTCGTCATCAACACCAGCGGCTGCGGGACGACGGTGAAGGATTACGGGCATATGTTCCGAAATCATGCGCTGGCGGCAGAGGCGGCGCGGGTTTCGGGGCTGGCTTGTGACATTTCCGAACTTTTGCAGCGGATCGGGCTGCCCGAAGGGGCGGCGAAGGGGATGCGGGTCGCCTATCACGCGGCCTGTTCGCTGCAGCATGGGCAGCAGATCAAGACCGCGCCCAAGGACCTGCTGAAGCGGGCGGGGTTCGAGGTGGTGGAGCCTGTGGATGCCCATCTGTGCTGCGGGTCGGCGGGGACCTACAACCTGCTGCAACCCGACATTTCGCGCGCGTTGAAGGCGCGGAAGGTGCAGACGCTGGAGGCGAAGGGGCCGGACGTGATCGCCGCCGGGAACATCGGTTGCATGATGCAGATCGGATCGGGGACCGGGGTGCCGGTCGTGCATACGGTGGAGTTGCTGGACTGGGCGACGGGGGGGCCTAAGCCTGCGGCGCTGGCGGGGTGAGGGCAAATTCCCTGTGACGGAATTTGGCCAAAGCCGTGTGCAGGGTTTTGGGGGCGGCGGGCGGCGCGGTTGGCGCTGGACGGTCGGGGGCGGCGGTGCCAAACTCGTTTCGGAAAGAGGGGTTAACCGGGCCTGACCCCTGAACGGAAACCGCATGCGTCTGGCTGTCCTCTTCCTGTCGCTTCTTGCCGTCCCTGCCATGGCCGAGGGGCCGACGATCCGGTCGTTGCAGACCGGGGATCAGGGGCGGGGATGGGAGGCCGTGGGGCGGATCGAGTTGGGGGACCGGGGGTTCTGTACCGGGGCGCTGATTGCCGATGATCTGGTGCTGACGGCGGCGCATTGCCTGTACGACAAGGAGACGGGCGAACGGCTGGATGCGGGGACGTTCCGGTTCCTTGCAGGCTGGCGCAACGGGCGGGCCGAGGCTTATCGCAACGTGTCCAAGGCCATGGCGCATCCCGATTACGACTTCGCGCCGGGGGAGGATCTGGAAAATGTCGGGGCGGATCTGGCGCTGCTGCGGCTGGACCAACCAATCCTGCTGCCGCAAGTGGTGCCCTTCGTCCCGGACTGGTCGCCCGTGATGGGGCAGGAGGTGGGGATCGTCTCCTACGCCAAGAATCGGTCAGAGGCGCCGTCCTTGCAAGAGGTCTGCGGGATCATGGCGCAGCGGAAGAACCTGATGGTGCTGACCTGCGCGGTGGAGTTCGGGGCGTCCGGGGCACCGGTCTTTGCGGTGAAGGATGGTCAGGTGCGGATCGTGTCGGTCGTGTCGGCCAAGGCTCAGGTAGACGGGCAGCCCGTGGCGCTGGCCGTGCCGCTGATGGAGCCATTGGGCCTGTTGCGCGCGGCGATGGAGGCGGATGCACCGCGCAAGGCCCCCGGCGTGCGCGTGCTGAGCGGGTCGGGCGGCGGGGCGAAGTTCATCAAGGTCGCGCCCTGAGGCCGGGGGTTGAAAGGCTGCTTTGCCCTTCCCAAATGAGGAGTGTGGCGGTGCCCCGAGGGGGCCGTCGCGTTCCTGCCCGTCCGTGAAGGAGGGCGCCCACATAGCATCGCTCGATGGAGGATGACCCAATGCGAACCGTTGATTTCGCCCCGCTTTACCGTGCCACTGTCGGTTTCGACCGTATCGCCGACCTGATGGACCGCGTGTTGACCAATGAGGTCACGCAGCCGACCTATCCGCCCTACAACATCGAAAAGACCGCCGAGGATGCCTATCGCATCTCGATCGCCGTGGCCGGGTTTACGCCGGATGAGTTGGGCGTCGAGGTGAAGGATGGCACGCTTCTGGTGACCGCGCGCAAGGCGCCGGAGGATGGGGGCAAGACCTATCTGCATCGCGGCATTGCCACCCGTGCCTTTGAGCGGCGCTTCGCGCTGGCCGATCATGTGCGCGTGACCGGGGCCACGCATGAGCATGGGATGCTGCATGTCGATCTGGTGCGCGAGACGCCTGAGGCGCTGAAGCCGCGCCGGATCGAAATCGCCAGTACCGCGCCCAAGGCCGCGCCCGTGCTGGAGGCGAAGGCGCAGGACGCGACGCACTGACCCTGCGTCCTGTGGGATGAGAGAAGGGGCGCCCTGCCAGGCGCCCCTTCTTCCTTGTCAGCCTGTCCGATCCGGGGACGATCAGTAGATCAGGCTGTCATAGACCGTGTAGGCGCCCGAGGCGCTGTCGATGCGGCCATTCAGGTCGCGGTCGGCGGCATAGGCCTGCACGGCGCGGAACGTGGCGGGGCCGTAAAGGCCGTCGATCGCGCCGTAGTAATAGCCGGCGCGGGCGAGTTCGCGCTGGATCGCGCGGCGTTCGGACATGCTGTAGCTCTTGAAGGCCTGTGCCGCAGCAGAGGTGGAAAGGCCCTGTTGCACCGGCGCGGCGAAGTAGACCTGTTCGCGCGGGGCCTGATAGTATTGCGGCTGGGGCGCGACATAGCGCGGCTGCTGCACGACTTGGCGCGGCTGGCCATAGGCGCGGTTGTTCATGTTTTGCAGGACGGTGCCCACGATGACGGTGGCGGCCACGCCTTTCAGGAAGTCGCGTTCGCGCTGGCCCGCGTGAACCGGGGCGGCGGCCGTGGCGGCGAGGGCGAGGGCTGCGATGGCGGCAGTGGTCGCGGTGCGGATGAAGGGCAGCATGGCATCGGTCCTTTCGGTTGCTTGTGCTTTTCGGCGTCGTGCCTTGGGACCGATGTGGCAGATGGGGGTGTGCTAGGCAAAAGCGCGGGGTTGTTATGGGATAACGCGGGGTGAAATGGGTCTAGGCCGTCGGTTTAGGCGCAGAAAAATCGCCGTTATCCCAATGGGATACGGGTTGCTGCGCGGCTTGGGGTGGCGATGGCTTCAGATGAGGGGGATGAGCGGCACGCCACCCCCGCAGGCAGCAAGGGCGAGGCAGGCGAGGAGGAGCAGGCTGGTGCGGGTGGTCATGGTGGGGCGTCCGGTGTCTGGAGATGCAGATGTTGATCTATCACTTGGCCATGGGGCAGCGCTAGGGCGGTGGCTGTCACGCGGGGTGGTTGGACGTGTAGGTGCGGCCGCCTTGGGGCCGGGGCGAAGCCCTGCCCATGTGCCCGCAGCGGGTCGAGCGTTCTGAATGCAAGACGCGCCCGCGACAGGGTCACGGGCGCGCCGATGCCGTTCCACCGCTGGGTCAGACGCTGAGGCAGATGTATTTCATCTCCAGATAGTCCTCCATCCCGTGGCGAGAGCCTTCGCGGCCAAGGCCGGACTGCTTGACCCCGCCGAAGGGGGCGACTTCGGTGGAAATGAGGCCCGTGTTCACGCCGACCATCCCGTATTCCAGCGCCTCTTGGACGCGGGTGATGCGGCCGATGTCACGGGCGTAGAAATAGGAGGCGAGGCCGAAGATCGTGTCATTGGCGAGGGCGATCACTTCTTCTTCGGTGTCGAATTTGAACAGCGGGGCGAGGGGGCCGAAGGTTTCTTCGTTCGTGACCAGCATGTCGGTGGTCACACCGGTCATGATGGTCGGTTCGAAGAAGGACCCGCCAAGCGCGTGGCGCTTGCCACCGGTTTCGATCTTGGCACCCTTGGCCAGCGCGTCGGAGATGTGCTCTTCGACCTTGGCCACCGCCTTGTCGTTGATCAGGGGGCCGAAGGTCACGTCTTCGGACAGGCCATCGCCCACCTTGGTCTTGGCGACCGCTTCGGCCAGTTTCTTGGCAAAAGCGTCATAGACGCCCGCCTGCACATAGATGCGGTTGGCGCAGACGCAGGTCTGGCCGTTGTTGCGGAACTTCGACACCATGGCCCCGGCGACGGCGGCGTCGATATCTGCGTCATCGAAGACGATGAACGGCGCGTTGCCGCCCAGTTCCATGGAGCATTTCATGACCTGATCCGCCGCCTGACGCAGCAGGATGCGGCCCACTTCGGTCGATCCGGTGAAGGTGAGTTTGCGCACCGCGTGGTTTTCGCAGAATTCCTTGCCGATGTCGGACGAACGGACCGAGGTGATGACCGAGAAGATGCCTGCGGGCAGGCCAGCACGTTCACCAAGCAGCGCCATGGCCAGCGCCGACAGCGGGGTTTCCGCCGCCGGGCGGGCGACGAAGCCGCAGCCTGCGGCCAGCGCCGGGCCCACCTTGCGGGCGATCATGGCGTTGGGGAAGTTCCACGGCGTGATGGAGCCTACGACGCCGATGGGCTGTTTGATGACCGTGATGCGCTTGTCGCGCTGGTGGCCGGGGATGGTTTCGCCATAGACGCGCTTGGCCTCTTCGGCGAACCATTCGATGAAGGACGCGCCATAGGCGACTTCGCCCTTGGCTTCGGCCAGCGGTTTGCCCATCTCGGCGGTCAGGATTTTGCCGAGGTCGTCCTGATTGGCCATCATCAGGTCAAACCATTTGCGCAGCACGGCGGCGCGTTCCTTGCCGGTGCGGGCGGCCCAGTCTTTCATCGCGGCCTGCGCGGCGGCGATGGCGCGGGCGGTTTCGGCACGGCCAAGGTTCGGGAGGGTGCAGATCACGTCGCCCCGCGCGGGGTTCGTCACCGGGAAGGTGGTACCGTCGTCGGCGTCGATCCATTGGCCCGCAACATAGGCCTTGGTGACCAGTAGGGTCGGATCTTTCAGGATCGACGCGAGATTGGTGACGGAATCGAGCATGTGGGCCTCCGGCGTTTCGGGTTAAGGATGGATGCATCCGCGAGGGGGGGCTTGTCCAGTTCCGGCAGGGCAGATTCCGGGTGCGGCGTGCGGAATTTTGATCAAATCGGGGCGGTTTCCAATGGCGGCAGGACGAGAATGGCGCAACGCAACGGATCGGGCCTATGCGAACGGGGCCTTCATCGCGGGGGCAGAGGGCTATCCGCCGCGCTGGGCTGCGGCGGCAGAGGCGTTCCGTCGGTCTTTGGGCGTGCGGGCGCGGTTGGGGTTGGCCTATGGGGCGGGGGAGCGGCAGCGGTTCGACCTGTTCCTGCCGCAGGGGGCGGCGCGGGGCCTCTTGGTCTTTGTGCATGGCGGTTATTGGATGGCCTTCGGGCGCGAGACGTGGTCGCATCTGGCAGCCGGGGCCGTGGCGCGCGGTTGGGCCTGCGCGATGCCGTCCTACACCTTGGCCCCTGCGGCGCGGGTGTCGGGGATCACGGATGAGGTGGCGCGGGCCTGCGCCGTGGCGGCAGAGGCGGTGCCGGGGGTCTCTGTTGTGGTGACGGGGCATTCGGCGGGCGGGCATCTGGCCGCGCGGATGGCCTGCGCGGATCAGGCGGTGCCGGGGCTGCGGCGGGTGGTGCCGATTTCACCCGTGGCGGAATTGGCGCCGCTGATGGAGACAGAGATGCAGGACGCGCTGCGGCTGGATGCGGCGGAATGCGCGGCGGAAAGCCCGGCGCGGCAGGTGCGGCGGGATGGGGTGGAGTGTCACGTCTGGGTGGGCGGGCAAGAGCGGCCCGCCTTCCTGTGGCAGGCGCGGGTTTTGTCGGAAGAGTGGGGCTGTGCGTGGACCGTCGAGGCGGGGCGGCACCATTTCGACGTGGTGGACGGGCTGGCCAATCCGGGGTCAGAGTTGGTGGAGGCCTGTCTGGGCGGGTTGGGGTGAACCGTCTGCGTGCAACGGTTGGTTCGGGACCGTGGCCCAAAGCCACGGTCCGCGCAGCGAAACGCCCCACTTGAGCCTTTCTCTGCGCCTTGTGTTTGAAATGTGCATAAGGCGTGAACCCCCGCCTTAGTTCGCGGCGTGCATCCGTTCGATATAGGCGCGCATCTCTTCCGCTTCGTGCCTTGCATCGCGC
This sequence comes from Pseudomonadota bacterium, assembly GCA_039798885.1. Classification (GTDB taxonomy): domain Bacteria; phylum Pseudomonadota; class Alphaproteobacteria; order Rhodobacterales; family Rhodobacteraceae; genus Paragemmobacter. Next base: position 21,310 of record JBDKFE010000045.1, on the reverse strand, counting down.
AGGCCTTCCATGGCGGCGCGCAGTTCCGCCTCTGTCTGGGCGATTTGGTTGAGGAGTTCGGCCTCGCGTTCCTCAAGATAGATCAGCGCCTGATCGCGGGCTTCTTCGGCCTCGTGCAGGGCTTGGGCGAGGTTGTCCATCTCGGCCACGTCGCCGCCGGAGACGCGGGTGAAGCGATGCAGCAGCCAATAGGCGAACCAGCCGAGCGCGAAGGCCGCCAGAAGGATGACGGCGGTGGCGGTGATGAATTCCTGACGGTTCATTTTGCCTTGAGTCGCTGGGGTTTACCTTAGCCGTTATCTGCGGGTCGGCGCTGTGGACGCAAGGTCTTTTCCTGCGGCGCGACGGACGGGCTGGTGTCGGCAGAGAAATCGGGGGTGCCCGGCGCAGCGGCGGGCGTGGGGGCCGGGGCCTCTGCCGTGGTGGGGGTCGGCGCGCCGATCAGGGTGAATTCGATGCGGCGGTTGGCTTCACGGCCTTCGTCGCTGTCATTGTCGGCGATGGGCTTGTCTTCGCCATAGCCCACGGCCTTGAGGGTGGAGACATCGACCTTGCGTTCGGCCAGCGCGACCAGAACGGCCTTGGCGCGGTCTTCGGACAGCGTGGTGTTGTTGCGCGAGGTGCCTTGGCTGTCGGTATGGCCTGCCACTTCGATCGGGGTGCCGGGGCATTGCTTGAGCAGGGCGGCCAGCGCGTCGATCAGGCCTTTGGAGGCAGTGGAGATGTCGTCCGAGCCGGGGTCGAAGGTGATCTTGTCGCCCTTAAGCAGGTCGGTGATGCGACCCACGCAGGCCGCGCCGTCGCCGGGGGGGGCGGGGGCGGGGATCGTGGTGCCGGAGGCCGCAGAGAGGGCGGCGGCGGCTTCGCCCACGGTGGCCGTGCCGGGGGGGGCGGGCGTCGCGCCTGCGGCGGCGGCAACCGTGGTGGCGGGGCTGCCGATCAGGGTGAATTCGATGCGGCGGTTGGCTTCGCGGCCTTCTTCGGTTTCGTTGTCAGCGATGGGGCGGGTTTCGCCATAGCCCACGGCGCGCATTTCCGACACCTCGACCCGGCGGCCTTGGAGGGCGAGGAGGACGGCATCGGCGCGGGCTTGCGACAGGGCGCGGTTGCCTTCCTCGGACCCTTGGGCATCGGTGTGGCCCGCGATTTCAAGCGGCAGCGCGGTGCATTCGTTCAGCGCGTCGGCGATCCGGGTCATGAGTTGGCTGGTGGTCGAGTCGATCTCGGCTGACCCCGGCGGGAAGGTGATCTTCTGTGCGGAGACGATGGCGTTCAGCGAGGCAAGGCACTCTTCCGGTGTGGGCAGGGCGGCGAGGGGGTCGCGTTCCTCGTCATAGCGGACGGCGACCTTGAAGGTTTCGCCCTGGCCGAGCTTGTCCGACAGGATCTGGCTGATCCGGCCACGCGCGTTCTGCGATCCGGTGACGCCGGTGAGTTCCACCGTATCCTCGCGCACGAGGAGGGAGCCTTCCGCGACCTCGGCCAGGGCTTCCAGCCCGGCGAGGACGCGGACGGGCCAGCCGTCGGGCAGTTCGGGGTCAAGGCGGGTGGCGTTGTAGACCTTGCCGGTGCCGAATTTCGCCTTGGCGAAGGCATCGACCGCGCTGCGCTGCGTGTCGTCCGTGACGCGGCCGCGCAGTTCGACCTTGCCGTCTTCGCCAATCTGGGCGGTGAATTCGGCCGGACCGGCCTGCGCGGTGGCGGCAGGTTTGGGAAGCTGGGCGTCGAGCGAGAAGACGGGCGGCAGCGCGGCCTTCAGTTCGCCCACCGCGCGGTCGAAAGCGGCCTGATCGGTGCCTTCGGCCGCGACAAGCGAGACATCGGCGTCAGAAAAGGTGATCGTGCCCTGACCCATGGCGGCGACGGCCTTGATCCCGGACTCGACCGCTTCGGCCCAGCGGGGGGTGGGCACGCCAAGGCCAACGGTGCAGTTGGCCTTGCCTTCCATCCCGGCGGTGGCAGCGGCGGCGAGGATGCGGCTGCGGGCGGCATCCGTGTCGGCGGCGCAGGCATCGAAACGGGGGCCTTCGGCATCCTTGACGAAGCGGGTGGTGAAGGGGGTCAGCACGGGCCGGGGGGCCGAGATGTCGATGACCACGGCCACGGCTTCGGGGCGGATGCGGGCAAGTTCGGATTCGAGGCTGCGCTTTTCGGCCTCGCTCGTGGCGATGGCGGTGATGGTGATGCGGTCTGCGGCGACCGAAATCTTGGAGCGCGGCAGCAGTTTCAGCGCGGCAAGGCCGAAGTCGAAGGCGGGGGCCCATGCGGCGGGCGGGTCATAGGCGGCGGTTTCCAGCATGTCAGAGACGGGAACCCCGCCTGCGACTTCGGCCGCAGCGGCGGCGAGCGCGGTTTCGCCTTCGCCTTCGGGCAAGAGGCCGATGAGCTGTATCCCGTCGTCATTGCGCAGGATTTCAAGCGAAAAGCGCGGGGCTTGGATCTGGGTGACGGGGGCGACGGCGAGTTCGTCCCGGATGCGGCCGCTGTCGATCACGGTGCCGGCAAGGTTGACGGCGCGGAAGCGCGCGGCCTCGTTCGGGGCGGTGCCGGACAGGGTGACGAGCATCCCGTCGGCGCTGGGCTGGACCCAAGTGATGTCTTCCAGACCGAAGACGTAGTTCACGGCCTTGAGCGAGCGGCGTTCGATCACCTGCACGGCGGTCCAAGCGATGAAAAGGGCAACCGCGCCTGCGACCGAAAAGGCCAACAGCGCGATGAGCCAGCGCGGCAGGCGCAGCCCGCCGGGGGCGGGGGACGGCAGGCGCAGGTTGGACAGTCGCAGGGTGGGCAGGCGCATCGGTCGCTTTCGCTGGGTCGCGGGGGGCGGGCGGGGGATTCCCTGCGCGCCACCGTTCCTTACGGCCCGGCGGGTGGAGGATCAATCAAACCCGGATCACAAGAGCGCTGCTGCGGCAAGAAACAGCGCAGCGAGGAGGCCCGTGTCGCGGTTGGAGCGGAAGAGTTTCAGGCAGTTGGCCGGATCGTCGATGTTCAGGCGGCGCATCTGCCACAGCATGTGCCAGCCCATGGCCCAGGCCCCGGCCAGTGCGGCCAGAAGGGGCAGGGGGTTTTCCAGCGGCAGCAGCGCGGCGATACTGGCGGCGGACATGAGCAGGACCGTGGCGATCATGAAAATGGCAAGCCAGCGGTTGGTGTTTTCGCCAAAGAGCCGCGCGGTGGAGCGGACGCCGATCAGGGCGTCGTCCTCTTTGTCCTGATGCGCGTAGATCGTGTCGTAAAAGAGCGTCCAGACAAAGCCTGCGGCATAGAGGAAGAGGGGGGCGGCCGAGAGGTTGCCCGTATGGGCGGCCCAAAGGAGCAGCGCGCCCCAGTTGAAGGCAAGCCCGAGAAAGGCCTGCGGCCACCATGTGAAGCGCTTGGCAAAGGGGTAGATGGCGACGAGGGCAAGCGAGCCAATGCCAAGCGCGATGGCCAGCGGGTGGTAGCTGAACAGGATCAGCGCGGCGGTGAGGGCCTGTGCGACCATCCAGAAAAGTGCCTGTTTCACCGTGACTTGGCCCGAAGGGATGGGGCGCGATCGGGTGCGGGCGACGGCGGCGTCGAAGTCGCGGTCGGTGATATCGTTCCATGTGCAGCCCGCGCCGCGCATGAGGAAAGCCCCGACGGCGGAGGAGGCGGCGAGCCAGAGGTCAAACGCTGTGAACCCCCCGGTCGAGGCGGCGGCCAGCGCGATGGCCCAGAGGCAGGGGATCAGCAGCAGCCATGTGCCGATGGGCCTATCGGCCCGTGACAGCCGCAGATAGGGGCGCGTGGCCGGTGGGGCCAGCGTGTCGACCCAGTTGCCGCGCGGGGCATCGGCGACGGTGCCTGCCTTGGGCGGTGCCTCTGGAATTCTGGGCGGTTGGGTCATAGGGTGCGGGCCATGGATGCGAAGGTTCGACTGTATGTAGATCAGCCCCTTGCAGCGGGGCAAGCCGTGGCCTTGGGCGCGGAGCAGGCGCATTACCTTTTCGCCGTGATGCGGCTGGGCAAGGGTGCGGCGGTGTCGCTGTTCAACGGGCGGGACGGGGAATGGCGGGCCGAGGTCGCGGAGGCGGGCAAGCGGGGTGGGGTGCTGGTCTGTGACGCACAGACGCGGGCGCTGCTGATGCCGCCGGACCTGTGGCTGATGTTTGCGCCGATCAAGAAGGCGCGGACGGATTTCATCGTCGAGAAGGCGGTAGAGATGGGCGCGCGGCGCATCCTGCCCGTCCAGACGCGCCACACCAATTCCGAACGCATCCGTCAGGACCGCTTGCAGGCCCATGCGGTGGAGGCGGCGGAACAGTGCGGGGGCACCTATGTGCCTGATGTTGCTGATCTTGTCGCCTTGGATCGGCTGTTGGCGGGATGGGGCGCCGAGCGGCGCATCCTGTGGTGCGACGAGTCGCTGGTGGGGGTGTCCGAAGGTCTGGCGGGGGCGGAGCGGGGGCCTTGGGCGATCCTGATCGGGCCCGAGGGCGGGTTTTCCGAGGGCGAGAAGGCGAAGCTGCGGTCGATGCCGCAGGTGATGCCCGTGAGCCTTGGCCCGCGCATCCTGCGGGCCGATACGGCGGCGGTGGCGGCCTTGGCGCTGTGGCAGGCGGCGCTGGGGGATTGGCGGTGATCCGGGACGGCGCGCGAGAGGCGCTGTGGCGGTGGCGCGAGGTGTGTGCCGCCGGGGCGGTGGTGGCCGTCGGGCTGTGGGTCGCGTCGGGTGGGGGCTATGTGCTGGTGCCCTTTGGGCTGCTGGTCGCGGCCTTGGGTGCGGGGCTGGCGGTGCAGGCGTGGCGGCGGATGCGCTTTGTGCAGGGGGCGGACGCGCCGGGGGTCGTCGAGGTGGATGAGGCGCAGATTTCCTATATGGGCCCGCAGTTTGGCGGATTCGTCTCGGTCCCCGAACTGGTGGAATTGCGGCTGGTGGCCCTGCGCGGGCGGCGGCTGTGGCGGTTGAAGCAGGCGGATGGGCAGGCGCTTTTGGTGCCGGTGGATGCGGCGGGGGCAGAGGCGCTGTTTGATGTCTTTGCCGCGCTGCCGGGGATGGACATGCCCGCGCTGCTGGCGGCGCTGTCGCCAGAGGGAACGACCGGGGCGCAGGGGCTGGTCGTGGGAGAGGCGATGCAGGTGCTGTGGCGGCGATCTGGGCGGGGGGTTTCGACCGTCTGACCCGGTTGCCGACCTTCCGGCCCCTTGACTTGACCGTGCAGTCAAAGCACCAGTTGGGGCCTTGAACAGAGCGATGATGCGGAGCCTTCCTGATGTCGATTCCCCAATCCGGCGGCGGGCCGATCGAAAGCTTCGCGCAGCTTGCCGAATTCATGGAATCCGGAAGCAAATCCAAAGACTTGTGGCGCATCGGGACCGAACATGAAAAGTTCGGCTGGCTGACGGACACGCGCAAGCCTCTGCCCTATGATGGTGAACGATCCATTAACGCGCTGTTCGCCGGGTTGGAGCGGGATTTCGGCTGGACCCCCGTGCGCGAGGGCGAGAATGTTATCGGTCTGACACGGGGCGCGGCGAATATCAGCCTTGAACCCGGCGGGCAGTTCGAGCTTTCGGGGGCGGCGTTCGGCAGCCTGAAGGAAACCGAAGCGGAGTTAAGGAACCATCTGGACGAAGTGCGCGCACTGGCCGAGCCGCTGGGCATCCGCTTCATGGGGATCGGGGCCGCGCCGGACTGGCGGCACGAGGATATGCCCGTGATGCCCAAGGGGCGCTATCGGTTGATGACCGATTACATGGGCAAGGTCGGCACGCACGGGACGCAGATGATGTACCGCACGTCGACCGTGCAGGTGAATCTGGACTACGGGTCAGAGGCCGACATGGTCAAGAAGCTGCGGGTGTCGCTGGCGCTGCAGCCGGTGGCGACGGCGCTGTTCGCCTCGTCCCCGTTCTTTGAGGGCAAGTTGAACGGGCACAAGTCGTGGCGGTCGCGCATCTGGCGGGGCTTGGACAATTCGCGCACCGGGATGCTGCCCTTCGCCTTTGACGAGGGGTTCGGATTTCAGGCCTATGTGGATTGGGTCTTGGACGTGCCGATGTATTTCGTCTATCGGGATGGCAAGTATATCAATGCCTTGGGCCAATCCTTCCGGGATTTCCTGAAGGGCGAACTGCCGGCGCTGCCGGGCGAGAAGCCGACGCTTTCGGATTGGGCGGATCACATGACGACCGTGTTCCCCGAAGCCCGCGTGAAACGGTATATCGAAATGCGCGGGGCCGATTGCGGGGATTTCGCGCATGTGGTGGCGCTGCCTGCCTTCTGGGTCGGGCTGATGTATGACCAGACGGTGCTGGATGCGGCATGGGATCTGGTGAAGGGGCTGGACGCGGAAACGCGCGAGGGGCTGCGGGTCGCGGCCTCGGTCGATGGGCTGGCCGGGCAGGCGGGCGGGGTGCGGATCGCGGACCTTGCGCGGGCGTCGGTGGCGCTGTCGCAGGCGGGGCTGGCGGGGCGGGCCTTGGGCGAGGAGCGCTACCTTGCGCCGCTGGTAGAGGCGGTGGAGACAGGCGTGACGCAGGCGGATCGGTGGCTGTCGCTCTATCGCGGGGCGTGGGGCGGCGATCTGTCCAATATCTATCAGGCTGCGAGTCTTTGAGGCTGTAGCGGCTGCAGCGCAAAGCGTACCGCAAGTTGTACCGCAAACTGTCAGCACGCAGCGGGCGGTGGGGTGGTTTTCCGGAAGGGTTTGGCGGGGCCGCGCGGGTCGGGGCGGTGCGCGGTCTTACGGTATACCGGGGCGGGTGTGTCCGGCGGCGGGGGTAGGGTGCGCCTTGGCGCACCCGACGGGTCAGGCGGATTGCAACGGGTCGTTGCCGAAGCGGTTGGGGCCTGCGGTGCCGCGCGAGGCGAAGAAGACGATCAGGGCGATCCAGCCGATCAGCGGGATGAACCAGAGAAGCAGCCACCAGCCCGTGCGGTCGATGTCATGCAGGCGGCGCGCGCCCACGGCGATGGCGGGCAAGAGCGTGGCGAGCGACCAAAGCGTGCTGACGAGATTGCCGCCCATCATCATCCCGCCTTCGCCCATCCCATGGCCGCCGCCGAAGGCTGCCTCGAGGATGATGGAGACGATCAGGTTGAACAGCACGAACCACCAATATTCCGACCGCCGCGCGCGGCCTTCGAAGGTGGCATATTTGGAAAAGACGGCCTTCACGGCGTCGATCATGTTCATTGCGGTTCCCTCTGTTCCATTTTTGGCCTGCGCTTCCTGAAAGGGTGGAAGGCGGCGAGGACAGGGTGAATCAGACCGCCGGGCGTTTCAACAGGTTTCGCGCCTGCCAAGCGGAGCGGGCGTGCCGCCCGCGCGCCTTTCGTTGGATCGTGATAGGGGACATTCTGTCCCCTCTTGGCCGTTCCGGCCAATTCACCCCTTGAGGATATTTGAAGAACGGAAAATGGGGGGGCGGTGCCGCCTGCTGCATTTTCCGTTTCCAAATATCCTCGGGGGGAGGGCCGCTGAAGGCGGCCCGTGGGGGGCAGACAGCCCCCCTGCGACGGTGGGGTCAGCCGGTCGTTTTGCCGGTCTTCTTGCCGATCCGGGGTTCCGTGCCGTCGCGCAGGCGGCGGATATTGGCGGCGTGGCGGACCCAGACGAGAAGGGCGAGGAGGAGGGCGAGGAGGACCGTGTCGGAATGGTCGAGGAGGGCGAGCACGCCGGGGGCGAGGCCTGCGGCGGCAAGGGCAGAGGCCGACGAGATGCGGGTGAGGGCGGCCGTGGCGAGCCAGATGGCGCAGGCGATCAGCCCTACGGGCCAGACGAGCGCGAGCAGGATGCCGAGGAAGGTGGCGACGCCCTTGCCGCCCTTGAAGCCCAGCCAGACGGGGTAGAGGTGGCCGAGGAAGGAGGCGAGTGCGGCCACCTGTGCCGCATCGTCGCCAAGGGTCGCGCGGGCGATGAGGACGGCGATGCCGCCCTTGGCTGCATCGAGGATCAGGGTGGCGGCGGCGGCGGGTTTGCTGCCCGTGCGCAGCACGTTGGTCGCGCCGATATTGCCCGAGCCGATCTGGCGCAGATCGCCAAGGCCCATGGCGCGGGTGATGACCACCCCGAAGGGGATGGAGCCGAGCAGGTAGGCAAGCGCCGCGGTGAGCAAAAGCAACAGGGGCGGCGAGGTGAATTCGGGCAGGAAGATCATGCGCTGTGGACCTGTATACCGTTCACGAAGGTGGCGAGGACCTTACCTTCCATCCGCTGGCCGTCAAACGGGGTGTTCTTGGATTTCGACTTCAGCTTGAAGCGGTCCATCAGGAAGGGCGCATCGGGATCGAAAAGGACGAGGTCGGCGGGGGCACCTGTCGCCATGCGGCCTTGGGGCAGGCCAAGGCGTTTGGCGGGGTTCAGGGCGAGGGCGCGGAAGAGGGTGGGCAGGTCGATATGGCCTGCATGGAAAAGGCGCATGGCGGCGGGGAGCAGGGTTTCGAGCGCGACGGCACCGGGGGCGGCCTCTTCGAAGGGGAGGCGCTTGGATTCCTCGTCCGCCGGGGTATGCATGGAGGAGATGCAGTCGATGGTGCCGTTGGCCACGGCTTCGACCATGGCGAGGCGGTCTTCCTCGGAGCGGAGGGGGGGGGTCAGCTTGAAGAAGGTGCGGTAGTCGCCGAGGTCGATTTCGTTCAGCGTCAGGTGGTGGATGGAGGTGCCTGCGGTGATGTCGAGTCCTGCGGCCTTGGCGCGTTGCAGGGCGGGGAGGCTGCGCGCGGTGGTGATCTGGTCGGCATGGTAGCGCACGCCCGTCATTTCCACGAGCGCGAGGTCGCGTTCGAGGCCCATGCGTTCGGCCAAGGGCGAGACGGCGGGCAGGCCGCGCAGCGAGGCGAATTTGCCGGAGGTGGCGGCGGCGCCTTTGGACAGGCCGGGGTCCTGCGGGTGGCCGATCACGAGGGCACCCAGCGAGCGGGCATAGGTGAAGGCGCGCGACAGGACCTTGGCGTCGGAGGTGACGGCGAAGGCGTCGGTGAAGGCGATGGCGCCCGCGTCGAGGAGGAAGCCGATCTCTGTCATCTCGCGCCCGTCGCGGCCTTTTGTCAGGGCGGCCATGTGGCGGATGCGGATGGGCGAGGCCTCGGCCGCGCGGCGGGTGACGAATTCCAGCGTTTCGGGCGTGTCGATGGCGGGGTGGGTGTCGGGGCGGGCGATGAGGGTGGTGACGCCCCCTGCGGCGGCAGCAAGGCCTGCGGAGCGGAAGCTTTCGCGGTGGCGTTCGCCGGGTTCGCCGATCTTGACGCCGATATCCACGATGCCGGGGGCGAGGTGGTGGCCCGCGCAGTCGATTTCCGTCGCGCTCTTGGGGCGCGGGCCGTTGATCGCGGCGATGACGCCTTTGGCGAGCGTGACGGAGCCTTGGGTCACCGTGCCTGCTTCGGGGTCGATGAGGCGGGCGTTTGTCAGGTGGAGCGTGGTCATGTGCGGGGTCCGGACTGGATCGCGCGCGCGGCGGCGGCGGGATCGGGGAGGTAGCGGATGAGGTGTTTGTCGCCTGCGGTGGTGACGATCTGGACCGCGCCGAAGACGGGGCGGACGAGGGCGATGTCGGCGCGGGGGAGGGTGCGGCCTGCGGGGCCGGTCAGGTGGGTGGGGGAGAGGGTCCAGATTTCGGACATCGCGTCGGACCGGATATAGGCGGCGCGCAGGCCTATGGCGAGGACCGCGCCGAAGGGGCCGACCCATGGGTCGGGGTTGCCCAGAGCGATGAGCACGAGGCCTGCGGCGATGCTGCCAAGGATCGCCATGATGCCATGGGCGCGCCAGTAACTGCCGGGATCGGGGCGGAATTCCATCAGCCCACCACGAAATAGACGGTGAAGAGGGCGAGGAAGATCAGGACGAGGGTGGCGACCTTGCCGCCCTGCTTCATTTCGTCCTTGGTGGGTTTGCGGTCGGGATCGGGGGTCATGCGGGGCGCTTTCCGGGGCTGCGGATCAGGTCGCGCACGGTGGCCGCGTCTTCGGGCGCGAGGATCACGCTGCCGCCGAAGGTGCCGAAGCGGATGACGCCGCCGATGCCGCGGCGGGCGGGGGTGTTGCGGTAGTCGAATGTCCGGACGCGGCGGCGCGGCCATGTGGAGGCACGGATCAGGCGGCGGTCGGTGAGGAGGATGGCGCCTTGGGCCGTGCCATTGGTGAGGGCGCGGCGTTCCAGCATGTCGAAGGTCTGGAAGGCGGTCAGGATCAGGGCGGTCGGGGGCAGCAGGCGGTAGAGGAAGCCGCAGCCCGCCTGACCGGGGGCGGCGGCGCAGAAGGCGGCCTCGGACTGGATGAACCAGAGGGAGGCGGTGACATAGGCGGTCAGCGCAAGGAGGAGTGCGGTCAGGATCGGCGAGGAAGTCACGTTAAAGCCGATGCGGCCCTGCCAGAGCAGGGTTTCGCCGGGGGCGAGGAGGTCGGCGAAGGGTTGGGCGGTCACACCATCGTCCCCACGATCTGCCGCCCGCGTTCGAGGCGGAGGTTGCGGGCCAAGAGGTCCATGCAGGCCATGCGGACGGCGACGCCCATTTCGACCTGATCTTGGATGACGGAGCGGTTGATGTCGTCGGCGAGGTCGCCGTCGATTTCCACCCCGCGATTCATGGGACCCGGATGCATGACGATGGCGTCCGGCTTGGCATGGGAGAGTTTGTCGGCGTCCAGACCGTAGCGGTGGTAGTATTCGCGTTCAGAGGGGATGAAGCCGCCGTCCATGCGTTCCTTTTGCAGGCGGAGCATCATCACCACGTCTGCGCCTTCGAGGCCCTTTTTCATGTCGTCATAGACTTCGACGCCGAATTCCCCGATGCCTGCGGGCATCAGGGTGGGCGGGCCGATGAGGCGGATGCGGTTTTCCATCTTGCCCAGCAGGATGAGGTTGGACCGGGCGACGCGGGAATGGGCGATGTCGCCGCAGATGGCGACGGTGAGGCGCTGGATGCGGCCCTTGGCGCGGCGGATGGTCAGCGCGTCGAGCAGGGCTTGGGTCGGGTGTTCGTGGCGGCCATCGCCCGCGTTCAGGACGGCGCAATTCACCTTTGACGCCAGAAGGTTGACCGCGCCAGAGGAGGGGTGGCGGACGACCAGCAGGTCGGGGTGCATGGCGTTCAGCGTCATGGCGGTGTCGATCAGGGTTTCGCCCTTTTTCACCGAGGATTGGGCGACGGACATGTTCATCACGTCTGCACCCAGCCGTTTGCCCGCGAGTTCAAAGCTGGCCTGCGTGCGGGTGGAGTTTTCGAAGAACATGTTGATCTGGGTCATCCCCGCCAGAACGTCGGATTGTTTGACGGTGCGGCGGTTGAGATCGACGTAGCGGTCGGCGAGGTCGAGGACGGTGGTGATTTCCAGCGGGGCCAGATGTTCAATGCCAAGGAGGTGGCGGGCGCGGAAGGTCATCTTGTGCTCCTGCGGGGGGATGTGGGGCTTGTAGCGGGGGGCGGGGGTTGGGGCAAGCGGTGGGGTTGGGGTGGGGTGAGCCCCTTCCTATGTGGCTTGGGTGCGGGGGCGCGTGAAGGGCTTCATTGGGGTGGGTCGTGCGGGACCATCCTTCGGACCTTTGGGCCACGGGCCAATCCTCACCGTTGCGCGGTGACAGGGGCCGCAAATTGCCTGTGGTGCGGGTGGTGCCTGCGGCCTAGTTTGGCGGGCATGGGAATCGCGTATGACACCACCACCCCCGAAGGCTGGCACGCGGCGCTGGCGGCGTTGCAGTGGCAGGTGGAGATGGGGCTGGCCGAGGTGATCGGGGAAGTCCCGGTCAATGCCTATGACTTGCCGGAGCGGGCGGAATGGCAGGCGGTGGCCGCGCCTGCGGTGGCGGTGGCGGCGAAGCCTGCGGCGCGGGCCGAGCCTCAGCCCTATGTCCCCCAGATCAGCGCGGCGGAGCGGGCGGCGGCGGTCGCGGATGCGGCAGTGGCAGAGGCGGTGGCAGCGGCGGGGGCGGCGCGGTCGCTGGAGGCGCTGCGCGAGGCGCTTGCGGGATATGAGCATTGCGAGTTGAAGCGGGGGGCGCGGAACCTTGTCTTTGCCGATGGGCGGGCGGGGGCGCGGGTTCTTGTGCTGGGCGAGGCGCCGGGACGCGAAGAGGATCTTGAGGGGCGGCCCTTTGTCGGGGCGGCGGGGCAGCTTTTGGACCGGATGTTCGCGGCCATCGGGCTGTCACGGGAAAGCCCTGACCTGGAGCGGGCGCTTTACATCACCAATGTGATGCCGTGGCGGCCGCCGGGGAATCGGGACCCGTCCCCCGAGGAGATCGCGATGATGCGGCCCTTTGTGGAGCGGCATATCGAATTGGCCGCGCCCGAGGTGATCGTGCTGATGGGGAACACGCCCTGTTCGGCGCTGCTTGGGGCCAAGGGCATCCTGCGGCTGCGCGGGACGTGGACAGAGGCGTTGGGGCGGCCAGTGATGCCGATGACGCATCCGGCCTATCTGTTGCGCAACCCTGCGGCGAAGCGAGAGGCTTGGGCGGACCTGCTGGAGATCAAGGCGAGGTTGGGGTGATGTGGCCTGTGGAGCCTTGGGTTCTTTTGGCCTTTGTCCCGGCGGGGCTGGCGCTGAACCTGACGCCGGGGGCGGATATGATGTTCACGCTGGCGCAGGGGTTGAAGGGCGGGCCGCGGGCGGGGATGGCGGCCAATGCCGGGATCGCCGTGGGCGGGATGGTGCATACGGTGATCGCGGGGTTGGGGCTGGGCGCGCTGGTGGCGGCGCATCCGGTGGCCTTTGACGTGATCCGCTGGGCGGGGGTGGCCTATCTGCTGTGGCTGGCGGTGCAGTCCTTGCGGGCGGGGCCGATGGCGGTGCGGGGCGAGGTGGCGGTGCGGTCGCTGGGGCGGGTGTTTCTGGACGGGTTGATGGTGAACCTGCTGAACCCGAAGGTGATCCTGTTCATCCTTGCCTTCTTGCCGCAATTCGTGGACCCAAGCCGCGCGGTGCTGCCGCAGTTTCTGGTGCTGGGGCTGGTGTTTTCGCTGGGCGGGCTGGTGGTCAATGGGGTCGTTGCGGTGTTTGCGGGCGGCGTGGGGCAGCGGTTGGCGGGGTCGGCGGTCTTTGCGCGGTGGCTGGGGCGGGTCGGGGCGGTGATTTTCGCAGGGCTGGCGGTCCGGCTGGCCTTGATGACGAAGGGGTAGGGGCCTTGGGACGGATCGACGAGACGAAGGAGTTCATCCCGGTGCGGATCGCGGTGCTGACGGTCAGCGACACGCGGACGGCGGCAGAGGATCGGTCGGGGGACACGCTGGTCGAGCGGTTGACGGCGGCGGGGCATGTGCTGGCGGCGCGGGGGATCGTGCGGGACGAGCGGGCCGAGATCGCGGCGCGGCTGCGGGCGTGGATCGCGGACCCGGAGGTGGATGTGATCCTGACCACGGGGGGCACGGGGCTGACGGGGCGGGATGTGACGGTAGAGGCGCATCGCGACGTCTATGAAAAGGAGATCGAGGCCTTCGGGACGGTCTTTACAATCGTGTCCATGCAGAAGATCGGCACGAGCGCGGTGCAGTCGCGGGCCTGTGGCGGGGTGGCGGGGGGGACCTATCTCTTCGCTTTGCCGGGAAGTCCGGGGGGCTGCCGGGATGCGTGGGACGAGATATTGGTCTGGCAGTTGGATTATCGGCATCGGCCCTGCAACTTTGTGGAGATATTCCCACGGTTGGAAGAGCATAAGCGGCGGAAGTAGCGGGCGGCGGCGTTTTGCATCAGGCGCAGGCGCGCGACGGTTGGGGATCACCCTTGCCCCCAAGGCACGTGTGGCGGCCGCCCTGCCTTCCCGGCCACGGGGCGGCAGCCACCCTTGCGTTGCGCCGTTGGAGTTTCACGCAGGCGTCACTGGCGGTCGGGTTTGGCGGGGCTAAGTTTCTGTCAAGCATTTGGAAAGGGATTGGATGCGGTTCTTCGGACGGGCGATGAGCGGGCTGTTTCTGGCGGCGCTGACGCTGGCCATTCTGGGCCTTGCGGTCTGGGTGATCGCCGCCGCCGTGCAAGAGCGGATGGCGGGCGGCGGTCCGCCGCGTCCGGCGGAAGAGCGCGTGGTGTCGGCCCATGTCGTGACGGTGGAGGCGGGGCGGATCACCCCGGTCCTGACCGCCTATGGCGAGGTGCGGGCGGTCCGCACGCTGGAACTGCGCGCGCCTGTGGGCGGGCGGGTGGCAGAGCTTTCCCCGGATTTCGCCGATGGCGCGATGGTGGCGGCGGGCGCGGTGCTGCTGCGGCTGGACCCGGCAGAGGCGCAGGCGGCGCGGGACCTTGCAGCGGCGGCTGTGGCCGAGGCAGAGGCAAGCGCGCGCGAAGCGGGGCGGGCCTTGGCGCTGGCGCAGGACGATCTGGCGCAGGCACAGGCGCAACTGGCGTTGCGGCAGGCGGCAGTGCAGCGGCAAAAGGACATCGCCGCGCGCGGCGCGGGGTCGGCGGCAGCGGTGGAGACGGCAGAGCTTGCGGCGGCGCAGGCGGGGCAGGCGCTGCTGGGCAGTCGGTCGGCCTTGGCACAGGCGGAGGCGGGCGTGGATCAGGCGGTGATCGCCGTGACGCGGGCGCGGATCGGGCTGGCCGAGGCGGAGCGCATCCTTGGCGATACGGTGATCCGGGCAGAGTTCGGGGGGCGGCTGGACGGGGTGGCCCCGGTTGTCGTCGGCGGGCAGGTGACGGGGAATGAGGTTCTGGGGCGGGTGATCGATCCGTCAGCGCTGGAGGTGCGGTTCCGGCTTTCGACAGCGCAGTTTGCGCGGCTGCTGGATGCGGCGGGGGCGGTGATCCCGGCCCCGGTTTCCGTGCGGCTGGAGGTGGCGGGGGCCGAGATTGCGGCGACGGGGCGCATCCTGCGGGCCGGGGCGTCGGGGGCCGAGGCGGGCGGGGGACGGGTGGTCGATGCCGCGCTGGACGGCGCGGCGGGGCTGCGGCCGGGGGATTTCGTGACGGTGGCGGTGGAGGAACCCGCGCTGGAGGGCGTGGCGGACCTGCCCGCGACGGCGGTCGATGCGGCGGGGCGCGTGCTGGCGCTGGGCGCAGAGGATCGGCTGGAAGAGGTCGCGGTGGAGGTGCTGCGGCGGCAGGGGGATCGGGTGATCGTGGCGCCGGGGGCGCTGGCGGGGCGCGAGGTGGTGGCGGAACGCTCTCCCCTTCTGGGTGCGGGGATCAAGGTGCGGCCCGTGCGGGCGGGCGTGGCCGAGGAGGCGCGGGCCGAGGTGGTGGCGTTGACGCCAGAGCGGCGGGCGGCGCTGATTGCGGCGGTGGAGGGGAATGACGGGATGCCCGCCGCCGTGAAGGCCGAGGTGTTGGAGCAGTTGCAGGCGGATCGGGTGCCCGCCGCGCTGGTCGCGCGGATCGAAGCGCGGGCTGGGGGCTGAGGGGCGTGCGGTCGCGGGGGATCCTGTCCTATTTCGTCCGGCATCGGACGCTGGCCAATCTGCTGATGGTGCTGATGCTGGTTGCGGGCGTCGTCGCCACGCTGAACATCCGCGCGCAGTATTTCCCCGATGTCGTCCTGTCCGAAGTGGATGTCGAGGTGCGCTGGCCCGGCGCGGGGGCCGAGGATGTGGACCGCGCCGTGGTGCAGGTGCTGGAGCCTGCTTTGAAAACCGTGGAAGGGGTCGCTGCCACCTATGCGCGGTCGGTGGAGGGGCGGGCCTCGATCGAGATCGAGTTCGAGCCGGGGGTGAACCTTGACCGCGCCGCGCAGGATGTGACGGCGGCGGTAGAGGGGATGACGACCCTGCCCGACGGGGCCGAGGAGCCAGAGGTCAGCCGCAGCGCGTGGCGCGATCAGGTGACGGATGTGGTCATCACGGGGCCTGTGGGCGTGGACCAGTTGGCGCGGTTGGCGGATGAGTTCACGCAAGCCCTGTTCGCGGCGGGGGTGACGCGGACGACGATCAGCGGGCTGGCCGCGCCAGAGGTGGTGGTGGAGGTGTCGTCGGTCGCCTTGATGCGGCATGACGTGACGATGCAGGGGATTGCCAGTGCCATCGCGGCGGCGGTCACCACGCTGCCTGCGGGCGAGGTGGCGGCGGGTGCGTCGCGCGTCAGGACGGGCCAAGAGCGGCGGCGGGCCGAGGAGATCGGGGAGATCGCGCTGCGGGTGGCGGCGGATGGCACGGTGTTGCGGCTGCGCGACGTGGCGGCGGTGCGGGTGGAAGGGGCGGATCGGGGGCGGGCGGCCTTTGTCGGGGCCAATCCGGCGATGGCGGTGCGGGTGGAGCGGGGGCCAGAGGGCGATGCCATCGACATGCAGGCCCGCGTGGCGCAGGCGGCAGAGGAGATGCGGCCGGGCCTGCCCGAGGGCGTGACGCTGGATTTGGTGCGGACGCGGGCCGAGCAGATCACCGAGCGGTTGTCGCTGATGTTCGACAATGCGCTGGGCGGGCTGGGGCTGGTCGTGCTGATGCTGTTTTTGTTCCTGAACGGGCGGATCGCCTTTTGGGTGGCGGTGGGGATTCCCATCGCCACGCTGTCGGCGATTGCGGTGATGTGGGCGGGTGGGCTGACGCTGAACATGATCTCGCTTTTCGCGTTGATCCTTGTGCTGGGGGTCATCGTGGATGACTCAATCGTCGTCGGGGAACATGCGGACTTCCGGGTGCGGCATCTGGGCGAGACCCCGGTGGTCGCGGCAGAGCGGGCGGCGGTGCGCATGGCGGGGCCGGTGCTGGCCTCGACCCTGACGACGGTGATCGCTTTCCTTGCGCTGGCGGCCATCGGGGGGCGGTTCGGCGACTTGATCCGAGACATTCCGCTGACGGTGATGGCGGTGATGGTGGCGTCGCTGGTGGAGTGTTTCCTGATCCTGCCGAACCACATGGCCCATGCCTTGAAGGATTCGGTGAAGGAGACGTGGTATGACGCGCCGAGCCGGTTCACCAATCGGCAGTTGGACCGGTTCCGCGCGGCGGTGATGCGGCCCCTGATGCGGGGGGTGATCGCGTGGCGTTATCCGGTGCTGGCGCTGGCGGTGCTGGCGCTGGCCTCGCAGGTGGCGCTGTTCATCCGGGGGGATGTGCAGTTCCGCTTTTTCAACCCGCCGGAACAGAACAGCCTGACGGGGAATTTCGCCATGCTGCCGGGGGCCACGCGGGCGGACAGCGTGGCGATGATGCAGGAATTGCAGCGCGCGGTGGCGGCGGTGGGCGATGCCTATGAGGCAGAGCATGGGCTGGACCCGGTGCTTTACGTCATGGCCGAGGTGGGCGGTGGCGCGGGGCGCGGGCTGTCGGGCGCGGCGACCAAGGATGCGGACCTGCTGGGCGGGATTTCGGTCGAGATCGTGAACCCGGACCTGCGGCCCTATTCGTCATCCGCCTTTATCGCGGCGGTGGAGGCCGAGGTGCGGCGGCATCCGCTGCTGGAGGAATTGTCGTTCCGGGGCGGGCGGTTCGGGCCGGGGGGGAACGCGATCTCGGTCGATCTTTATGGCGCGGAGGCGGGGGTTCTGAAGGCGGCGGCAGAGGCGTTGACGGCGCGGCTTGCCGTATTCCCCGAAGTGTCGGGGCTGGAGGATACGCTGGCCTATGACAAGGAGGAGTTGGTGCTGGCGCTGACGCCCACGGGTCAGGCGCTGGGCTTTACCGTAGAGGGGCTGGCGCGGGACTTGCGGGCGATGCTGTCGGGCGTGGAGGCCGCGACCTTCCCCGATGGGCCGCGCGAGGCCGCGATCCGGGTGGAATTGCCCGAGGGCGAGTTGACGGCGGATTTCCTTGAGCGGACGCAGATGCGCGCGGCAGAGGGGGTTTACGTGCCCTTGGCCGATATCGTGACGGTCAGCCGGGCGTCGGGCTTTGCCTCGGTCATGCGCGAGAACGGGCTGCGGGTGGTCACCGTGTCGGGCGATCTGGCCGAGGATGATCCGGCGCGGGCGACCGAAGTGCAGGCGGCGCTGCGCGATGAGATCGTGCCGGGCGTGGCGCAGGATTTCGGGGTGCAGTTCCGCTTTTCCGGTCAGGCAGAGCAGGAGCGAGAGTTTCTGGGCGGCGCACAGGTGGCGGTCGCGCTGGCGTTGGTTGGCATCTACCTGTGTCTGGCATGGATTTTCGCCAGTTGGTCGCGGCCTGTGGTGGTGATGTCGGTCATCCCCTTTGGGATGATCGGGGCGATCCTCGGGCATTGGGTCTGGGATGTGCCGATGTCGATGTTTTCCATCGTGGGGATGATCGGGATGGCGGGGATCATCGTGAACGATTCCATCGTGCTGGTGTCCACCATTGACGAATATTCGGAAAAGCGCGGGCTGATCCCGGCGGTGGTGGATGCGGTGGCGGATCGGTTGCGGCCTGTGCTGCTGACGACGCTGACCACGGTGTTGGGTCTGGCGCCGCTGTTGTTCGAGCGGTCCTCGCAGGCAGAGTTCCTGAAGCCGACGGTGGTGACGCTGGTGTTCGGGTTGGGGGTGGGGATGTTCCTTGTCCTGTTGGTGGTGCCCACGATCACGGTGGTGCAGGCGGATGTCGGGCGGCGGTTCCGCGCTCTGCGGCGGGCCTTGCGGCTGCGGCGGGGTGAGGGGCGCGTGGTGATGGGGGCGGCGGGGGCGGTGGCCTGCGTGCTGGCGGGGGGTGCGGGTGTTGCGGTGGCGTACGGGTCGGGGATGGGTCTGGCGGCGGTGGCCTTGGGCGCGGGGCTTGTGACGGGCGGGGTGTGGCTGGCGGTGTCGCGGGGCGTCAGGGGGCGGGCGTGACGATGTGCTGCAACGGTCGGTGACTGCGTGGTCGGTGACTGAGGGAAACCCGTCCCGGGCTTGACCCGGGACCCCCTATGCAGGCCGTGCGACTTTGGCGGGCGAGGCCCCGGGTCAGGCCCGGGGCGGGGTTTGGGGGAGGGGCGGCGTCAGGGCGCGGGGCAGCCCTTGATTTCGACCGCGCGGGCGTCAGAGATGACCGTCACCGTGACAGAGGACCTGTCCAGCGCGAAGGGCGCGCCGTTCGGGGGGACGAGGTCGGCGGCAGCGGTCAGAGTGCCGCCTTGCCGCGTCGCCTCGGATTCGGACACCCAGATGCCTGTGGAGGCGCTTTCGAAGACCACCGTCTCTTCCCCCCCTGCGGCGGGAAGCTGGATGCTGGCGGTGATGCGAAGCCCGTCGGCGATGGGGTCGACCGCGCAGCCGATGCCGGACAGCCCCGCCTTCTGGGCGCTGATCGGGCGATCGTCGAGGGCGGCGGCTATAAGTGCATCGGGCGCGCCTTTGCCCTGCACCGTGGCGTCGAAGGCAAGGGAGGCGGGGATGCAGATGTCGGAACAGACGCCGAGGTCCACGCTGCCCTTCAGGCGCACGGGCTGGGCGGGATCGACGGGCGTCACCTCGATCGGGAGGACCAGTTCGTCGTGATAGCCCACCGTCTTCATCCCGTTGAGTTCGAAGACATGGGGGCGCGGCCAGTGGAAGGTGACGGCGCGAAGGTTTTCTGACCCCGTCCAGTCGAAGTTGGGCGGGATGCCCGCATCGCCGGGGCTGCGCCAGTAGGTTTTCCACCCCGGCGCAAGCGTCAGGTGAAGCGCCGTCATGTGCGCGCCGCCGTCGATCTGCCAGCCGGTGCGGATGTCGCCCCTGAGCACGTCCTCTTGTGAGAAGGCGAGGGCGGCGGGGGCGGGCAGGGCAAGGGCGAGGGCAAGAAGGAGCGGACGCATGGCGGGGAAAATAGGCATTCGGCGGAAAATGGGAAATCACGTTCCGGGGATGGGGCCTGTGGGCATTGGCTCTTGAGGCGGGGGGGCAACAGGCCCATGTTCAGGGTCTGGACCGGAGGTGCGCGATGGCGGAGCTGGAACTGGACGGGAAGCTGCTGGTCGCGATGCCGGGGATGGGCGATCCGCGCTTTGAGAAAAGCGTCATCCTGATGTGCGCCCATTCGGCGGAGGGGGCGATGGGCCTGATCGTCAACCGCCCCACGCCGGACCTGAGTTTCGCGAACCTGCTGGAGCAGTTGTCGATCCCGCGCGCGCCGGAGGGGCGGGATATCCGCGTCCATTTCGGCGGGCCGGTGGAGCGGGGACGGGGTTTCGTGCTGCATTCGGCGGATTACAAAGGCGGGCCAGCGACGATGAAGATCGAGGGGGGCTACGGGATGACGGCGACGCTTGACATCCTTGAGGCCTTGGCGCGGGGCGAGGGGCCGAGCCGCGCGATCCTTGCGCTGGGTTATTCCGGCTGGGGGCCGGGGCAGGTGGAGGCGGAGATCAAGGCCAATGGCTGGCTGGTCGTGGATGCGGCGGCGGATCTGGTCTTTTCGGCGGATGATGCCGGGAAATGGACGGGCGCGCTGAAGCGGTTGGGGATCGATCCGCTGACGCTGTCGGCAGCGGCGGGGCGGGCCTGAGGGGAAAATTCTTCTGGCGAAGAATTTTGGTGGCGATCCTTCTGCGAAGGATCGGCGCGCGCGGGTCGGGGTGGGCCGTCGCAGAAGGGCCGGGGCAAAACCCCTTTGCGAGAGGGATTTCGTTATTCGCCGTAGGGGACCCAGACCGTCTTGACCGCCGTGGCGTGGCGCAGGAAGTCGCGGCCTTCGCCTGCGCCGCCCATCCAGTCGCGGGCACGGCCGTTATTGACCCATGTGCGTTTCAGGTTGGTGGCGCTTTCGCCTTCGATCAGGGCCGAAAGGTCGGTCGAGGAGAAGGACCAGAGCGCGTCCACGTCCATGTGCCCGGCCAGCGGTTTGGCCAGTTCCGCGTGGCTGCCGGTGACGATGTTGACCACGCCTGCGGGTAGGTCTGACGTTTCCAGCACTTGGTAAAGGTCGGTCGCCGCCAGCGGGAAGGGGTCAGAGGGGACGAGGACGCAGGTATTGCCCATCGCGATGGCGGGGGCCATGGTCGAGATGAGGCCAAGAAGGGGCGCTTCGTCCGGGCAGAGGGCGGCGATGACGCCCACGGGTTCGTTCATGGCCAGCGCGATGCCGCGGATGGGCACGGATTTGGCTTGGCCGTCGTATTTGTCGGACCAAGCGGCATAGGTGAAGAGGCGGGCGATGGCGGCGTCCACTTCCGCCGTGCCGTCTTTGCCCGTCAGGTCCTTGAGGCGCGCGGCGAATTCGGCGGCGCGGGCCGAGAGGTTCTCGGCGATATAGTAAAGGATTTGCGCGCGGTTGTGGCCTGTGGCCTTGCCCCAGCCCTTGGCGGCATGGGCGGCCTCGACCGCGTTGCGGATATCCTTGCGGTTGCCAAGCCCGACATGGCCCAGCAGCCTGCCACGCGGCGACGCGATGGCGCGCGAATAGCCGCCGTCGGGGCGGTCCTGTTTGCCGCCGATGAACAGTTTTGCGGTGCGGTCAAGCCCCGGATCGGAAGCCAGAACCGCCGGATCCGCCATCGGCGGCGCGGTTTTTGGTGCCGCGAGGGCTTTGGTCGCCATAGAGGGTTTCAGATAGGCCAGCAGAC
>JBDKFE010000044.1:0-11217 GCA_039798885.1 Pseudomonadota bacterium | reverse complement strand
TTGCGGATATTTGGGGACGGAAAATGAGGGGGACCTGCCCCTGTCATTTTCCGTTCTTCAAATATCCTCGGGTGGGTCCGGGAGGGCGAAGCGCCTCCCGGGGGTGCGGCGGGGCGGGGCGAGGAAGGGTATGTGGCGGGGAGAGTGCGGGAGGGTCTTGGACCCTCCCGGGATTTGCGGTCGGGCGCGAGGTCGGGTATGGGCGGGGCATGAGCATCGTGGATATCGTCATCGAGGATGGGCGCTGGGAGGCCTTCGGGCTGGAGGCGCTGGCGGAGCGGGCCTGCGGCGCGGCGCTGGACGGGCTGGGGCTGGGGGCTGCCGGTTTCTCGGTCGTGGTCATGGGCTGCGACGATGCGCGGATCGCGGCGTTGAACGCCGATTTCCGGGGCAAGCCCGTGCCCACCAACGTGCTGTCCTGGCCGTCGGAGGAGCGGGGGGCGGAAGAGGTGGGGGGGGTGCCGGACCTGCCGGAGCCGGGGGACGGGGACGACCCTTGCGAATTGGGCGATATCGCCATCGCTTATGAGACCTGTCTGCGCGAGGCGGAAGCGGCGGGGAAACCTGCCGAGGATCATGTGACCCATCTGATCCTTCATGGATTGTTGCATTGTCTGGGCTATGACCATGTGGACGACGCGGATGCGGCGGTGATGGAGGGGCTTGAGGTGAGGATACTTGCCAGCCTTGGCCTTCCTGACCCATATTCGGATGGCCCCGCGTGACGGGGTGTATTGGAAGAAGGATCGATGGGCAGTAGTGGCGACGGCTCTCCTGCGGCGCAGGGCGCGCAGGATGTTTTTGGCGGTGACGAGGCAGAGCCTCCGCAGCGCGGATTTTTCGGGCGGCTTCTGAGCGCCTTTTCCCCTTCACAAGATCACGGCGCGGGCGAGGCGCAGCGGGCCACGGCGGGACCGTCGGGCGGGCCTGCGGCCCCGGTGGCACTGGCGGGGTTGGGGGCCTTGCGGCGGTTGCGGGTGGATGACGTGGCGATCCCCAAGGTGGAGATCGTGGCGGTGCCCTTGGACATCGGGAAGGACGAGTTGGTCGAGGTGTTCCGCGAGCACGGCTTTTCGCGGGTGCCGGTCTATAAGGGGACGCTGGATCATCCGCAGGGGTTGGTGCTGCTGAAGGACCTTGCCTTGCAGCACGGATTCGGGGCGGCGGGGCGGTTTTCGCTGAGAAAGCTGTTGCGCCCGGTGCTTTATGCGCCGCCATCCATGCCCGTGGGTGTGCTGCTGCAGAAGATGCAGCGCGAGCGGGTGCATATGGCGCTGGTGATCGACGAATATGGCGGGGTGGATGGTCTGGTGACCATCGAGGACTTGATCGAAACCGTGATCGGCGAGATCGAGGATGAGCATGACGAGGAAGAGGGCGCTCTGTGGAAAGAAGAGAAGCCCGGCGTCTATATCGCCGCCGCCAATGCGCCCTTGGAGGAGATCGAGGCGGCCACGGGGTTGAAGCTGCGGCAGGACGAGGATGACGAAGAGATCGACACCTTGGGTGGTTTGGTCTTTTTGCGGACGGGCCGCGTGCCTGCGCGGGGCGAGATCGTGCCGCATGAGACGGGGGCGGAGTTCGAGGTGGTCGATGCCGATCCGCGCCGGATCAAGCGGGTGAGGCTGCGGATGCCGACGGCGGCCCAAGTGGCGGTATCGGACGAGGCGGGGGCCGAGGCTTCGTGATTTCGGGTCTGGTGCGGCGTCTGCGCGGGTCGTCGTGGCGGGCGCGGGGGGGGGACCTGTTGGCCGGGGCAATGGTGGCGCTGGCGCAGGCACCCTTGCTGTTTTGGTGGGTGGCCTTTCCGGCGCTGTGTTGGGCCGTGGCGCGTATGTCTGCGTCTCGTGACGGGTTTCGGACGGGGTTGTTCGTCGGGGCGGGGTATTTCGGGGCCTATCTGAACTGGATCGTGGCGCCGTTCTTTGTGGACCCGGTGCAGCATGGGTGGATGGCGCCGTTTGCCTTTGTGATGACGGGGTTCGGGCTGGGGCTGTTTTGGGCCGTGGCTTCGGGCATGGCGGACTGGGGGGCGAGTCGGTTCGGGCTGTCGCGGCTGTGGGCGCTGGTGGCGGGGCTTGCGGCGGTGGAACTGGCGCGCGGGCATGTGTTCACGGGGTTTCCATGGGCGCAGCCGGGGCATCTGTGGTTGGGGTCGTTCGTGGAGCAGGGCTATGCCGTGGTCGGGGCGACGGGGATGACGGTGGTCACGTTGGCCTTGGCGGGGGCGGTGGTGGCGTGGCGTTGGCGCGGCGCGGCTGTGGTGGCGGTGGTCGTGGCGGGGGCCATGGGCTGGGGCTGGGTGCGGGTGTCCGGCGCGGGGCCGGAGGGGCGGGATGTGAGCCTGCGGCTGGTGCAGCCCAATGCGGAGCAGCATCTGAAGTGGGACCCCGCGCAGGCGCGGGTGCTGTTCGACCGGCAGTTGGCGCTGACGGCGGAGGGCGAGGCTGCGGATCTGACGATCTGGCCTGAGACGGCGGTGCCCTATTTGCTTGAGTTCTCGCCCGAGGTGGCGGGGATCATCGCGGGGGCGTCGGGGGGGCGACCCGTCGCGGTGGGCATCCAGCGGGTGGACGGGGAGCGGGGGTGGAATTCCTTACGGGTGATCGGCGCGGGCGGGGCGGTGACGGCCACGTATGACAAGCACCATTTGGTGCCGTTCGGTGAGTACATGCCCTTTGGCGATCTGCTGTACCGCTGGTTCGGGATCGGGGCTTTTGCGGCGCAGGTGGGGAATTCCTATTCGGCGGGCGGGGGGCCTGCGGTGCTGGATCTGGGGCCAGAGATCGGGCGGGTGCTGCCGTTGATCTGCTATGAGGCGGTGTTTCCGGGCATCCCGCGCGCGGTCGCGCGGCCGGATTGGATGCTGCAGGTCACGAATGACGCTTGGTTCGGCACGCTGACCGGGCCGTTCCAGCATTTCCAGCAGGCGCGGGTGCGGGCGATCGAGATGGGGTTGCCGCTGGTGCGGGTGGCCAATACGGGCGTGACGGCGGTGATCGGGCCACGGGGCGAGGGGGTGGGGCGGTTGCCCTTTGGTGTGGCGGCCAAGCTGGATGTGCCGATGTTGCCGGGGGCCTTGCCCGCGACGCCCTATGCGCGCTGGGGCGATCTGGTGGCGTGGCTGTTGCTGGCGGGACTCTGCGGCGCGGCCATTGCGGGGGCGAAGGGCAAGTCTGCTTGACCTTGCGGGGTGGGGCGTCTAGGGAGGCGCCATTAACTGCCACAACGGCTTCCTGGCGTGGCAGGGATAACCCAATGGAGCACTTCCCATGTCCCGATTGAACTATGTCTTCACCTCCGAATCCGTGTCGGAGGGGCATCCCGACAAGGTGTGCGACCGCATTTCCGATGCGGTGCTGGATGCCTTCCTGTCGGAAGAGCCGAATGCCCGCGTTGCTTGCGAAACCTTTGCCACGACCAACACGGTTGTCGTGGGTGGGGAAGTCGGCCTGTCGACCGAAGCCAAGACCAAGGCGATGCTCGCCCGGGTCGAGGGGATCGTGCGCGAATGCGTGCGCGACATCGGCTACGAGCAGGACAAGTTCCATTGGAACACGCTGAAGGTGCATAACCTGCTGCATGAGCAGTCGGCCCATATCGCGCAGGGCGTGGACCGGGATGGGGCGGGCGATCAGGGCATCATGTTCGGCTATGCCTGCCGCGAGACGCCGGAGTTGATGCCCGCGCCGATCCAGTACAGCCATGCGATCCTGCGGCGGCTGGCCGAGGTGCGGAAATCCGGCAAGGAGCCGACGCTGGGCCCGGATGCGAAGTCGCAGCTGTCGTTGCGCTATGAGGGCGGCAAGCCGGTCGAGGTGACGTCGATCGTGCTGTCCACCCAGCATCTGGACGAGGCGCAGACGTCGGACGACATCCGCGCCATCGTGGAGCCCTATATCCGCGAGATCCTGCCTGCCGGGTGGATTTCCGACAAGACCGAATGGTGGGTGAACCCGACGGGCAAATTCGTGATCGGCGGACCCGATGGGGATGCGGGCCTGACGGGGCGGAAGATCATCGTGGACACCTATGGCGGGGCCGCGCCGCATGGCGGCGGGGCCTTCTCGGGCAAGGACCCGACCAAGGTGGACCGGTCGGCCGCCTATGCGGCGCGCTATCTGGCCAAGAACGTGGTGGCGGCGGGGCTGGCGGATCGCTGCACGCTGCAGGTGTCCTATGCGATCGGGGTGGCAAAGCCCTTGTCGATCTATGTGGACACGCATGGCACCGGTGCCGTGGACGAGGCCGCCATCGAGCGGGCCGTGGCAGAGTGCATGGACCTGACGCCGCGCGGCATCCGCACGGCGCTGGGCCTGAACAAGGCAATCTATGCGCGCACCTCGGCCTATGGGCATTTCGGTCGCGAGGCCACGGCGGATGGTGGCTTTAGCTGGGAGCGGACCGATCTGGTCGAGGCGCTGAAAAAGGCCGTGAAGTAAGGTCTTTCCGCAGGGATGACAGGGGCGGCGCGTCGGGAAAACCCGGCGCGCCGTTTCTGTTTCTGCGTCAGGGGGGCAGGGGGCCATTGGGCCCCGCTGCCCCCCCTGTTTCTGCGGGTTTTGGGGGTGTCGCCGCTTGGCAGGTGTTGCTTTGGGGGCATTCTGCCCCCGTCACCGCGCGGGCGCGGTGACTCCCCCTGAGGATATTTGGGGACGGAAAATGGGGCAGGGGGCGCGGGGGGGACTGGCCCCCGCTTGACCAAAGGGCGCGGCGCGTCTAGGGCGCGCGCTGGACATGATGGGGCCTGCCATGAGCGAGACGACGCAAGACGAGATGCCGGCTGTGCCGGAGCGGCGGAATTTCTATGGGCGGGTGCATGGCAAGACGCTGCGGGCGAGTCAGAAGCAGTATCTGGCCGAGGATCTGGGGCGGGTGCGTCTGGGTGGTGTGACGGTGGAGGAGAATCCGGGGCGGGCCGTGCTGGATGTGGCGGGGTTGTTCGAGGGGCGGCCCTTGTGGCTGGAGGTGGGGTTTGGTGGGGGGGAGCATCTGGTCCATATGGCGGCGCGCTATCCCGGGGTGGGGATCGTGGGCTGCGAGCCTTTCGTGAACGGGGTGGCGATGCTTTTGGGCAAGATACGCGCGGCCGGGGTGGAGAATTTGCGGATCCATCCGGGGGATGTGCGGGATTTGTTCGATGTGCTGCCGGAGGGGGCGGTGGCGAAGTGTTTTCTGAACTATCCCGACCCTTGGCCAAAGGCGCGGCATCATCGGCGGCGTTTCGTGACGCCGGGCTATCTGGCGGCGCTGGCGCGGGTGATGGCGCGGGGGGCGGAGTTCCGGGTGGCGACGGATATCCCGGATTACGTGCGCCAGACCTTGGAGGAGGTGCCGGTGGCGGGGTTCCGGCTGGTCGCGCAGGCGGGGGCGGGGGGGGCGTGGGAGGATTGGATTTCCACGCGCTATGAGCAAAAGGCGCTGCGCGAGGGGCGCAGTCCGCATTACCTGACTTTCGTGCGGGAGTAGGTCTAGGCGGGGATCGCCCAAGCCTCGCCGGGGGCGAGGGGGCGGAAGCGGTCGGGGTCTATGCCCTTGGCCTGAAGGGCGGCGGTGAGGGCCTTGAGGGGCGCGTCGCGGCCTTCGTTCGTCAGTTGGAAGGTGCCCCAATGGTGGCCCACGGCATGGCGCGCGCCGGAGAGGAGGAAGCCTTCGACCGCTTCGGCCGGGTCCTGATGCTGGTCGCGCATGAACCAGCGGGGCTCATAGGCGCCGACGGGCAGGATGGCGGCGCGGATGGGGCCGTGCTTTTCGGGCAGGTGGCGGTAGGGGCGGCCTTGGTCGAAGCCGGTGTCGCCGATGTGGTGGATGCGGCCTTGCGGCGTGTCGATCAGGAAGGCGGACCAGAGGGCCATGGAGCG
This sequence comes from Pseudomonadota bacterium, assembly GCA_039798885.1. Classification (GTDB taxonomy): domain Bacteria; phylum Pseudomonadota; class Alphaproteobacteria; order Rhodobacterales; family Rhodobacteraceae; genus Paragemmobacter. Next base: position 5,356 of record JBDKFE010000044.1, on the reverse strand, counting down.
GTCCCTTGTCCCGCGGGCGGACCAATGGTGGCAGGGTTCGAAGTGGATCGTGGCGTTGGCGACGGGAAGGGTGTCGCCCCAGTTCCCGGTCTGCACGCGCATGGCGGGGACGGCGTCCTTGACGATGGTGTCATTTCCCAAGGGGGTGATGACGAGGGGGTCGTGGGCGGCGTGGAGGCGGTGCAGGGTTTCGGTGTCGAGGTGGTCGTAATGGTTGTGGGTGAGGAGGACGGCGTCGATCTTGGGCAGATGCTCGAACCTTATGCCGGGCGCGGTGGCGCGTTTGGGGCCTGCGAAGCTGAAGGGGGAGGCGCGAAGGGACCAGACGGGATCGGTGAGGAGGTTGAGGCCTGCGACTTGGATCAGGAGGGTCGCATGGCCGACCATGGTGATGGTCAGGTCATCGACGCGGGGGGCGGGTTTGGTGGGCGTGATGGCGATGCCGTCGGGCCATTGGGCGCGACCGCCGCCGGTTTGCCATTTGAGCAGGTCGGCAAAGCCCTTGGGGGGCGCGCCGCCGGGGTTGAAGAAGCGGGTGCCGTCGAAGTTATGGGCGGGCGGGCCGGAATAGTAGCGGTTGCGGGCGGGGGACAGGGCGAAGGCTCCGGTGGCGGCGGCGGCGGCGGCGCTGATGGTGAGCGCGGTCGTGCGGGTGAGGAAGCGGCGGCGGTTCATGGCTTGGATATGCGCGCGGGGTTCGGGGTTTCAAGCGGGCTGCGCCGCATCGTGAACGGCATGGACCGGGCGGGGCGGTTGCGCTATCAGGCGGGCCGGAATGTCAGGGAGATGAAGATGTCCGGCCATGGTGACGCGCAACCGATGACCGCCCGCAAGTCCGGGCCCTTGAAGGGGGTGGCGGAGGTGCCGGGTGACAAGTCGATCAGCCATCGCGCGCTGATCTTCGGGGCGATGGCCGTGGGCGAGACGCGGGTGACGGGTCTTCTGGAAGGGCAGGACGTGCTGGACACGGCCAAGGCCATGCGGGCCTTTGGGGCGGAGGTGACGCGGCACGGGCCGGGCGCGTGGTCGGTCCACGGCGTGGGCGTGGGCGGGTTCCGCGAGCCTGCGGATGTGATCGATTGCGGGAATTCCGGGACGGGCGTGCGGCTGATCATGGGGACGATGGCCACGACCGCGATCACGGCGACCTTCACGGGGGATGCGTCTTTGCGGAAGCGGCCGATGGGGCGGGTGACGGACCCGCTGTCGCTGTTCGGGGCGCGGGCTTACGGCCGTGCCGGCGGGCGGTTGCCGATGACGGTGGTGGGGGCGGCGGACCCGGTGCCGGTGCGCTATGCGCTGCCGGTGGCGTCCGCCCAGGTGAAGTCGGCGGTGCTGCTGGCGGGGTTGAATGCGCCCGGGCAGACCGTGGTGATCGAGAAAGAGCCGACGCGGGACCATTCGGAGCGGATGCTGCTGGGATTCGGGGCAGAGCTGTCGGTCGAGAAGACGGCGGAGGGGAATGTCATCACGCTGACGGGGCGGCCGGAGTTGCGGCCCCAGACGGTCGCGGTGCCGCGCGATCCGTCGAGTGCGGCCTTTCCGACCTGTGCGGCGCTGATCGTGGAGGGGTCGGATATCACCGTTCCGGGGGTGAGCCAGAACCTGACGCGCAACGGGCTTTATCTGACGCTGGTCGAGATGGGGGCCGAGATCGAATTCATGAACCCGCGCGAGGAGGGTGGCGAGCCTGTGGCCGATCTGCGCGTGCGGTTTTCGCCGGGCCTCAAGGGGATCGAGGTGCCGGAGGAGCGGGCGCCGTCGATGATTGATGAATATCCGATCCTGTCGGTGGTGGCGGCCTTTGCCGAGGGTGTGACGGTGATGCGCGGCGTCAAGGAGTTGCGCGTGAAGGAGAGCGACCGGATCGACGCGATGGCGCGCGGGCTGGAGGCCTGTGGCGTGAAGGTCGAGGAGGATGAGGATACGCTGATCGTCCACGGGTTGGGCGCGGGCGGGGTGCCCGGTGGGGCCACGGCCAAGACACATCTGGATCACCGCATTGCGATGAGCTTCCTTGTCTGCGGGATGGCGGCGAAGAAGGATGTGTCGGTGGATGATGCGTCGCCCATCCTGACGTCTTTCCCGATCTTTGAAGGGTTGATGACGGGCTTGGGGGCCACGCTGTCGCGCGGGTGACCGGGGGTATCGGGGCGGAGCGGGCGTTGCCCGCATGTCCTTGAGCTGCGTCCCGCGCGGGGCGCGCGGGACGCAGCGGCGGGGGGCGTTCCGCCCCCGTCACCGCGCGGGCGCGGTGACCCCCCCCTGAGGGTATTTGGACCGAGATGAAGGGGAGGTTCCGGGTGATCTTCACGGTGGCGATCGACGGGCCTGCGGCAGCGGGCAAGGGGACCATCGGGCGGGCCGTGGCGGCGCGGTTCGGGTTCGCGCATCTGGATACGGGGCTGCTTTATCGGGCGGTGGGGGCGAAGGGGGGGGACCCTGTGGCGGCGGCCGTGGGTCTGGTGCCGGGCGATCTGGAGCGGGAGGGGTTGCGGACGCTGGAGGCGGGGCAGGCAGCGTCGCGCGTGGCGGTGATCCCGGAGGTGCGGGCGGCGCTGGTCGCGTTCCAGCGGCGGTTTGCGCGGGCCGAGGGGGGCGCGGTGCTGGACGGGCGGGATATCGGCACGGTGATCTGCCCGGAGGCGGAGGTGAAGTTGTATGTGACGGCATCTGCCGAGGTGCGGGCCCATCGGCGCTGGTTGGAGGTGGGCGGGGAGGAGGCCCGCGTTCTGGCCGAGGTGCGCGAGCGGGATGCGCGGGATATGGGGCGGGCGGATGCGCCGCTGCGGGCGGCAGAGGATGCGGTGGTGCTGGATACGAGTGAGATGACGGTGGAGGAGGCGGTGGCGCGGGCTATCTCGGTTGTGGACGCGCGGATGGGGGAGATGCGGTGATGGGCATGCGGTTGCCGGAGTTGCAGGGTAAGGCGGTGCTGGTGACGGGGGCGAGCACCGGGATCGGGGCAGCGGTGGCGCGGGCCTTCGCGGCGCAGGGCGCGCGGGTGGGGTTGCATTACAACGCGTCGGAAGAGGCTGCAAAAGCAGTGGCTTACGAGATTTCAGCGGCGGGCGGGGAGGCGGTGCTGATCCGGGCGGATGTGTCCAATGGTGCGGGCGCGCGGTCGGCGGTGGAGCAGGCTGTGGCGGCGTTCGGGCGGTTGGATGGGTTGGTCAACAATGCCGGGGGGATGGTGCGGCGGGTGGCCTATGCCGATGTTTCGGAACGGGATTATGACGAGATCATGGACCTGAACGCGCGGTCGGTGGTGGTGGCGTCGCAAGCGGCTGTGGCGCCGCTGAAGGCGGCGGGGGGTGGGTTCATCATCAACACCACATCGGTTGCCGCGCGGAATGGGGCGTCGGGCGGGGCGGGGCTTTATGGGTCGTCCAAGGCCTTTGTCCACAACGTGACGCGGGGGATGGCCAAGGAATTGATTCCCTTTGGTATTCGCGTGAATGCGGTGGCGCCGGGGGTTATCACGACGCCGTTCCATGAGCGCTATTCGACCGAGGCGCAGCTTAAGGCGCAGTTGGCGACGATCCCGGCGGGGCGGCTGGGCGTGGCGGAGGATTGCGTGGGGGCCTATCTGTTTTTGGCCTGTGCGAGCCTGTCTGGGTATGTGGTGGGGCAGGTGATCGAGGTGAATGGCGGGCAGTTGATGCCGTGATTTCGGCTGTCCGGTTTTTGTGCCGCAAACTGTACCGCAAAGTGTCAGCACGCAGCGGGCTGTGGGGGAGGGGTTCGGTAACGGAGTGACCCCGCGCCCGGGGGGTGACCCGGGGCCTTCATGCCTTTGTCTGGTGAGGGCTGTGGCGGAGGTCCCGGGGCAGGCCCGGGACGGGGTGGGTTGGGGGCCGGGGATGCGCGTCGTGATGATGCGAAGATGGAGGCGACGCTAGGGCGATGACCAACCGGCGCGCCTTGGCTTCTTTCGGGCAGCCGTTCACCCTGCCTTGCCCTTATCGCTTGTTTTCCTTGGCCCGAGCGACTATAGGCCCCCCATCCTGACGGGGGAGTCGCGGTCTGTCCGGTTTTCCGGCACGCGCGCGGTTTTTTCAGAGGGGCCATGACAAGACCTGCGGAGACAACCGCATGGCCCGAAAACCATGACAAAGGACAAACTGCACATGTGCGCCAAGAACGCTATGGAAGAATTTGAAGCCCTTCTGAAGGAGAGCTTCGAGATTGACACCCCCGAAGAGGGTACGGTTGTCAAAGGCAAGGTCATCGCCATCGAGGCGGGGCAGGCCATCGTCGATGTGGGCTACAAGATGGAAGGCCGCATCGACCTGAAGGAATTCGCAAATCCCGGCGAGACGCCCAACATCAACGTGGGCGACGAGGTTGAGGTCTATCTGGACCGCGTCGAGAACGCCCGTGGGGAAGCCGTCATCAGCCGCGAGAAGGCCCGCCGCGAAGAGGCGTGGGACCGTCTGGAGAAAGCCTATGCGTCCGAGACCCGCGTCGATGGCGCGATCTTTGGCCGCGTGAAGGGTGGCTTTACCGTCGATCTGGGCGGTGCCGTGGCCTTCCTGCCCGGTTCGCAGGTGGACGTGCGCCCGGTGCGCGATGCTGGCCCGCTGATGGGCATGAAGCAGCCGTTCCAGATTCTGAAGATGGACCGTCGTCGCGGCAATATCGTCGTGTCGCGTCGCGCCATTCTGGAAGAATCGCGTGCGGAACAGCGTGCCGAAGTCATCTCGAACCTTGTCGAAGGGCAGGTTGTGGATGGCGTGGTCAAGAACATCACCGAATACGGTGCCTTCGTTGATCTGGGCGGCGTCGATGGTCTGCTGCACGTCACCGACATGGCATGGCGCCGTGTGAACCACCCGTCGGAAATCCTGTCGATCGGCGAGACCGTGAAGGTTCAGGTCATCAAGATCAACAAGGACACGCACCGCATCAGCCTTGGCATGAAGCAGCTGCAGGCCGATCCGTGGGATGCCGTGGAGAAAGCCTATCCGCTGGGTTCGGTCCACAAGGGCCGCGTGACCAACATAACCGATTACGGCGCCTTCGTGGAACTGGAAGCCGGTGTCGAAGGTCTGGTCCATGTCTCGGAAATGAGCTGGACCAAGAAGAACGTGCACCCCGGCAAGATCCTCTCCACCTCGGAAGCGGTGGAAGTGCAGGTGCTCGACATCGACTCGGCCAAGCGCCGCATCTCGCTGGGCCTCAAGCAGACCCAGAAGAACCCGTGGGAAGCCTTCGCGGACAAGTATCCGACGGGCACCGACGTCGAGGGCGAGATCAAGAACATCACCGAGTTCGGCCTGTTCATCGGTCTCGACGGCGACGTGGACGGCATGGTCCATCTCTCCGACATCGACTGGAAGCGTTCGGGCGAAGA
>JBDKFE010000043.1:0-2584 GCA_039798885.1 Pseudomonadota bacterium | reverse complement strand
TGGATGCCGCCCCCTGCTGGTTGGGTGGGGCTATAGGGGGGGTGGGGGTTTGGTGCAAGGGGAAGGGGGCAGTCCGATTGCGGCTGCGGCAAGGACGCTGCAAAGGGGCGGGTCTTGGGCGGGTGCAGGCGCGGGACGCATGGAGGCTTGGTCGCACGCCTGATGAAGGGGGGGCGAAATCTGGCGCAGATTTCGCGGCGATTTCTGCGCACAGAAATCGGGGGTGGAGTGTGGCGACGGGGGGCCGGAATTTGCGTCAAATTCCGCTGCGGTTTCTGCGTCAGAAACCGCTTTCGGGTTTTCCTTGGCGGCTGGGGGCCTTAGTCTTTCCCGATCTGACGGAGCACGCCATGGACCTGTTCGAAGATACCCCCGCCCCGCAGGGCAACCAACCCGAATACACCGTGTCGGAGCTGTCCGGCGCGGTGAAGCGGGTGATCGAGGGGGAGTTTGGCCTTGTCCGTGTGCGGGGCGAGGTGGGGCGGGTGTCGCGGCCAGCCTCGGGGCATCTGTATTTCGATCTGAAGGATGATCGGTCCGTCATCGCGGCAATCAGTTGGAAGGGGCAGGTCGCGCGGATGCAGGTCCGCCCTGAGGAGGGGATGGAGGTTGTCGCCACGGGGCGGATGACCACCTTTCCGGGGCAGTCGAAATATCAGTTGATCGTCGAGGATGTGGCGCCTGCGGGGGCGGGTGCGCTGATGGCGATGCTGGAAAAGCGGCGGGCGGCGTTGGCGGCAGAGGGGCTGTTCGATGCTGACCGCAAGCAGCCCATCCCCTTTTTGCCGGGGGTGATCGGGGTGGTCACCTCGCCCTCTGGCGCGGTGATCAGGGATATCCTGCATCGGCTGCGGGATCGGTTCCCGCGCCATGTGCTGATCTGGCCCGTGGCCGTGCAGGGGCAGGCCTGCGCGCCAGAGGTGGCGGCGGCGATCCGGGGGTTTAATGCGATTGAACCGGGCGGGGCAGTGCCACGGCCCGACCTGATCATCGTGGCGCGGGGTGGCGGGTCGCTGGAGGACCTTTGGGGGTTCAACGAGGAGATCGTGGTCAGGGCGGCGGCGGCGTCGCGGATTCCGCTGATTTCCGCCGTTGGGCATGAGACGGACACGACCTTGATCGATTTCGCGGCGGATCGGCGCGCGCCCACGCCCACGGCGGCGGCAGAGATGGCGGTGCCCGTGCGGCTGGAGTTGCTGGCGGCGGTGGACGGGCTGGGCGCGCGGGCGGTGCGGGCGGTCGTGTCGGGCGTGGGGCTGCGCGGGCAGCGGCTGCGCGATCTGGGCCGCGCGCTGCCCCGGCTGGAGGCGCTGGTGCAGGGGCCTGCGCAGAAGCTGGACCTGTGGGGCGGGCGGCTGGGCGCGGCGCTGGGGATGGCGGCGGCGCGGAAGCGGCAGGTCTTTGCGGTGCGCGCGGGGCTGGTGCGGCCTGAATTGCTGCTGGGGCTGGTGGCGCATCGGCGGCGCGATCTGGGCGAGTGGGTGCAGCAGATGGAAGGGCTGGCAGCGCGCGGGTTGGAGCGCAAGGGGGATCGGCTGGTGGCGCTGGGCGCGCGGCTGGAGCCGTCACTGGCGCGGGTGATCGGGGATGCCGAGCGGAGGGTGCGCGAGGGGCGGGGTAAGCTGGTGCCCTTGGCCGAGCGGCTGGAGACGGCGCCTGCGGCGCGGTTCGCGCGCTTGGCGCAGAGGTTGGAGGCGCTGGACCGGACGCGCATGACGCTGGGCTATGCCGAGACGTTGAAGCGCGGGTTTGCCGTGGTGCGGGGCGATGGGGCGGTGGTCACGTCCAAGGCGGCGGCAGAGCGGGCGGCGGCGCTGGAGATCGAGTTTGCCGATGGTCGGGTGGCCTTGGGCGGCAAGCCCAAGGCGCGCAAGGCGGATGGCGGGCCGGAGCAGGGGTCGCTGTTCTGAGCCGCAGGTGGGACCCTGCAAAGGGTCTTGCGGATATCCTTGTGGAGGGCCGGATCACACGCCGACGTCGGGGCCCGGGCAGTTGAGGGGCGCGGTGCTTTGGGCGACCTCGGACAGCGAAGTGCCGCCATCCGCCCCCATGAATATGGCGCGCAGGCCCGCCGCTTCGCGGAAGAATTTCCAGCACTGGGCATTGGGGTCGTTGTCATAGAGGAAGCAGATGTTCCCCCGATCCTCGAACCACTGGCCGTATTGGCAATCGTCCTTGGTGAAGGCCCAGATGACCTTGCGGCCGGGAAGGTACTGCTCGGACCCCCAGACCACACCGTCCTGCGCGTAAGAGAGGGTCTTGCCGGTGGCATAGGCGTCGAATTCCGCGCCGGTCAGGGGCGCGTCGGCGACGGGTGTCGCGTCTTGCGCGCGGGCGGGGAGGGCAAGCGCTGCGACGATGAGCAGGGCGGCGGCGCGGTGCATTCTGTGGTGGCTTCTGGGGTCCGTTGTTCGGGCAGACCATGCCAGAGGCGGGGCGCTTTGGCCAGTCAAGCCTGCGTGTCGGGGTGGTCAAGTCGTGCGAGATGGGGGGTCATGAGCCTGCGCCAAAGCGGCGGGATGAGGGCGATGGTGGCGGCGAGGGGCAGCGGCCAGGGCAGGCGGGGCGCGTCATCCGGCAGGCG
>JBDKFE010000042.1:0-10610 GCA_039798885.1 Pseudomonadota bacterium | reverse complement strand
AGCGGCATCACCTTTACCGCCGATGCGGTGATCCTGGCCACCGGCGCGCAGGCCAAGTGGCTTGGTCTGCCGTCCGAGGAACACTTCAAGGGCTTCGGCGTGTCGGCCTGCGCCACCTGCGACGGTTTTTTCTATCGTGGCAAAGAGGTTGTGGTGATCGGCGGCGGCAATACGGCGGTGGAAGAGGCGTTGTTCCTGACCAATTTCGCCTCGAAGGTGACGCTGATCCACCGCCGCGATTCCTTGCGCGCCGAAAAGATCATGCAGGACCGGCTGTTCAAGAATCCCAAGGTCGAAGTCCTGTGGAACCACACCGTGGATGAGGTTCTGGGCGACGACACCCCCCTTGGCGTCACCGCCGTCCGCGCCCGCAACGTGAACACGGGTGACGTGAAGGACATCCCCTGCGCGGGCTTCTTTGTCGCCATCGGCCATGCGCCGGCATCGGACCTGGTGAAGGACCAGCTCGAACTGCACAACGGCGGCTATGTAAAGGTCGAACCGGGCACCACCCGCACCTCCATCCCCGGCGTCTTTGCGGCAGGCGATCTGACCGACCATGTCTATCGGCAGGCGGTCACCAGCGCGGGCATGGGCTGCATGGCCGCACTTGATGCGGAACGCTGGCTGTCGGGCCACTGACCCGCAAATTTCTGACGCAGAGATTTACCCGGAATTTGACTCAAATTCCGGGTCCTCGCGTCTGACCGTTTCCTGCGTCGGGGTCCGCTTCTTCGTTCCGGGGTCAAGGACGAAAAACCTCCAGCCTCCCCTCACCGCTATGGAACGACGTTCCGCCCCGCGCCGAAAGCGCGGCATTTCTGCCCTTTTCTGCGGCGTTTACCCTTGTTTACTGGAATTCCGTCCGCCAAAGGCGTAAAGCGCGCCGCGACAGGCGGGGCCTTTCCCGCCCAAGAGCACAGCAGTCAGAGGCCCGTTTCAAATGACGCTTTCCAATACCGCCCCGATCCCGGAACTCTTCGTTTCGCCCGAGTCCGCCCAGAAGCTAAAGCACGAGGCAGCGGCGCTGCCGTCCTGGGACCTTACGCCGCGTCAGGTCTGCGACCTTGAACTGCTGATGAACGGCGGGTTCTTCCCGCTCAAAGGCTTTCAGTCCGAAGCGGATTACAACGGCACCGTGGAAAACATGCGTACCGCCGACGGCACGCTTTGGCCGATCCCGGTGACGCTGGATGTGTCCGAGAAATTCGCCGACACCGTCCAGCCCGGTCAGGACATCGCGCTGCGCGATCAGGAAGGCGTCATCCTCGCCATCCTCTCGGTCACCGACAAATGGACCCCGAACAAGGCCAAGGAAGCCGAACATGTCTTCGGCGCTGACGACCTTGCCCATCCGGCGGTGAACTACCTGCACAACATCGCGGGTCCCGTCTACCTTGGCGGTCCGATCACCGGCATCCAGCAGCCCGTCCATTACGATTTCCGCGCCCGCCGCGACACGCCAAACGAGTTGCGCGCCTTCTTCCGCAAGATGGGCTGGCGCCGCATCGTCGCCTTCCAGACCCGCAACCCGCTGCACCGCGCGCATCAGGAACTCACCTTCCGCGCCGCAAAAGAGGCCGAAGCCAACCTCCTCATCCATCCCGTCGTCGGCATGACGAAACCGGGCGACGTGGACCACTTCACCCGCGTCCGCTGCTATGAGGCGGTGCTGGATCAATACCCCGCCTCCACCACGCATCTGTCGCTGCTCAACCTTGCCATGCGTATGGGCGGCCCGCGCGAGGCGCTGTGGCACGCCATCATCCGCAAGAACCACGGCCTGACCCATTTCATCGTGGGCCGCGATCACGCAGGCCCCGGCAAGAACTCTCAAGGCAAGGATTTCTACGACCCCTATGCCGCGCAGGAACTGGTGGCGCAGTACCAGCAGGAAATCGGCATCGAGATGGTCGATTTCAAACAGATGGTCTACGTGCAGGAAAAGGCCCAATACTACCCCGTGGACGAGGTGCCGGAAGGTTCGACCGTTCTCGACATCTCGGGCACCGAACTGCGCCGCCGTCTGCGCGAAGGGCTGGAAATTCCCGACTGGTTCTCCTTCCCCGAAGTGGTGCAAGAGCTTCGCCGCACCTCTCCGCCCCGGTCCAAGCAGGGCTTTACCGTCTTCTTCACCGGGCTGTCCGGGTCAGGCAAATCCACCATCGCCAACGCTTTGATGGTCAAGCTGATGGAAATGGGCGGCCGCCCTGTCACACTTTTGGACGGTGACGTGGTCCGCAAGCACCTGTCCTCGGAACTTGGGTTCTCCAAGGAACACCGCGACATCAACATCCGCCGCATCGGCTATGTCGCGTCGGAAATCACCAAGAACGGCGGTATCGCCATCTGCGCCCCCATCGCGCCCTACACCGCCACGCGGCGGGCGGTGCGCGAAATGGTCGAATCCTTCGGTGCCTTCATCGAGGTGCATGTGGCGACCAGCATCGAGGAATGCGAACGCCGCGACCGTAAGGGCCTGTACAAGCTGGCCCGTGAAGGCAAGATCAAGGAATTCACCGGGATTTCCGACCCCTACGAGGCCCCGACCAAAGCGGAACTCGTGGTCGATACCGAAGGCACCGACGTGGATTACTGCGCGCAGCAGGTGATCCTAAAGCTGGAAAGCATGGGTCTGATCAAGGCGTGACCCCGCAGCGCCGGGCCATTGCGCCCGGCGCACCCGCATTTCACCGGACGTTTACCCCTCGGTGAGATGAAAATTGACGCGCAACCAGCTATATGAAACGCTGAAACAAAGGGAGACGGCGATGGCACGGTTCGGCTCGAAAGCGTTCAAGCGTGGTCTGTTGGACGGGTTCGCATCGGCTTACTCCTTTCTTGCACCTGCGCCTTATTCGCGGCCTGCACGCAACCTTGTCGAACAGTCATGGCAAGCCGTTGGAAACAGTATTGTTTTCGTTATGAGTAAAGAGTTGACCGCGAATGGCAAAGCCGCCCCTTCCGAGCCCGGCCGCAAGAGTCCCGCAGCTACCCCAAGACCTTGAAGCCGTCGTAGGGCGGACACTTGAAGGCAAGGTTGCCAAGCGTGACCTGCCGGACGTGGCGCGGCAGATCACCCAGCTGATCGCAAGCGAGCAGTTCTCCGGTCCGCTTCCCCACCCAAAACATTTGCGTGACTACGAAGCCGCCCTGCCCGGTGCTGCGGAACGCATACTTGCGATGGCCGAACTCAATCTTGCAAGCTCAGTGAAATTGAATGCCGATACGCTGGCAGCCGAGACGCTGGATCGCAGGCGGGGCATGTATCTTGGCGCGGGTCTATTCGCGCTTCTGATCCTCTGCGGATTCGCTTCCCTATTTGTTACCGACAATCCGGTCGTGCCCGGACTTTTTCTCGGGGCGGCCGCAATAGGCGGGATCACCTCCTTCATCAGGGGGCGAAGCAGTTGACTGCCCCTCACCGCTCTGTCGCGCCCTTCCCCGCCAGTATCTTCCCCCGGAACCCCGCGATCCGCCGCCGCCGCGTGTCGGCCCCCTTGGCCCCGGTCAGGTTGATGACATAGCTTCGCTGCCGCCCCGGTGTCAGCGCATGGAACGCCTCGGCCAAGTCGGGGTCCATGTCCAGCGCCTCCACCAACTCGTCTGGCAACTCGATCTCGATCGCCGTCCTCGGCGCGCGACGCCCCGCCTCGGCATGACCCATCGCTTCGGCCAGATAGGCGCGGATGACGGGGGCCAAAGCCTCTATCCGCGCCGCATCGGTGAAGCGGATCGTATCGGGGTGCCGGGTGTTCGCGCCTTGCCGTTCCATCACCCCCTCTGGGTCGGACATCAGCGCCGGCTCGAAGAAACTCAGCCTAAACTCCCCCCGCAGCGCCCCGATCAGCACCACGTTCCGCCCGGCATACATATAGCAAGGATGCCCCCACTTCGCCGTCTCGGTCAGCCCCGCCTCAAGGCACAGGCGCCGCAAGACGACCAGCCCCGGCAACCACCGCATTGCGGAACAGTCGGCCGTATCGAACCGCGCGCAGCGCCCGCAGCCCTTGGCGAAATAGTCGTCAACCTCGGTGATCATCGGCCACCCGTAGGGCAGGGCTCACCCCGCCGTCACATGTGGTCCACGCCCCACGCATACCGTCAATGCACGTTCACCGGCGCCATATCGTTCTGCCGCGCCAGCGCGAAGGCCAGTGCGCGGTCACGGACCAGCGCCAGCCGGTCGCCATCCGCGTCATGCAGCGCGTAGATCGTCTTCAACCCGCCCGCATGGGCCTGCACTTCTGCAGGCAGATCGTCCACCTTCACCGGGCGGACATAGACGATCCGGGAACCGCCTTCGGGAATACCGTCAAATTTCACGTCCATGACTTCACCTCATTTCCGACCGCTGCGCGAACTGATGGCAATCGTCTGCACCACCGTCTCGGGGATCGCCCGCTTCAGGTCGATATGCAGCAGCCCATGCTCCATGCTCGCCCCCGCGACCTCCACCCCATCGGCCAATACAAAGCTGCGCTGAAAGGCGCGGCTTGCGATGCCCCGGTGCAGGTAGACCCGTTCACCCGTCTCTTCGGCCTGACGGCCGCGCACGACCAGCTGCCGGTCCTCGACCGTGATCGCGAGGTCCTCTTCCCGGAACCCGGCCACCGCAAGCGTGATGCGATAGGCGTTCTCGGACGTGGCCTCGATATTGAACGGGGGATAGCCTTCAGAGGATTTGGCGGTGCGTTCCACCAGCCGTTCCAACTGCTCGAACCCAAGCAGGAAGGGATGGGTGCCAAAGCTCAGTTTCGTCATCGGTCATGCCCTTCGTCAAAGCGACATTCCCGGCGGCCCCGATCACGGCAGCCGCCAGCCCCTGAAATATGGGGCCCCGATTGCCGCGCTGCAAGTCCGCCAAAGCGGGCTGCCCACCCGATTTCCGCGTTTTTCCGACAGATTCCTTCCCGCACGGCCAGAGAATCACTATAGTGAAGACAATGAACGAGAAGCCACCCCCGCCAAAGGCAAGGCCATGAACGCGCCCAGCGAAATGAACTTCGAAGACATGCTCCGCGTCCGTCTGGAAGTGCTCAAGCGCGAGCATCGTGACTTGGATGAGGCGATCCATGCCCTCGAAACCGCCGGACGCCCCGATCAACTGACCCTGCGTCGCCTGAAGAAGCAGAAGCTGGCGCTTAAGGATCAGATCGTAAAGCTGGAAGATCAGCTTATCCCCGACATCATCGCCTGACCGCTCAGCGGTCGTGGAAATAGTCGTGGATCGTCTGGGCCATCGCCTCGCTTATCCCGTCAACCGCCATCAGGTCCGTCAACCCCGCCCGCGCCACCGCCTTCGCGCTGCCGAAATGCGCCAGCAGCGCGCGTTTGCGCGTGGCCCCCACGCCGGGGATATCGTCCAAGGGGGTCGCGCCCACGGCCTTTGACCGCTTTGCCCGGTGGGCGCCATTGGCCCAGCGATGCGCCTCGTCCCGCAGGCGCTGCACGAAATACAGCACCGGGTCGTTGCGCTGCAGGGCGAAGGGCGGCTCTCCGGGGCGGTGGAATTCCTCCTTCCCGGCGTCACGGTCGATGCCCTTGGCCACACCGATGAAGGGCACGTCATCCACACCCAACTCGGCCAGGATTTCCCCCACCGCCGACACCTGCCCCGCGCCCCCGTCGATCAGCAGCAGGTCGGGCCATGACTCCGTCTTCCGCTCTGGGTCGTCTTTCAACAACCGCTCAAACCGCCGGGTCAGCACCTCTTTCATCATGCCGAAGTCGTCGCCCTGCTTCCCCGCGTCGCCCTTTATGTTGAACTTGCGGTACTGACCCTTGATGAACCCCTCGGCCCCCGCGACGATCATCCCGCCCACGGCATCCGCGCCCTGAATATGGGCGTTGTCATAGACCTCGATCCGTCGCGGCGGCGAGTCCAGATCGAAGGCCTCGGCCAGCCCCGCCAGAAGCTTCGACTGCGCCGCGCCCTCGGCCATCCGCCGCGCCAGAGACTCCTTGGCGTTGCGCGCCGCGTTTTCGACCAGTTCCGCCTTTTCGCCCCGCTGCGGGACGGCCAGTTCCACCTTCCGCCCCGCCCGTTCGCCCAGCAGCGCCGTGACAAGATCCTCGTTCTCTACGGGATGCGACAGCAGGATCAGACGCGGCGGCTCTTTGTCGTCGTAGAATTGGGTGACAAAGGCCTCGAGGATTTCGGACTCCTCTGCCCCGGAACCGGTGCGCGGATAGAAGTCGCGGTTCCCCCAGCTTTGGTTGGCGCGGATAAAGAAGACCTGCACGCAGGCCTGCCCGCCTTCCAGATGCAGGGCGATCACATCCGCCTCGGCCACGCCACGCGGGTTGATACCCTGCGCCGACTGCACCTGCGTCAGCGCGCGGATGCGGTCGCGCAGCGCCGCCGCCCGCTCGAACTCCATCGCTTCGGCGGCCTCGGTCATCTGCGCGGCAAGCTGGGCCTGCACCTCGGTCGATTTCCCCTCAAGGAACCGTTCCGCATCCGCGACCTGCGCCGCATATTGTTCGGGCGTCACGCGTCCGACGCAGGGCGCGCTGCACCGCTTGATCTGGAACAGAAGGCAGGGCCGCGTCCGGCTTTCGAACATCGAATCCGAACAGGTCCGCAGCAGGAACACCTTCTGCAACTGGTTCAGCGTGCGGTTCACCGCCCCCGCGCTGGCAAAGGGGCCGAAATAGCTGCCCTTTTCGGACCGTTTGCCGCGATGCTTCTTGATCTGCGGATAGGGATGCTCTTTCCCGATCAGGATGTTCGGAAAGCTCTTGTCGTCGCGCAGCAGCACGTTGTAGCGGGGCTTCAACTGCTTGATCAGGTTCTGCTCTAGAAGCAGGGCCTCGGTTTCGGTCCGCGTGGTCAGGAACATCATCGACGCGGTCTCGTGGATCATCCGCGAGATGCGCCCCGAATGCTGCGGCGAAGGGCGCGCATAGTTCGACACCCTCGCCTTTAGATTGCGCGCCTTGCCGACATACAGAACCTCGGCCTTGGCGTTCAGCATTCGATACACGCCCGGCGACGCGTCCAGCGTGCGCAGATAATCGTGGATCACGTCATATCCCGTGGCCACTTTGGCGCCTGTTTCGCCACCATCTTCGGCGTCATCCGTCACGGGGGGTCACCTGCATTCGCGAGTCATCGATTCCCGCTCTTGGCTGCAACGGCGAAAGGCCAAGGGCAAGAGAAAAGCTGTCCACGGTTTTTGTGGATAACTCTGCGGGAAACTTTTTGGCATGGCGGAATTTCCCTTGTTTTCTGACGCTTTCGCTGACATGCCTAAAAAATAGGCAGTTTTTTAAGTCATTGATTTTGCTTGAAACATTTTCAGATGAGGGGCAAATCCCTGAAAAACTTAAGAAAAATGTAACGCACCCGTGACGACATCTCTCAAGGTGGAAAACTTCCGTCGCGGCAGGTGTCAACTCTACTCGACACCTGTCACATCGGGCGTTTCCCAGGCCAGATGCTGGCCCCCATCCACCGCGATCATCTGCCCCGTCACGGCCGGTGAGTCGACAAAGAATCCCAGTGCCGCGCAGATGTCCTGCGGGTTCGCCCCGCGCCGCAGGATCGTGGCCGCGCGCTGGGTGGCAAAGGCCTCGGCGGTCTGTCGGCCGCCTTGCAGGGTAGGCCCCGGCCCGATGGCATTGACGCGCACGCGTGGCGCGAGTCCCTGCGCCGCCGTCTGCGTCAAGGCCCACAGCCCTGCCTTGGCAATGGTATAGGTGGAAAAATCCGGCGTCAGCTTCCAGACGCGCTGATCCACCATGTTCACAATCAGCCCCTGCGCCACGGGTTCCCCCGCCGCATCCGCCGCCGGATCGGGCACCTGCGCCGCAAAGGCCTGCGTCAGTACGAAAGGCGCGCGCAGGTTCGACTCGATATGCCGGTCCCAGCTTTCGCGGGTGGCGGTTGTGAAATCGTCATGTTCGAAGATGGATGCGTTGTTGACCAGCACCGTCAACGGCCCGCCCAGCGCCGCCGCCGCGTCGGCCACCAGCCGCTGCACCTGCGCCTCGACCAGCACATCCGCCGCGACCGTCACCGCCTTGCGCCCCATCGCGCGGATTTCCGCAGCGACGGCTTCCGCCTCGTCCCGGCTGCCCGCATAGTGGACGGCGACATCGTGCCCACGCCCCGCCAGATACAGCGCCATCGCGCGACCCAGCCGCCGCCCCGCCCCCGTCACCAAAGCCCGCATCGTCAGCCCTTTCCGCAGTCGCACCCGCCCTTGCCCAGCAGATAGCGCCCGCACCGCGCACAGCGAGAGGGTTTTGCCAGCGACACGCGGCGCGATGTCAGGCGCCGGAACGTCCGGGGAAACAGCAGCTTGCCGATGAACCCCACAAGGGCCATCGCGGCGAGGAAGAGGATGACCGTTTTCACCAGCATCCGGTCACAACCCAAAACGCGACCAGAGCGCGCGTTCTTCCACACCCTGCATCAGCCCGTCCGTCGCGGCCATGCCCAGCCGCTGCAACAGACTGCGCTTTTGGCCATAGGGGACAAGCCGCACCTTGTCGCCATACATCTCTATCATCTTGGGCCGCAGATGGGCGATGCCGTCGGCCAGTCCGACCTGCACCGCCTGCTGCCCGACCCAGACATCCGCATTGAACAGGTCCGCCGTCAGGTCCAGCCGCCCGCCGCGCCGCGCCTTCACATGGTCGATGAAGGCCGCGTGGATCGGTTCCTGCAACCGCTTCAACCGCTCTACATCTTCGGGCTTTTGCGGCAGGAACGGGTCGGCAAAGCTTTTGGATTTCCCCGCCGTCACCACGCGCCGTTCGATCCCCTGCCGCGCCATCAGTTCGGGAAAGCCGAAAGAGGCGAAGATCACCCCGATGGACCCGACGATGGACGACCCGTCACACCAGATGTCATCCCCGGCACAGGCCAGCCAATAGCCACCCGATGCCGCCACATCTTCCACAAAGGCGTGGACGGGCACTTTCTTTTCGTCGGCCAACCGCCGGATGCGCGCCGCGATCAGCGACGATTGCACCGCCGACCCGCCGGGCGAGTTGATGACCAGCGCCACGGCGGCAGGCTTGCCCTTGGCGAAGGCCCGTTCGATCAGCGGGGCGACCGACTGGTCGTTCAGCCCGCGCGCGCCGATGCCGATTGCGCCCTGCAGGCGGATGACGGGGACGAGGGCCGGTTTCGACAGGAAGGGGATGAAGCGTCTCATACCCCACAGCTAAGCGGCGCGGCCCTTGCGGACAAGGGCGGATTGGGTTCAGGGTCGTCACATGATCGACAAGCTGGAAATGTTCATCGCACTGGCGAACGAACGCCACTTCGGCCGCGCCGCCGAAGTCTGCGGCGTGACGCAACCCACGCTCTCCTCTGCCATCCGCCAGTTAGAGGATCAGCTGGGCGTTCAACTCGTCTTCCGCGGCTCGCGCTTTCAGGGCCTGACGCCGGAAGGCCAGCGCGTGTTGGACTGGGGCCGCCGCATCGTGGGCGACATGCGCGCGCTGAAGGACGAGATGCGGACGGTCCGCTCCGGCCTGTCCGGCAACCTGCGGATCGGCGTGATCCCGACCGCCCTGCCCATGGTCGCGCAACTGACCGGACCCTTCACCGCCAAGCATCCGAATGTCCGCGTCTCGATCCTGTCGCGCACCAGCGCAGAGATTCTGACGGGCATCGAATCGCTCGATCTGGATGCAGGGATTACCTACCTCGACAACGAACCGCTGGGCCGCGTCGCGCAGGTCCCGCTTTATGCCGAATTCTACCGCCTGCTCTGCGCCCCCGGATCGGCGCTTGCCGACCGTGATCAGGTCACATGGGCCGAGGTGGCGGAACAGCCGCTCTGCCTGCTGACAGGCGATATGCAGAACCGCCGCATCATGAACCAGCATCTGGCCGAGGCGGGCGCGGCCGTGGTGCCGCAGATCGAATCCAACTCCACCATCGCGCTGACCAGCCATGTTCTGACGGGCCGCTGGTCCTCGATCGTGCCGCGCCAATTGGCGCAGATGTTCACCAGCGGCGGCCAGTTGCGCGCCATCCCCATCGTCGCGCCCGAGGTGGAGCATCTGGTGGGCCTGATCACCGCCCGCCGCGACCCCCTGACGCCCGTGCTGGCCGCGCTGATCGCCGAGGCGGAGCGGTTCGCAAAAGCGGTGAACCCGTCGGTTTGAAGCGTGGCCCTCTGCTCGGTATGCCAAGCGTGCGGCCATCGCCGCACGCGCCGCGACCGGGTTCCGCAGTCCCGCCCGTGCGCCCGCGCACGGGCCGCCCCCGCCCCCCGGGCGGCGGGGGCGCAAGCGCCCCCACCGGGGCGGGGCCGTCCTGTGCCCCAAGCGTTCGGTCCGGTTGAACACCCCTTGCGGCTTCGTTGCCTCAGCCGCAATCGGACCGGCGAAAAGGTCCACTGGACCTTTTCGCGTCGGTCCTCTGGCCTGCTCAATAGACCCAGTCTATCAAACAACGGGATTTCATTATTGAATCCTCTATCAACTCGTATATCCCGGTATACAGCTACCAAAGGGGCCGCCCGCCATGCAGACCAGTGCCGAAATCGCCGCCCGCGTTGGGGAAATCCTCGACGCGCATGAAGGGATGGAGGGCCCGCTGCTGCCCATCCTCCACGCCATCCAGCACGCCTATGGCTACGTCC
>JBDKFE010000041.1:0-27262 GCA_039798885.1 Pseudomonadota bacterium | reverse complement strand
GCATTGGCCGCCGCCAGCACGCGACCGCCGTCAAGGCAGGGCTTCCCCTCCCAGTCGGTCACGATGCCCCCCGCCGCCTCGATCACCGCGATGGGGGCCTGCACGTCATAGGCCTGCAACCCCGCCTCGATCACCAGGTCGATCATCCCCGCCGCCACCAGCGCATAGCCATAGCAATCCGTCCCATAGCGCGTCAGCCGCACCTCGGGCACCACCCGCCGGAAGGCCGCGCCCTCTTCTGCCGTGCCCACCTCGGGAAAGGTTGAAAACAGGATCGCCTCCGACAGGGGCCGCGCCCCGCGGCAGCGCAGGGTCCCA
This sequence comes from Pseudomonadota bacterium, assembly GCA_039798885.1. GTDB lineage: Bacteria > Pseudomonadota > Alphaproteobacteria > Rhodobacterales > Rhodobacteraceae > Paragemmobacter. Next base: position 26,944 of record JBDKFE010000041.1, on the reverse strand, counting down.
CGCCCCGACGGCCCGTTCACCTCGGCCCGCCCCAAGCCGCCCTCGAACCGCTCGCGGATATAGGGCTGGTCGATGATGCCATAGATCGGCCCCACAGCATCCCGCACGGAAATCAGCACCCCCCAAGTCGGCGTCCCCGACAGATAGCCCCGCGTCCCGTCGATCGGGTCCAGCACCCAAGTCAGCCCCGACGTCCCCGCCTCGGCCCCGAATTCCTCGCCCAATATCCCGTCCTGCGGCCGCCGCCGCTTCAGGATCGCGCGCATCCGCTCCTCGGACAGCCGGTCCGCCACCGTCACCGGGTCGAACCGCTCCACCTCCTTGGTATCCGCCGCCAGATCGGTCCGCCGGAAATGCAGCAGCGTCGCCTCCCGCGCCGCATCCGCCAGTTCCGCCGCCGTCGCGATGATCTCTTCCGCCTCGCGCGCCGAAACCCGTGCCATCCCCGCCCCCCGCAAAAGCAAATGTCCCCCCGCGCTATCCGCACGGAGGGACATTTTCAAGCCCGGCGGTGGAGGCATCCGCCGGGCAAGAATTCTGCGCTCAGGACCGCGTCGTTCAGGCCGGGTCGTTCAGGCCGCGTCGCTCAGCACGCGCGCCAGATCAAAGAGACGGCGGCGCTGCGCTTCCGGGATCGCGTAATAGGACCGCACCAGCTCCAGCGCTTCCTTGTCGGCCATGAAATCGCCCTCGGCGGCGGCGGCATTCTCGCGGCTGTCGTCCAGCCCTTCGAAGAAGAACCCGATCGTCACGCCCAGCGCATCCGCAATGTCCCACAGCCGCGAGGCCGACACCCGGTTCATGCCCGTTTCATATTTCTGGATCTGCTGGAACTTGATCCCGACCTTGTCCGCAAGCTGCTGCTGGGTCATCCCCACCATCCAGCGACGATGGCGGATCCGCTTGCCGACATGGGCATCAACTGGGTGCTTCATCTCACTCTCCTCGGGAACAGTCCCCGATATTGAATAAGCAATTTCGATGCCAAAGTTGGGGCAAGCGCAGATATTCGCAAAAATTAACAATAAACGCGCAAAACCTGTCTTTTTGGATATGTCGGATTATACAGTTGAAGAAGTGGGCCTATCCCATTGCTCCCGAACACCCAGAAGCGTTAGGACCAAAGTCGAACTCGCGCTTTGGGTGTTTTTCAATTTGCATCGCATTTTGCAAATTTCAGTGGTCGAAATTCGCAAAACGCAACACATCCCGGGCTGGACGCCTGCTGTTTGGCGCGCTACCTGCCCCAAGGACACGCACAGGAAGAAAGTCACCCGCATGCGCGCCTGGCAGATCGACGCTCTCGGCCAACCGGCCACGCTCCGCATCCTGCCCGACCCCCGCCCCGCGCGCGGAGAGGCGCGCATCGCCATCCACGCCTGCGGTCTGAACTTTGCCGATCTCCTCATGGCCGAGGGCAAGTACCAAGAGAAACCCACCCTCCCCTTCATCCCCGGCCTCGAACTCGCCGGAACCGTCCTCGACCTCGGCCCCGATACCCAAGGCCCCGCCCCCGGCACCCGCGTCGCGGTCTATGCAGGACAGGGCGGCCTTGCCGAACAGGGCTGCTTCCCGGTCGAAAGCCTCCTCCCCCTTCCCCCCTCCATGCCCATGGCCGACGCGGCGGGGTTTCAGATCGCCTACGGCACCTCCCACCTCGCCCTCACCCACAAGGCACGGCTGCAGCCGGGCGAAACCCTCCTCGTCCTCGGCGCGGCGGGCGGCGTGGGCCTCACCGCGGTCGAGATCGGCGCGCATATGGGTGCCCGCGTCATCGCCTGCGCCCGCGGCCCCGAAAAGCTCGCCATCGCCCGCGCCGCCGGCGCGCATGAGGTGATCGACAGCGACACCCCCGACCTGAAATCCGCGCTCAAGGCCCTTGGCGGCGCCGATGTCGTCTATGACCCCGTCGGCGGCCCCGCCTTCGACGCCGCCCTGCGCGCCACGAAACCCGATGGCCGCATCCTCGCCATCGGCTTCGCCTCCGGCACGGTGCCGCAGGTTCCCGCGAACCTCCTGCTCGTCAAGAACATTTCCGTCATCGGCTTCTGGTGGGGCGGCTACCTCGCCTTCGCGCCGCACCTCCTGCGCGACAGCCTTGCCACGCTGTTCGACTGGCACGCCAAGGGCGCGCTGAAACCCCACATCTCGCACCGCCTCCCCCTCGACCGCCTGCCCGAAGGGCTGGACCTCCTGCGCACCCGCGCCGCCACAGGCAAGGTGGTGATCGACATTCAGCAGCAATAGGCGTTGCGCAACTCCTGCTTCAGAAGCTCTGCCGCATCGCCCACCAGCGTGGGCGCGGCATAAAGGCAGATCACCTGCGACCCAAGGTCCGGCAGCCCGCCCTTCACGTCGATGGACACCATCCCCGGCGGCATCGCATGGGTCAACCGCGCCGAAACGGCCAGATCCGCCGCCACGGTCGCCTCGATCGCCTGCTCGCTCTCGCCATCCACGGCCATCTCCCATGGGATGCCGGCCCGATCCAGCGCCGCCACCGCCTTGCGCCGGAAGATACAGGTGTCCTTGAACCCGATCCGCAACGGCCGCTTCTGCCAGATCAATCCCTCCTCCGCCCCCACCCAGACCAAGGGCCGCTCCCCCAACCGCTCCGCCTCCGCGCCGGGGCCTTCTTCCGTCGTCAGGATGACGTCCAACTCCCCCCGCTGGAACGCCTCCTTCAGCAGCAGCGTAAAGGACGACACAAGGTTCACCCGCACCCGCGGATATTGCCCCGCCAACCGCTTCAGGATGCCCGGAATCGCCGGATAGACGATGTCATGCGGCACCCCCAGCCGGATCTCCCCCTCGAACGAGGCCGAGGTCAGCCGGGCCAGCGCCTCGTCGTTCAGCGCCAGCATCCGCCGCGCAAAGCCCAGCAACTGCTCCCCCTCCGGCGTCAGCGTCAGCTTCCGCGCCGCCCGCGCGAAAAGCCCAAGGTTCAGCGCCTCCTCCAGCCGCTTCAACTGCATCGACACCGCCGACTGCGTGAGGTTCAGCAACCCCGCCGCCCGCGTCACGCCGCCCGCATCCACCACCGCCACAAAAGACCGCAAGGCCACCAGATCCAGCGTCCGCGCCATCATCACACCCCCTGATGTGAAACCGAAAAATCATTCATTTTCCAAATGCCACGACCGGGCGCATCTTTCAACCATCCTGCTTCAACCGCGCCGCATCATCACCATCCGGCATCAAAGGGCAGGCCATGCACCGCATTCTCACCACCTCCCTCCCCACGCCACGCCGCCGCCGCCCGCTCGTCGCCCACCTCTCCCCGGCCCTCGCCCTCCACCGCCTGCCGCCCCACATGCTGCGCGACATCGGCGTGACCGAGGAAGAGGCGCAGGCAGAACCCGCCCGCCCGCTTTGGGATATCCCCCCGCATTGGCGAGGCTGACGCAGGGAACACCGCGTTCCCGCACGAAAAATTCGACATTTTCCCTGCATGCTTTCCGCATCCCGCTTCTTGAAAATGGATCGCAGCGTCCCGATATTGGCCACATCCGGCCTGTGGGATGCCAACCCGCAGCCGAAGGCTCAACATCGGAGGCTTCACATGGCTGAATTCCAGACGATCCGTTCGGTCGGCGCAGGCGCCCGGGCCGCCCAGATCGACGCAGGGCTGCGCGCCCACATGAGCAAGGTCTACGGCCTGATGTCCGTGGGCATGCTGCTGACCGGCGGCGTGGCCTGGGCCGTCGGCACCTCGGACGCGCTCTTGTCCATCTTCCGCGATCCCGTCACCCTCTCGCCGAACATCCTCGGCTGGATCGTGATGTTCGCCCCTCTCCTCATGGTCTTCGCCTTCGGCGCGGCCATCAACCGCCTGTCGCAGGCGGCGGCGCAGCTGTTCTTCTACGCCTTCGCGGCGGTGATGGGCCTGTCCATCGCGTGGATCTTCAAGGCCTTCACCGGTGTCTCCATCGCACAGACCTTCCTCGTGACCGCGATTTCCTTCGCGGGCCTCTCGCTCTGGGGCTACACCACGAAGAAAGACCTGTCGGGGATGGGCACCTTCCTGATGATGGGCCTGATCGGCCTCGTCGTCGCGTCGATCGTGAACATCTTCCTCGGCTCGGGCGCGCTGGCCTTTGCGATCTCGGTGATCGGTCTGCTGATCTTCGCGGGCCTCACCGCCTTCGACACGCAGAACATCAAGAACACCTACATCCAGCACGCCCAGCACGGCGATGAAGAATGGCTCGGCAAGGCCGCCATCATGGGCGCGCTGAACCTCTACATGAACTTCATCAACATCTTCATGTTCCTGCTGCAATTCCTCGGCAACCGCGAATAAGCGACCGTCCGGGAAACGAATGGGGGCCGGTCCGCAAGGACCGGCCCCTTTCCTTTGCGCGCAAACAGGTTGGGCAAGGCACCGCTGCCCATTTCCCGTTGCCCAAATATCCTCAAGGGGTGAATTGGCCGCCCGCGCGGCCAAGAGGGGACAGAATGTCCCCTGACGCGCCCTGTCCGCGCCGAAAGGCGCGGTCAGGGCTCATGGCTTGCGCGGGCCCCGGCCCGCGCGCCACCGGATCACCGGCGGACCGGAAAACCCTAAGGCAGGATTTGCCGCATCATCCGCACCGCCGGGAACACGATCCCCGGCCGAAGGCCCACCTCGGCATCATGCATGAAGCGGAAGCCCAGCGCCTGATAGAACGGCACCGCCGTACGCGTGGACATGCAGTCCAGCCACTTCACCCCGTGCCGCAGCGCGTCCGAGATGACCTCGCCCATGATCGCCCGGCCCACCCCCTGCCGCACCGAATCCGGGTCCACCGCCACATGGCGCAGATGGCCCACATCCGCCACCGCCACATCCCCAAGCGGCGAAGCCGCGCTCCACCCCCCGGCCCCTAGCAGCGCCCCATCCTCGGCCTCGGCAAGGAAATAGCGGCCCGATGCCAGCAATTCCGGCCGCGCCCGCACGATCAGCGGCAGCGCCGTCACCATCACCGAAGGCGGATAATCCGCGCGCAGCAGCCGCATATAGCTGCGTTTCAGCAACCGCTCCACCGCGCCAAGGTCCGAAGGCCGCGCGCGCCGCAAGGTTATCGTGTGATCCATCCGCAGCACCTAGCGCGCCACCGCCCGACGTAAAGGCAAAACGACCCCGCCACCAAAATAAACCGAACCGGACCAGATCGGCTAAGCGGCGGCGTCCTGCGGCCGTATTTCCTGCCATAGCCTTCCAGTCGAAAAAGGACATCGCGTGACGGACTTTCATCCTGCCCGCCTTCCCGCCAACGAAACCCTGCGGCTCAAATCCGTGCATCGGACCGGGCTCATGGACAGCGACCATTCCGAAAGGTTCGACCTCTACACCGCGCTGATGCGGCACATCTCGGGCTTCCCCGTCGCCTATTGCGGCCTGATCGATGAAACGCGCCAGTATTTCCTGTCGCAGAACTTCCCGGCCTGCCTCGACCTGCCCGAGGTCGGCCGCCAAGGCACCCTCTGCCAATTCGCCCTTCTCGCCCCCACCCCCCTCGTCATCCCCGACATGCGGGTGCATGACGTGATGCAGCGCCACCCGCTCGTGGTCAGAGAGCCGCATTTCGTCTCATGGGCCGCCTTTCCGCTCGTCACCGTCGACGGGCACATCTTGGGCACCCTCTGCGCCGTCGATTACGTGCCGCGCGCCCTGACCGACGCGCAGGTCGATCTGATGCGCCGTGTCGCCGCCGAACTGACCTTCGGCATCGAGGTGCAGGTGGAACACCGCGAAGAAGCCGCCCGCCGCATGGGCCGCGTCCTGACCGAACTTGCCACCGCAGCGGGCCTCGACCGCATCGAAGATGCCGCAGCCTTCCTGCACCTGTGCGAAGGGGCGCCGGGCAGCGCCGAAGACCTGCTGCGCCTGCACCACTCTGGTCTGGTCGAAGAAGCCCCCGATGGCACCGCGCGCCTTTCCGCCGCAGGGCGCTCTTTGCAATCCCGCTTCGGCCTCACGCCCACGGGGTTCCGCGCCAACCGGACCGTCCTGAAATCGGACGACCTCATGAACGCCCTCCTTAAGATCGCCGGAGCGTGACATGCTGGCCAAGATCTACCAGTTGCGCTTTGCCGACGTGAATCAGGCCCGCTACGCGGCAACCTACATCTCCGAAGGGATGGGCGGCCTGATCTCCGAATTCAACGTCTGCGGCCTGACCGTCCTCTTGCGCAAGGAAGGTGCGGTGCAAGTCATCGCCCGCTTCGACAATCAGGTCGATTTCCTGCGGCTACAGGCGAACCGGCCAAAGATCATGGGCGACATCCAGAAGCGCTTTCCCTGCGTGATCGAAGATATCGCCGCCGTCACCGTCTATTCCTATGAACGCGAGGCCATGGTCACGGTCTGACAATCGGCACCACACGCGCAACACCAACCCAGCCGCGCCAACCCAGCCGCGCCAACCCAGCAGCACAGGCCCGCAGACCGCCTCACCCGTCACGCCAAAACGAAAGGGCCGCCCAAAGGGGCGGCCCTTCATCCATCTCATGGACCGGCGCGATCTTACTTGATCTTGCCTTCCTTGTATTCCACATGCTCCCGCTTCACGGGATCGTATTTCTTCACGACCATCTTCTCGGTCATGGTGCGGGCATTCTTCTTGGTCACGTAGAAGTGCCCGGTGCCCGCCGTCGAGTTCAGACGGATCTTGATCGTCGTCGGCTTCGCCATAGTCGTCTCTCCTGCATCGGGGAAACGGCCGGTCCCCCGCGAAAATCCATGAAGCCCGCCTTTTACTTCCGGGCGCGGCAGAGTCAACAGCCAAAACCGCATGCCCTGCGATGATTTGCCGGGCTTCAGCCCTCGCGACCCAACCGCTCGCGCAGCACCGAAATCTCTACGTCCAGATCGGTGCGGTTGTCCGACAGCAGCGTCTGGGTCCGCCGCGCGAAATTCGTCTCCAGATCGTCCAGCAGCGCCACATACTCTGCCCGCACCGCCCCGTCCCGGTTCTGCCGATACAGGTCCGCGAACTTCACCGTCGCATCCCGCGCGCCCGTCAGATAGACCGACAGGTACTTCCGCGCCGCCGTCAGGTCGCGCGGATCGGACTCCACGCCGCGGAACATCGCCTGCGCCGTGGCCGCGAACCGCTCCACCCGCGCCTCCAGCTGCCGGTCGCCCGCCCGCAGGATCGCATCCCGCATCCCCTCCAGCAGCTTCTCCGCCTCATCGACCGCCCGCGCCACGCGGTCGGTCTGGAAGCTGTCTATCCCCTCCGCGCCCTTGTCCCGCATCGGATCGGGGCCAAAGGACAGCAAATGCAGCACCGCCCCCGCCAGCGCGAAACCCAGCGGCGCCAGGCCCGATTGGCTGATCGATGCCGCAAGCCCCACCCCCGCCCCGCACAGCACCGACCCAAAGATCTTGCGCGGAAAGGCCGGTCGCCGTGCCACCCGCCGCGCGTCATAGGCCTGATGCGCGCGCTCCCCCTCGCGGGTCAGCCATGCCGAACACAGGATCAACCCCGCCCCGCCCAACGCAGGCAATGTGGCATCCGCCCCCCCGCCAAAGGCCGGGGCCAGCAGGACCAGCGCCGCCAGAAACAGCAGATTCACCCGCGCCGCCGCCCGCCTTGGCCGCTTGCCGTCGAACGGGCTGACCGGGGGCAAAGGCTCCTGCGCCCCATCGGGGCGGCGCGCTGGATCGGGGCTGTATTTTCCGCCATAACGCTGCGCCATGTCACTGCATCCCGCTGACGGCGGTAAAGAAGATCAGCGCCAGCAGGACAAAGAAGGCCAGCGCCTGCACCGTTTTCCCCGACACGCATCCCTCCCGATCAACCCACGGGCGAAAGCATAGACCGCGCAAGGCATCCCTGCCAATGCCTCACCCGCGTCGCGGGCCTTTCCCCGGCGCGCCCGATGGCCCCCGCGATGGCCCCGACCGCGTGCCCGAAGGCCGCGCCCCACCCGCAGGCTTGCCCCCAGCAGGCTTACCCCCCGCAGGCCGCCCGCCCAAAGGCCCAGCCCCCACCGAACGCTCGCCCACGGAACGCTCGCCCGCCGACTTGCCCGCCGACTTCCCCGCAAAAGGCTTCGCCGCGAAACTGCGCCCAGCCGACGGCTTGGCCGCAGCGCCCTTCGGCGCCTCTGCCCGTCCCGGCCCCTTGGCAAATCCCGGCGTCACGGACACGGCACCCTCGCGCCCCGCCCGTTCCCCCCGCCCCACTGGCGCAGAGGCACGCGCGCCCTCGCCCCGCGCGGGCTTGGCCCCGAACACCTTCCCCGCCGGACGCGCCGGACGCGGCACCTCGCCCTTGGCCGCAGGCGTCGCGGCAGGCCGCGCCCGCCCCTTCGCCACCGGGGCCTCCTCCACCGCCGCCGGGTCCAGCCCCAACTGGTCCCGCAGCACGCGCGGACGCACCTCCTCCACATCCCCCGGCTGCATCTCATTCAGCCGGAACGGCCCATAGCTCACCCGGATCAGCCGATTCACCGTCAACCCGATCGCCGCCATCGCCCGCCGGATTTCCCGGTTCTTCCCCTCGCGCAGCCCCACCGTCAGCCACGCATTCGCCCCCTGATGCCGGTCCATCACCACCTGCATCGGCTGGAACGCCTCTCCCTCCACCGTGATCCCGGCGCGCAGCGGCTCCAGATCAGGGTCCGTGGGGTTCCCCTTCACCCGCACCCGATACTTCCGCAGCCAGCCCGTCGACGGCAATTCCAACCGCCGCTTCAACGCGCCATCATTGGTCAGCAACAGCAGACCTTCGGAATTCAAATCCAACCGCCCGACCGACATCACGCGCGGCATCCCCTCGGGCAGATGGTCGAACACCGTCTCCCGCCCCTTCTCGTCACTGGCCGATGTGACCAGCCCCTCGGGCTTGTAGTAAAGCCACAGCCGCGCAGGCTCTGGCGGGGCCAATGGCTTGCCATTCACCGTGATCTTGTCCTTCGGCCCCACATTCAGCGCCGGGGAATCGATCACCTTCCCATTCACCGCCACCTCGCCCGCCGCGATCATCCGCTCCGCCTCTCGGCGCGAGGCGACGCCCGCCCGCGACAGCACCTTGGCGATACGGTCGCCCTCCGGCGTACTGGCGGCGGGTTTCACTGGCTTGGCAGGGGGCTTCATGCTGGCTCCGATCCGGGAAAGGCCCCGCCTAGCGGAACCCCCGGGGGTTTTCCACCCCCGGACCCAAGAAGGGTATTTGGACCGAGATGAATGGGCAAGGTTGCGTCTTCATCCCGCGCAAGGCAGGAAAGACGCCATGACCTTCCGATCCCACATGGACGCCGCCCTTCAGGAAGCCCGCGCCGCCGCCCAGCGCGGCGAGGTGCCGGTGGGCGCGGTGATCGTCTCTCCGACCGGCCAGATCGTCGCCCGCGCCGGAAACCGCACGCGGGAACTCAACGACCCCACGGCCCATGCCGAAATCCTCGCCCTGCGCGCCGCCTGCGCCGCCGCAGGCTCCGAACGCCTGCCGGGCCACGACCTCTATGTGACGCTGGAACCCTGCCCGATGTGCGCCGCTGCCCTGTCGAACGCCCGCATCGCGCGGCTCTATTACGGTGCGGCGGACCCCAAAAGCGGCGGCGTCACCGTCGGCCCGCGCATCTTCACCCATCCCCAATGCCACCACGCGCCCGAAGTCTATGACGGCATCGCCGCCGCCGAGTCGGAAGCGATGCTCAAATCCTTCTTCGCCGCGAAACGCTGACCCCCGCAGCCCGGGGGGTGGTGCGGCGGGCAACCCTGCCCCCCGCCCGCGCCGTCAGAACCGGATCGGCTCCAACACCTGCGGCTCCACAACCGCAACCCCCGGCAGGCCATCCACCAATGCCGATGCATCCTGCGCCAAAGCGCCAAAGGTGCGGTAATGGCAGGGGATCACCGTCTTGAAGTTGAAATACCGCCGCGCCGCCCAAGCGGCCCGCGCCATATCCATCGTGTAATGCCCGCCCGCAGCAAGGATACCGATATCCGGCGCGTGCAATTCGCCCATCCACGCCATATCCGCCATGATATCCGTATCGCCCGAGACATAGACGGTATGCCCCCCGCCCGCGATCATGAATCCGGCCTCCGACCCCACCGCCACCGGCCCCGCCTCGCCCGAGATCGTCGAGGAATGGCTGGCATTCACCATCGTCACCTTGGCCCCGTTCAAATCCACCGTGCCGCCCTTGTTGAAGCCCACGGTCGAAATCCCCGATTTTCCCGCCAGCCACGCCACAAGGTCATAGATGCCGACCAGCGGCACCCCCAGCTCCGTGCAGATTGCCACCGCATCCGCCGAATGATCCCCATGCCCATGGGTCAGCAGCACATGCGTCGCCCCTGCAATCGCCTCGGCCCGCCGCGCGGCAGGGAACATCGGGTTTCCCGTCACCCACGGGTCCACCAGCAGCACCGCACCCTCCACCTCGATCCGGAACCCGGAATGGCCCAGCCAGATGATCTGCATCTTCGCTCTCCTTCTGGTCACACTCCCCTCACCACCTAGCCTTGCAAGCGGCCAAGGGAATGCCACCTTAGGCGCATCCCGCCCGCCTTGTCCCCCGCGACAGGCTTGCAGCCCTTGGGGCGCGGGGCTAAACGGGCGGGGATCAAAAGGGGGAACCCCATGTCCATCGACATCGATACCGCGCGCCGCGTGGCCAAACTTGCCCGCATCCGGGTCGAGGAAGCCGATCTCCCGGCCCTCGCCGGCGAGCTTTCCGGCATCCTCACCTTCATGGAGCAGTTGAACGAGGTGAATGTGGACGGGATCGACCCCATGACCTCTGTCACCCCCATGCGGCTCAAGCGTCGCAAGGACGAGGTGACGGATGGCAACATCCAGTCGCAGATTCTGAAGAACGCGCCCGATGCGCGCGAAGGGTTCTTTGCCGTGCCGAAGGTGGTGGAATGACCGCGAACACTTGGACCATCGCCGCCGCCCGCGACGCGCTCCGCAAGGGCGAGATCACGGCGACCGACCTGACCATGTCCTGCCTGACGGCCATCGACGCCGCCGACGCGCTGGGGGCCTTCGTCCACAAGACGCCCGAAATCGCGCTGGACCAAGCCCGCGCCGCCGATGCCCGCCTGAAATCGGGCGACGCGCCCGCGCTCTGCGGCATTCCCCTTGGCATCAAAGACCTTTTCTGCACCAAGGGCGTCCCCTCGCAGGCCGCCTCCAACATCCTGCGGGGCTTCAAGCCGGAATACGAATCCACCGTCACGACCAAGCTTTTTGATGCAGGCGCGGTGATGCTGGGCAAGCTGAACATGGACGAATTCGCCATGGGCAGCAGCAACGAAACCTCTTGCTATGGCAATGCCGTCAACCCGTGGAAGGTGGACGACCGCACCCTCACGCCGGGCGGTTCGTCAGGTGGGTCCGCCGCTGCCGTGGCCGCCGACCTCTGCCTTGCCGCCACCGGCACGGACACGGGTGGGTCCATCCGCCAGCCCGCCGCCTTTACCGGCATCGTGGGGATCAAGCCCACCTATGGCCGCGTGTCGCGCTGGGGCATCGTCGCCTTCGCCTCCTCTCTCGATCAGGCAGGCCCGATGACCAAGACGGTCCGCGACGCCGCCATCTTCTTGCAGGCCATGTCGGGCCACGACCCCAAGGACAGCACCTCCGCCGACCTCCCCGTCCCCGATTTCGAAGCCGCGCTGACGGGCGACATCCGGGGCAAAAAGATCGGCCTGCCCCGCGAATACCGCATGGACGGCATGCCGGCCGAGATTGAAAAGCTTTGGTCCGACGGCGCCGCCATGCTGCGCGACGCCGGGGCCGAGATCGTGGACATCTCTCTCCCCCACACGAAATACGCCCTCCCCGCCTATTACGTCATCGCCCCGGCCGAGGCGTCGTCCAACCTCGCCCGCTATGACGGCGTCCGCTACGGCCACCGCGCCAAGCTGTCGGCAGGCGACGGCATCACCGAGATGTACGAAAAAACCCGCGCCGAAGGCTTCGGCAAGGAAGTCCAGCGCCGCGTGATGATCGGGACCTACGTCCTCTCGGCGGGCTTCTACGACGCCTATTACAACCGCGCCCGCAAGGTCCGCGCCCTCATCAAGCGCGACTTCGAACAGGCCTTCGCCGCCGGGGTGGACGCGATCCTGACGCCCGCCACCCCCTCCGCCGCCTTTGGTCTGGGCGAGATGTCGAATGCCGACCCGATCGAGATGTATCTCAACGACGTCTTTACCGTGACGGTGAACCTCGCAGGGCTTCCCGGCGTCGCCGTTCCCGTCGGGCTCGACAAGCAGGGCCTGCCCCTTGGCCTGCAACTCATCGGCCGCCCATGGGAAGAAGGCGACCTGCTGAATCACGCTTATGTGCTGGAACGCGCGGCGGGCTTTGTGGCAAAGCCTTCGAAATGGTGGTAATCCGCCGGATCGAAGGAACCAGAGGCGTGACGATGCGACTGCCCGTGATGATAGCCCTGACCGCCGGACTGGCCTCCGGTCTGGCCGCCTGCGCGCCCACCGTCCCCGACTCCGGCGTGGGCTTCAACGATTACGACAGCTACCTGCGCCAACAGCAGGCCGCGGCGACCGCTGTCACCCCGGTCGCGCCCTTCGGCACCGCGACGGCCCCGCAGGGCGGCTTTTCGCCCGACCTCGCCGCCGCCGCCATCGACCGCGCGACGGGCGTCGCCCCGGCCACCGCGCCGCTGGACCCCTTCGCCGCCAATACGCCACTGGCCACGACACAGCCCCTCTCGGCCACCCAGCCGGGGGTGACGGCAGCCTTCGACCCGAACGATCCCAACCGTCCGCGCGGCAACGCGCCCCTGACGATTCAGGAACAGTCGGGCGAAATGGTGCACAACAACACCGCCACCATCTCGGACGAACAGGACTTCGCCGCCGTCTCGGAACGCGAAACGATCGAATCCGACAAGCAGCGCCTTGAACGCAACCGCCAGCAATACACCGTGATCCAGCCCACCGCCGTCCCCGAACGGACCGAGACGGGGCCGAACATCGTCCAATACGCGCTTTCGACCACCCATCCGCCGGGAACGCAGATGTATTCCCGCTCGGCCCTGCGCCTGACCGACCCGAACGTCGCCTGCGCGCGCTACGCCTCGCCCGACCTTGCCCAGCAGGCCTTCCTCGCCGCAGGCGGGCCGGACCGTGACCGCAAGGGCCTTGACCCGGATGGCGACGGCTACGCCTGCGCATGGGACCCGCGCCCCTTCCGCCAGTGACCCACCCCTCGCCGAACTTCGGCGAAAGGCGCGGCGGCGCGCGGCCCGATCTCGTGGTCATCCACTACACCGCCATGCCCTCTCTGGCCGAGGCGCGCGCCCGCCTCTGCGATCCCGCGCATGAAGTCTCTGCCCATTGGCTCATCGCTGAAAACGGCACGACCGAACAACTCGTGGACGAACACCACCGCGCTTGGCACGCGGGCGCAGGCGCATGGGGCGGCGTCACCGACGTCAACTCCCGCTCCATCGGCATCGAACTGGCCAACACGGGCGCACAGCCCTTCCCCGAACCGCAGATGACCGCGCTCGAATCCCTGCTGCGGGGCATCATGGCCCGCTGGTCCATCCCGCCCGAACGCATCATCGGCCATTCCGACATGGCCCCCGCCCGAAAATCCGACCCCGGCCCCCGCTTCGACTGGCGCCGCCTTGCCCGCCACGGCCTTTCGGTCTGGCCCGCGCCCGACGCCGCCCCCCCGCAGGACCCCGCCACCTTCCCCGCCCATGCCCGCGCCTTCGGCTACCCGCCCGCCGACGACGCCCTGCTCCTGCGCGCCTTCCGCCTGCGCTTCCGCCCCCAGGCCACTGGCCCTGCCGACACGACCGACGCCACCCTCGCCGCCGCGCTGGCCACCCGCTACCCCGTTGACGCCACGCCCCCGCAGGCGTAAGCCCAGCCCCGCGCGGATGGCCGGATGACCGCGGGGTGCAAGCCCCGAGGAAAGTCCGGACTCCATGAAGCAAGGGTGCCGGGTAACGCCCGGCGGGGGAAACCCCAGGGAAAGCGCCACAGAGAAGAGTCTGCCCTGCATGCAGGGTGATGGTGAAACGGTGGGGTAAAAGCCCACCGCGGACCGGGCAACCGGGACGGCACGGCAAGCCCCACCCGGAGCAATGCCGAATAGGGGCCTCGCGCGGAAAGGTCTGCGAAAGCAGAGACCTCCGCAGGGACGCTTCAGCCCAGAGGCCCGGGTTGGCAGCTTGACCGTCGCGGCAACGCGCACGGCAGAGGAATGGTCATCCAACCCCGGATCACGGTCCGGGGGGGACAGAATCCGGCTTACAGGCCATCCGCGCAATTTCCCGTGAACCGCCGCCGGGTGACCCGGCGTCAAACGGTATTTCTCGCCCTTAGGTTTAAAAGCTCTCTGGAAAATCCCGGCCGCTTGTCGCAGGCTGCACCCGGACGCGCCCGCCGCGTCCGACCGTTTCTCATCACGAATACCGGCGGTCTTTCCCGCCCCGAACGGAGCAGCGCCAGCATGTCCACCACCGTCCGCGAAGATGCCGCCAAAGCCCTTGCCGAAGTCGAGGCGCTGACCACCGCCATCCTTCCTGCCCCGGTGGCCGAGATCGTGCCCCTTGCCGATGCCCCCGCCGACAAGGCCGCCGAAATCCGCAAGCGTATGGCCGAGGTGGACCTCACCAACACCCAATCCGTCCTGACCTTCGGCTCCTCCGCGCAGGCCGAACTTCAGGTCATCTCGCAGGACATGCTGTCCGGCGTGAAGAACAAGGACGTCGGCCCCGCAGGCGACGCCCTGCGCGAAATCGTGACGACCATCCGTGGCTTTTCTTCCGAAGAACTCGACCTCTCGCGCGAACGCAGCTGGTGGGACAAACTCACGGGTCAGGCCGCCCCCCTCGCCAAATTCGTCGCCCGGTACGAGGAAGTGCAGTCCCAGATCGACCGCATCACCGACAACCTTCTCAAGCACGAACACGCGCTGCTCAAGGACATCAAGTCGCTCGACCTGCTCTACGAAAAGACCCTCCGCTTCTACGACGAACTCGCCCTCTACATCGCAGCAGGCGAGGCAAAGTTGGCCGAGGCCGACAGCACCACCATCCCCGCAAAGGAAACCGAAGTCGCCGCCGCGCCCGCGCCCGATCAGGTCAAGCGCGCGCAGGAACTGCGCGACCTCCGCGCCGCCCGCGACGACCTTGAACGCCGGGTGCATGACCTGCGCCTGACGCGGCAGGTGACGATGCAATCCCTGCCCTCGATCCGTCTGGTGCAGGAAAATGACAAATCTCTCGTCACCAAGATAAACTCGACACTGGTCAACACCGTTCCCCTGTGGGAAACCCAACTTGCGCAGGCCGTCACCATCCAGCGCAGCAAGGACGCCGCCGAAGCGGTGCGCGAGGCGAATGACCTGACCAACGAACTTCTGAAATCCAACGCGGACAACCTCCAGCAGGCCAACCGCATCGTGCGCGAAGAAATGGAACGCGGCGTCTTCGACATCGAAAGCGTCCGCGCCGCCAACGAAACCCTCATCGCCACGATCGAAGACAGCCTCCGCATCGCCGACGAAGGCAAGTCCCGCCGCGCCGCCGCCGAAACGGACCTGAAAAAGCTGGAAACCGATCTCCGCGACACCCTTGCCGCAGCCCGCGCCCGCAGCACCCCACCCGCCGCCCCTCCGACCTGAGGACCTGTCCTGACCCTCTCGCCCCCGCCCCCGCCTGCCCTGTCCCGCCGCATCGCCGGACCCCTGACCCGCAGCCTCGCCGCCCTGTCGCTTGCGGTGGTGACCGCCTGCATGCCTGCGGCACCGCCCGCCTCTCGCGCGCCGACCCCCACGCCCGCCAATCTCGCGCAACAGCCGCTGACGGAAACCCCCGCCGCCGCCGCCACCCGTGCCCATTACGCCCGCGTGCAGGCGCAACTCCTCTCGCAGGGCCTGCTGCGCACCGATGCAGGCGGCCCCGACACGCCCTTCACCGATCGCATGCTGGCCGAAAACTTCATCCGCATCGCGCTGTTCGACGAATACACCCGCACCGCCGGCGGCCCCATCCAGCGCATGACCGAAAGCCGCCTGCGCCGCTGGGAAGCCCCCGTCCGCGTCGCCCTCCGCTTCGGCCCCGCCACGCCCCCCGACCGCCGCGCCGCCGATACCGCCCGCGTCGCCTCCTTCCTGCAACGCCTCTCGCGCGTGACGGGCCATCCCATCGCGCTCAACGACTCCAACCCCAACTTCTTCATCCACATGGTGACCGAGGATGAACGCCGCGCCCTTGGCCCGCAGATCCGCGCGGTCCTGCCCGGCCTCTCGGCCTCCGAAGTCGCGGCCATCACCGACATGCCGCGCTCGACCTACTGCCTCGTCTACGCGATGTCCGCCCCCGACGGCGCAACCTACACCCGCGCCTTCGCCGTGATCCGGGCCGAACATCCCGACCTGCTCCGCCTCTCTTGCCTGCACGAAGAGATCGCGCAGGGCCTCGGCCTCGCCAATGACAGCCCGACCGCCCGCCCCTCCATCTTCAACGATGACGAAGAATTCGCCCTCCTCACCCGGCAGGACGAGTTGATGCTTCAGATGCTCTACAGCCCGGCCCTTCGCCCCGGCATGACCGCCGATAAGGCCCGGCCCATCGTGGAATCGCTTGCAGCCCGGCTGGTGGACGGCGAAACTTGAATCCGGCCCGCAGCGGCCAAGGGTGGGAGTGTACGGAATGGTTTTCGATTTCCTCAAGGGTGAATTCATCGACGTCATCGACTGGACCGATGACACCCGCGATACGATGGTCTGGCGCTTCGAACGCCACGGCAACGCGATCAAATACGGCGCGAAGCTGACCGTCCGCGAAGGGCAGGCCGCCGTCTTCATCCACGAAGGCCAACTCGCCGACACCTTCACCCCCGGTCTCTACATGCTCGAGACCAACAACATGCCCGTGATGACCACGCTCCAGCACTGGGATCACGGCTTCAATTCGCCCTTCAAGGCCGAGGTCTATTTCCTCTCCACCACCCGCTTCAACGACCAGAAATGGGGCACCAAAAACCCCATCATGTGCCGCGACCCGGAATTCGGCCCCGTCCGCATCCGCGCCTTCGGCACCTATTCCATGCGCGTCTCCGACCCTGCGAAATTCATGCAGGAAATCGTCGGCACCGACGGCGAATTCACGGCGGACGAAATCAGCTTCCAGATCCGCAACATCATCATGCAGGAATTCTCCCGCGTGATCGCGGGCTCGGGCATTCCCGTCCTCGACATGGCCGCCAACACCGCCGACCTCGGCAAGCTGGTGACCACCGCCATCGCGCCGCTGGTGGCGAATTACGGCCTGACGCTGCCGGAATTCTACATCGAAAACATCTCCCTCCCCGAAGAGGTGGAAAAGGCCCTCGACAAGCGCACCTCTGTGGGCATCGCAGGCGACCTCAACAAGTACATGCAATTCTCGGCGGCCGAGGCGATGGGCAAACCCGGCTCTGCCGGCGATGCCATGACCGCCGGCATAGGTGCCGCCATGGGCATGGCCATGGCGCAGAACATGGGGCCATGGGGGGCTGCGGGGGGCGCTGCCGCCGCCCCACCCCCACCCCCACCCCCCCCGCCCCCGACCGCGCGCCAATGGCACATCGCCGAAAACGGCGCGACCAAGGGCCCCTTGGCCGAGACGGACCTTCCCGCCATGGTTGCCGCAGGCACCCTCACCCGCGCCACGCAGGTCTGGTCCGCCGGGATGGACGGCTGGAAGCCCGCCGCCGACACCGACCTCGCGCGCCTCTTCGCGCAAGTGCCGCCCCCGCCGCCGCCCGGGGCCTGACCCATGCCGGACGATCGCAAGCTCTGGCCCTGCAATGCCTGTGGGGCCGACCTCCGCTATGAACCGGGTGCCACCGAACTCGTCTGCGACCATTGCGGCGCGCGCCAGCCCATCCCGGACCAGCCCGCCGCCCGGACCCGCGCCCTGAACGAGATCGACCTCGCCCGTGGCCTTGCCGACGACCTGCCTGCCGCGCAGATGGAACAGGTCCGCATCACCCCCTGCCCCTCTTGCGGCGCGCAGGTGGAATTCACCGGCGCGACCCACGCCACCGAATGCCCCTTCTGCGCCACCCCCGTCGTGATCGGCACGGGCGAAGAACGCCGCATCAAGCCGCAGGCCGTCCTGCCCTTCGTGCTGAACGAAGCGCAGGCCCGCGACGCCATGACCGCTTGGCTGGGCAGCCTCTGGTTTGCCCCCAACGGATTGCAGGACTACGCCCGCAAGGGGCGCAAGCTGAACGGCCTTTACGTCCCCTTCTGGACCTTCGACGCAGGCACCCGCTCGCGCTATTCCGGCGCGCGGGGGGACCATTACTACGAAACCCGCACCGTCACCCGCAACGGCCGGACCGAAACGGAACAGGTCCGCCGCACCCGCTGGTCCGCCCGCTCCGGCTGGGTCGCCCGCCGCTTCGACGACGTGCTGATCCTCGCCAGCACCAGCCTGCCGCGCACCTACACCGACAATCTGCAGCCTTGGGACCTCGCCGCTCTCCAGCCGTGGCGCGATGACTACCTCGCGGGCTTCACCGCCGAAGGCTACACCATCCCCCTCGCTGATGGCCACAAACTCGGGCGCGAAGTGATGGAGGGCATCATCGTCCAAGACGTCCGCGCCGACATCGGCGGCGACGAACAGCGCATCGACCAGATCGAAACGGACTGGCGCGACGAGAGCTTCAAGCACGTCCTCCTGCCGATTTGGATGGCGGCCTACAAGTATGGCGGGAAAAGCTACCGCTTCGTCGTCAACGGCCAGACCGGCAAGGTACAAGGCGAACGCCCGTGGAGCGCATGGAAGATCGCCTTCGCCGTGCTGCTGGCGCTGATTGCGGCAGGCATCTTCTTCTACGCCACGCAAAAATAGGACGGGGTCCCCCCGCATCCCCGCAAATCTTTTCGAAAAGATTTGCAAAATTCTTCGAAGAATTTTGCCCCCAGCCCAGATACCTCCACCCACCCCCACCGCCTGAGTCCAGACAACCCCGAACCACCCCCGACTCACGCCCCGCTGCCTATGGTTAACGCCCCCTTTCCGCCCCGTGCGTCTGTACAGTTTGCGGCACAGTTTCCGGCACAGAACCCGGACACGCCCTTCCCCCCAAAACCCGACAATAAACCCAGCGTCCGCACCCCCTTAGCCTCCTGCGCCCTCCCCCCCGCTTGACTCCACCCCGCCCGCACCGCATCACCCCCCCCAGAACCGCCACAGGGGGCCAGAATGACCAACCTCACCCGCATCCTGACCGAGGCGCATATCCCCGAACTCCCCAACCCCTATTTCGGCAAGGTCCGCGACTGCTACGACCTGCCCGACGGCACCCGCATCCTGATCTCGTCGGACCGCATCTCTGCCTTCGACCGCATCCTCGCCGCCATCCCGTTCAAGGGCCAAGTCCTTACCCAAACAGCGAAATTCTGGTTCGAGGCGACCTCCGACATCTGCCCCAACCACGTCATCTCCTACCCTGACCCCAATGTCGTGATCGGCAAGCGCCTGACGATCCTCCCCGTCGAAATCGTCGTGCGCGGCTATCTCGCGGGCACCACCGGAACCTCCGTCCTCACCCTCTACAAACAGGGCGAACGGCAGATGTACGGCCACACCCTCCCCGATGGCCTGCGCGACAATCAGGCCCTCCCCACCCCCCTCATCACCCCCACGTCAAAGGCCTTCGACGGCGGCCACGACGAACCCCTCACCGCACAAGACATTGTTTCCCAAGGACTTCTTACCCAATCCCAATGGGACGACGTCTCTGCCAAAGCCCTCGCCCTCTTTGCCCGCGGCCAGAAAATGGCCGCCGAACGTGGCCTGATCCTCGTCGACACCAAATACGAATTCGGCACCGACTCCGACGGCACCATCCTGCTGGCCGACGAAATCCACACCCCCGATTCCTCGCGCTACTGGATCGCTTCCGGCTATGCCGCAGCCTTCGAAAACGGCACCCGCCCCCCGTCCTTCGACAAGGACGTGATCCGCGCATGGGTCGCCGCCCGCTGCGACCCCTACAAGGACCAAATCCCTGAAATCCCAGCAGAAATGATCCGCCACACCGCACAGGTCTATATCGACGCCTACGAGGCGATCACCGGCCAACCCTTCCGCCCCGACACCTCCGGCGACACCCCCCTCGCCCGCGTCCGCGCCAACCTCGCCCCATACTTCACGCGCTGACTGTTTGCGCTAACATCGCGAAATCCGCTAAGGTCCGCCCCACGCAATAGGAGGTACCGATGATTCTCAGCTGTGGCGAAGCCCTGATCGACATGCTCCCCCGCACCACCACGCTGGGCGAACCCGCCTTTTCCCCCTATGCGGGCGGCGCGGTGTTCAACACCGCCATCGCGCTGGGTCGCCTTGGCGCGCCTTCTGCGTTTTTTTCCGGCATTTCCAATGACATGCTGGGCCAGATCCTGACCGAAACGCTCGAAGCGTCTAAGGTCGACACGCAATACTGCGCCCGCTCCGACCGCCCCACCACCGTGGCCTTCGTCAAGCTGGTAGATGGCCAAGCCACCTATGCCTTCTACGACGAAAACACCGCAGGCCGCCTCCTCTCGCAGGACCAACTCCCCACCCTGCCCGCCGCCATCTCCACCCTCTTCTTCGGCGGCATCTCCCTCGTGAACGACCCCGCCGCCAGCACTTACGAGGCGCTGCAAACCCGCGAATCCGCCACCCGCGTCACCATGATCGACCCCAACATCCGCCCCGGCTTCATCGCCGGAAAAGAGACCGAATACCGCGCCCGCATCGAACGGATGATCGCCCGCGCCGATATCGTGAAACTGTCGGATGAAGACCTGCACTGGCTTCTCGGCGCAGGCGACGTCTCGGAACTCGCCCGCCAAGTCCTTGAAAAGGGGCCAAAACTCGTCTTCATCACCGAAGGCGCAGCCGGGGCCCGCGCCATCACCGCGACCCAGAACCGCTTCGTCGCCGCAACGAAAGTCACCGTCGCCGATACCGTCGGCGCAGGCGACACCTTCAACGCAGGCGCCCTTGCCGCCCTGCACGAAGCGGGCGCGCTGACCAAATCCGCGCTGACCACCCTCTCTGACGCCACGCTCGACGCCGCCCTGACGCTCGGCACCAAAGCCGCCGCCGTCACCGTCTCCCGCCCCGGCGCCAACCCACCGTGGCGGAACGAATTGTGAGGGCGGTCCTCCAACGCGTCTCTCGCGCCTCGGTCACGGTCGACGGTCAGGTGACGGGCGAAATCGGCCCCGGCCTCCTGATCCTCGTCTGCGCGATGGAAGGGGATACCGACGCCAAGGCCGACCAACTGGCGGCCAAGATCGCCAAGCTACGGATTTTCAAGGATGAACAGGGCAAAATGAACCTGTCCATCCGCGACATCGGCGGGTCCGCCCTGATCGTATCGCAATTCACCCTCGCCGCTGACCTGCGCGGCAACCGCCCCGGATTCTCCACCGCCGCCAAGCCGGAGGAGGGCAAGCGCCTCTACGAATACTTCACCGCAAAGGTGCAAGCCGAAGGCATCCCGACGGCCAACGGCATCTTCGGGGCCGATATGGATGTCAGCCTGAACAATGACGGCCCCGTGACCATCTGGATGGACGTCTGATCCGCCCCCGGATCAGTCCGTCCACTCCCAAGGCTGCGTGAACCCGCCCAGCAGCGCCTGCACCTTTGCATCCTCGACCGGGGCGGTGCGGACCAGCCGCGCCACCAGCCCGCGCTTCTTGTCCTCGATCACCTCGGCCACATGCGCGCCGATCCCGGCCTCGGCCAGCGCGGCGTCATAGACCCGCGTGATGGCCATGCGCCGCAGATCGGGCTTGAACACCTTGCCCACCGCCGTCTTGGGCAATTCCGCAAGGATTTCAATGTGTTTCGGCACCGCCGCGCGTTCGTGGATATGGGTCTGCGCATAGGAAATCAGCTCCTCCACGCCGACCTCCTTGCCCTTCACCAGTTCCACATAGGCGCAAGGCAATTCGCCCGAATGGGCATCCGGCTGGCCGATCGCCCCCACGAAACCCACCGCCTCGTGCTTCATCAGCCCTTCTTCGATCACCGCCGGGTCGATGTTATGCCCGCCCCGGATGATCAGGTCCTTGGCCCGCCCCGTGATATACAGATACCCATCCGCATCGATCCGCCCCAAATCCCCGGTCCGCAGGAACCGCCCCTCGGCGAACAGGTCCTTGTTCTTGTCCACTTCCGTATAGGTCGCCCCGTCGAACACGCCCGGATTGGCGACGCAAATCTCGCCCACCTCATCCACCGCGCAGTCGCGGAACCCCTCGCCCGCTTTTTGCAGAATACGCACATGGGTATAGGGAAAGGGCAGCCCGACCGACCCGATCTTCTTGGTCCCGCCCGGCGGGTTGACCGATACCAGACAGGTGCATTCCGTCAGGCCATACCCTTCGACGATCTCGACATTCGTGGCCTTGTAGAACCGATTATAAAGCTCCACAGGCAATGGCGCGGACCCGGAAAACGCGTTCTTCAGGCTGGAAATATCGGCATCAATCGGCCGTTGCATCAGCGCGGCCAGCGCCGTGGGCACCGTGATGAGGTAAGTGCAGCGCCAGTGTTCGATCAACTTCCACAGGTTGTCGAACACCCCCTCGCCCCGGTATCCCGCAGGCGTCGGAAAGACCACATGCGCCCCGGACGCGATCATCGACATCAGGATCGGATAGGCCGCGAAGACATGGAACAGCGGCAGTGGACACATCACGCAATCGGTTTCCTTGAACAGCAACCGCTGCCCCAGCCAGCCGTTATAGACCATCCCCGAAACCTTGTGCTGCGCGACCTTGGGCATCCCCGTCGTGCCGCCCGTGTGGAAATAGGCCGCCACACGATCCGCCTTGCCATCCTCAAAGGTCAAACGATCCGCTGGTTGCTTGGCCAATTCCGTGTTGAAGCTCAACACGTTGGCCGTATGCGACACTGGGTTCTTCGGCCGCACCAGCGGCACGATCCACGACTTCGGCGGCGCAAGATAGCGCACAAGGTCCACCTCCAGCACCGTCTTGACGGACGGCGCGTGCTTCACCGCCTCGGCCACCTTTTGCGGCAGGTCCGTCTTGGGAAAGGCCTTCAGGGTGACCACCACCTTCGCCTTCGTCTCGCGCAGGATGGCGCTGATCTGTTCGGCCTCCAGCAGCGGGTTGATGGGGTTCACGATCCCGGCCACCGCCCCGCCCAGCAGGGTGATTGCGGTCTCCATGCTGTTGGGCAGCACATAGGCCACCACGTCCTTCTCGCCCACGCCCAGACTGCGGAACAGGTTCGCCGCCTGCGTGGCCTTGGCATGCAGGTCGTTCCAGGTCAGCGTCTCGGCCTTTGTCCCCGGCCCGGACAGGATTTGATAGCTGATCGCGGGCCGCGTCCCATGCGCCGCTTTCGTCCGGCTCAGGAATTCATGCATCGTGCGCGCCATGCCGCGCGCCTCCCACGGCATCTCGGCCTCGATCGCCTTCACATCCGCAAGGTTGGCGAATTCGCCCATGTCACGTCCTCCCCTCCTGCGTCCCCTTGTTCCTCCCGGGGGCGTTGACGCGACTGTGAGGGCTGCGACCTTACAGCGCAAGGCCGCAGGTCAGGGGAAACGCAACGTCAGCGCATCACGCCTGACCATCGGTGAACTGCAACCGCGCCAACCGCGCATACAGCCCGCCTTCCGCAACCAGCGCATCATGGGTGCCTTCCGCCACGATCCGCCCCTGATCAAAGACCACGATCCGGTCCGCCCGCTTCACCGTCGCCAACCGATGCGCCACGACCAGCACCGTCCGCCCTTCGGCCAGACCTTCCACCGCCGCCTGCACCGCCCGCTCCGACTCCGCATCCAGCGCCGACGTCGCCTCGTCCAACAGCAGCACCCGCGCATCCCGCAGGATGGCCCGCGCAATCGCGATCCGCTGCTTCTGCCCGCCCGACAGCATCACGCCCCGCTCGCCCAGCCACGAGTCATAGCCCTGCGGCAGCGCGGTCAGGAACTCATGCGCCGCCGCCGCCTTGGCCGCCGCCTCCACCTCGGCATCCGTGGCCTCTGGCCTGCCAAAGCGGATGTTTTCCCGCGCCGACGCTGCAAAGATCACCGGGTCCTGCGGCACCATCGCGATGGCCCGCCGGAAATCGGCGCGGCCCATGTCGCGCAGGTCGATCCCGTCGAAACGCACGGCCCCTGCCTGCGGATCGTAGAACCGCATGAGGAGTTGCAGGATCGTCGTCTTGCCCGCCCCCGAAGGCCCCACCAGCGCCACCGTCTCGCCGGGGGCCACCCGCAGCGACACCCCATCCAGCGCCGAAACCTCTGGCCGCGCCGGATAGCGGAAGGTCACGTCGTCGAACACGATCTCTCCCCGCACCGGGCGCGGCAAAAGCTTTGGCGACACCGCATCCACAACCGAATCCTCGGCATTCAGCAGTTCCACCAGCCGCTCCGTCGCGCCTGCGGCCCGCTGCACCTCGCCCCAGATTTCCGACAGCGCGCCCACGGCCCCTGCCACCATCACCGCATAGATCACGAACTGCACCAATTCGCCGGGGCTCATCACCCCCGCCCGAACGTCGCGCGCCCCGATCCACAAGACGCCCACGATCCCGGTAAAGGTCAGGAAAATCACGATCACCGTCATCACGGCCCGAACCCGCGTCCGTACCTTTGCCACGTCAAAGGACTTCTCCGTCACCTCGGCAAAGGCGGCCTTGGTCAGCCCCTCATGCGTAAAGGCCTGCACCGTCTGCACCGAAGACAGCGCCTCTGACGCCGAACCCGACGAATTGGCGATCCAATCCTGCGCCTCGCGGCTCAGCCCGCGCAGCCGCCGCCCCAGCACCACAATCGGCACCACAACCGCCGGCACGATCAACAGCACCAGCCCCGTCAACTTGCCCGAGGTCAGGAACAACAGCGCCAGCCCCCCCAGCAGCATCAGCACATTCCGCAGCGCGACCGAGATGGACGACCCGATCAGCGACAGGATCAGCGTCGTATCCGTGGTGATCCGCGACAGCACCTCGCCGGTCAGCAGGCGTTCGAAAAAGGCGGGGCTCATCCCCATCACCCGGTCGAACACGGCGCGGCGGATATCGGCCACCACCCGCTCGCCCAGCTTGGTGACGAAGTAATAGCGCACGCCCGTCCCAATGGCCAAAAGCGCCGCGATCAGCAGCGCCGCGCCGAAATACTGGTCAAGGATGGCGACATCCTGATTGAACCCGTCCACCACGCGGCGCACGGCCAAGGGCAGGATTAGGCTCATTCCCGCCGTGATCACCAAAGCGCCCAGTGCAAGCGCCGTCATCGCGCGATAGGGCCGCAGGAACGGGGCCAGCCCGCGCAACGCCCCGACGCGCTTGGATGCCGCGCGCTCTTCTGCCTTCTCGTCTTTGGCCATAAAACTTTCCTGTCTCGCGCCTCGGGGTTTAGGCAAAGCGCGCCGACGCGGCAAGGGCGGCATCGCCGCGCCCCCTGTCCCTTGCCCCATCCCTGTGCCAGACTGACAGCGTCAGGAGATCACATGTCCGTCACCACCCTCGTCTTTGATGCCTATGGCACGCTTTTCGACGTGACAGGCGCCGCACGCCTTGCCGCCGCCGATACCCCTGCCCTCGCCCCGATCTGGCCGAAACTGGCGGATGACTGGCGGCGCAAGCAGCTGGAATACACATGGCAGCGCACGATGACCGGCCAGTATGCCCCCTTCGATCAGGTTACGGCCGAGGCGCTGGACTGGGCGCTTGCGGCGCACAGGCTCAACGACCCTGCCCTGCGCGCCCGCCTTCTGACGCTCTTCGACCGCCTCCCCGCCTTCCCCGAGGCCGTCGATGCCCTGACCCACCTAAAGGCCACGGGCCTGCGCCTTGCCATCCTGTCGAATGGCACGCCCGCCATGCTGTCCTCCCTCACCGCCGCCGCCGGGATGGAACACCTCTTCACCGCGCGCATCAGCGTGGAACAGACGCGCCTCTACAAACCCGCATGGCAGGTCTACAGCTTGGTCGAACACCACCTCGGCGTGAAACCGCAGCAGGTGCTCTTCATCTCGGCCAATGGCTGGGACGCGGCGGGGGCGGCCCATTTCGGCTTTCGCACCGCATGGATCAACCGCGCGGGCATCCCGCAGGACCGACTGCCCGCGCGCCCGCAGCATGAAATCCCCGACCTGACCCACCTGCCCCGGCTGATCGCATGACCCAAACCTTCACCGCCCGCGACGGCGCGCGCCTCGCCTATGCCGACGAAGGCGAGGGCCTGCCCCTGCTCTGCCTGTCGGGCCTGACCCGCACCATGGGCGATTTCGACTACCTCCGCCCCCATCTGCCGCCCCTGCGCCTGATCCGCATGGACTACCGGGGGCGCGGTGCCAGCCAATGGACCGGGGCCGCCACCTATACCGTCCCGCAAGAGGCGCAGGACGCGCTCGCCCTGCTTGACCATCTGGGCATCGACCGCGCCGCCCTCCTCGGCACCTCGCGCGGGGGGTTGATCGGGATGCTTCTGGCGGCGCTTGCCAAACCCCGCCTCATCGGCCTTTGCCTGAACGACATCGGCCCCGAGATTCACCGCCCCGGCCTGACCCGCATCTTCGACTATGTCGGCCGCAACCCCGCGCCCAAGACGCACGAAGCCCTCGCCGCCGCCCTGCCGCGCAACATGCCGGGCTTTGCCAACATCCCCGCCGACCGCTGGCTGGCCGAAGCGCGCCTGCACTACACCCAGACCGAGGCGGGGCTGAAAATCACCTACGACCCCGCCCTGCGCGACGCCTTCCTTGCCGCCTTCGATGGCCCGCCCGCCGACCTCTGGCCGCTTTTCGAGGCCTGCGCGGGCCTCCCCCTCGCCCTGATCCGGGGCGCGAATTCCGACCTCCTCACCCGCGACACCAGTGACGAGATGCGCCGCCGCCGCCCCGACATGATCTTCGCCGAAGTCCCCGACCGCGCCCATATCCCCTTCCTCGACGAACCCGAAAGCCTGACC
>JBDKFE010000040.1:0-19534 GCA_039798885.1 Pseudomonadota bacterium | reverse complement strand
ACCTGAAGTTCAACGTGACGCTGATCGCCCCGATCGCGATGGAAGAGAAGCTGCGCTTCGCCATCCGTGAAGGCGGCCGCACCGTCGGCGCAGGCGTCGTGTCGAAGATCATCGAGTGATCGAAACCGCAGGGCGGGCTTTACCCCGCCTTGCGACAAGAAAGATCGCGAATCGCCTTTCCAAAGGTGTGAGCAATCTGTAAGGACGCGCGGCGCACCTTTCGGGGTGCGCCGCAGACCATCAACAAATGTGAACCTATGGGCCGGGCATGACGCCTTGTCTACGTTCCGAAGGAAAACAAAGATGCAAGGTCAGACCATCCGCATCCGGCTGAAGGCCTTCGATTACCGCGTTCTGGATGCCAGCACGCAGGAAATCGTGAACACGGCCAAGCGGACCGGCGCGCAAGTGCGCGGCCCGATCCCGCTGCCGAACAAGATCGAGAAGTTCACGGTTCTCCGTGGTCCGCATATCGACAAGAAGTCGCGCGACCAGTGGGAAATCCGGACGCATAAGCGTCTTCTCGACATCGTCGATCCGACCCCCCAGACCGTGGACGCGCTGATGAAGCTCGACCTCGCCGCTGGCGTGGATGTCGAGATCAAGGTTTGAGGAGGGCATGACCATGCGCTCTGGCGTTATCGCAAAGAAGCTGGGCATGACCCGGCTGTTCCTGGAAAACGGCACGCAGGTTCCTGTGACCGTGCTCCAGCTTGACAACCTGCAGGTCGTGGCACAGCGCACCGCCGAGAAGGATGGCTATACCGCCGTCCAGCTGGGCGCGGGCAATGCCAAGGCCAAGCGGACCACTGCCGCGCAGCGCGGCCACTTCGCCAAGGCGAATGTGGCGCCCAAGCGCAAGATCGCGGAATTCCGCGTGTCGCCGGACAACCTGATCGATGTGGGCGCGGAAATCACCGCCGACCACTATCTGGCAGGCCAGTTCGTGGACATCGCCGGTACCTCGATCGGTAAGGGTTTTGCCGGTGCGATGAAGCGGCACAACTTCGGCGGCCTGCGGGCGTCGCACGGTGTGTCGATCTCGCACCGTTCGCACGGGTCCACGGGCCAGTGCCAGGACCCCGGCAAGGTGTTCAAAGGCAAGAAGATGGCCGGTCACCTGGGTGCCGTCCGCGTGACCACGCAGAACCTGCAGGTCGTGCGCACGGATGCCGACCGTGGCCTGATCATGGTTAAGGGCGCGGTCCCCGGTTCCAAGGGTGGCTGGGTCACCGTCAAGGATGCGGTCAAGAAGGCCCCGTTTGCCGACGCTCCGCGTCCGGCTGCGGTGCGTTCGTCGGCTGCTGCTGCTCCGGCCGCCGAAGTTGCGGTCGAAGGGGGTGAAGCATGAAACTCGACGTGATCAAGCTGGACGGCGGCAAGGCCGGTTCCATCGATCTGGACGAAGCGCTGTTCGGCCTTGAGCCGCGCGCGGACATCCTGCATCGCGTGGTGCGTTGGCAGCGTGCGAAGGCACAGGCTGGCACCCACTCGGTTCTGGGCAAGTCGGACGTGTCCTATTCGACCAAGAAGATCTACCGCCAGAAGGGCACCGGTGGCGCACGTCACGGGTCCCGCAAGGCGCCGATCTTCCGCCACGGTGGCGTCTACAAGGGCCCGACCCCGCGGTCGCACGCCCATGACCTGCCGAAGAAGTTCCGCGCCCTTGGCCTGCGCCACGCGCTTTCGGCCAAGCTGAAGGCGGGTGAGCTGGTGATCGTGGACAGCCTTGCGATGGCGGAAGCCAAGACCGCGATGCTGGCCAAGACCGTCAAGGAACGGGGCTGGAAGCGCGTGCTGATCATCGACGGCGCGGATGTCGACGCGAATTTCGCGCTGGCTGCCCGCAACATCGACGGCATCGACGTGCTGCCGACCATCGGCGCGAATGTCTATGACATCCTGAAGCGTGACACGCTGGTGATCACGAAGGCGGGTGTCGAAGCTCTGGAGGCTCGTCTGAAATGAGCGCGAAACCCGAACACTACGACCTGATCAAGAAGCCGATCATCACCGAAAAAGCGACCATGGCGTCGGAAAACGGTGCTGTTGTGTTTCAGGTCGCGATGGACGCGACCAAGCCCGCCATCAAGGAAGCCGTGGAAGCGGTTTTCGGCGTGAAGGTGAAGGCGGTGAACACTGTCGTCACCAAGGGCAAGGTCAAGAAGTTCCGTGGCCGTCCCGGCGAACGGAGCGACAGGAAGAAGGCCTACGTCACGCTCGAAGAGGGCAACACTATCGACGTTGCTACGGGCCTCTGATAGAAGCCGCACGAATCTCGCGGCCCCGGTTTCCGGGGCCGTGGATTTTTTGAAGAATCCGGTCCTCGCCGTGAGGCGCTGACCGACCTACCGGGGATCTTCGGAGCCCTATAACCATCGGGATCGCCAAGCGGTCCCCTAGCTGACGGAAGACAGAGAGCATGGCACTCAAGTCGTATAAACCGACGACGCCTGGCCAGCGTGGGCTGGTTCTGATCGACCGTTCGGAGCTGTGGAAAGGACGCCCTGTCAAAGCCCTTACCGAGGGTTTGACCAAGACGGGCGGCCGGAACAACACCGGACGTGTCACGATGTGGCACAAGGGCGGCGGCGCAAAGCGCCTGTACCGCGTTGTGGATTTCAAGCGCCGCAAGTTCGATATCGCGGCGACCGTGGAACGGATCGAATATGACCCGAACCGCACCGCCTTCATCGCGCTGGTGAAGTATGCGGATGGCGAGTTGTCGTACATCCTCGCCCCCCAGCGTCTGGCGGTGGGTGATCAGGTGATCGCAGGCGCCAAGACCGACGTGAAGCCCGGTAACGCCATGCCCTTTAGCGGCATGCCGATCGGGACGATCGTGCACAACGTCGAGCTGAAGCCCGGCAAGGGCGGCCAGTTGGCGCGCGCTGCGGGCACCTATGCCCAGTTCGTCGGCCGTGACGGTGGCTATGCGCAGATCCGCCTTTCGTCGGGCGAATTGCGGATGGTGCGTCAGGAATGCATGGCGACCATCGGTGCCGTGTCGAACCCCGACAATTCGAACCAGAACCTCGGCAAAGCGGGCCGCAAGCGGCATATGGGCGTTCGCCCGACCGTCCGCGGCGTTGCCATGAACCCGATCGACCACCCGCATGGTGGTGGTGAAGGCCGCACCTCGGGTGGCCGTCACCCGGTCACCCCGTGGGGCAAGGGCACCAAGGGCAACCGGACCCGGTCGAACAAGAAGACGGACAAGTACATTGTCCGCTCGCGTCACGCGAAGAAAGGGCGCTAATCCATGGCACGTTCTATCTGGAAGGGCCCGTTCGTCGACGCCTACGTCCTGAAGAAGGCCGAGAAGGCGCGGGAATCGGGCAAGAACGAAGTGATCAAGATCTGGTCGCGCCGTTCGACGATCCTGCCGCAATTCGTTGGTCTGACCTTTGGGGTCTACAACGGCCACAAGCATATCCCGGTCGCCGTGACCGAGGAGATGATCGGTCAGAAGTTCGGTGAATACTCGCCGACCCGCACCTACTACGGCCATGCGGCCGACAAGAAAGCCAAGAGGAAGTAAGCCATGGGTAAGGAAAAGAATCCGCGCCGCGTGGCGGACAACGAAGCGATGGCGATTGCCCGGATGCTTCGCACCTCGCCGCAGAAACTGAACCTCGTCGCCGGTCTGATCCGCGGCAAGAAGGTGGACAAGGCGCTGGCCGACCTCACCTTCTCCAAGCGCCGGATCGCGGGTGACGTGAAGAAGTGCCTGCAATCGGCCATCGCCAATGCCGAGAACAACCACGGTCTGGATGTGGACACGCTCGTCGTTGCGGAAGCCTGGGTCGGCAAGAACCTCGTGATGAAGCGTGGCCGTCCGCGGGCGCGTGGCCGTTTCGGCAAGATCATGAAGCCGTTCAGCGAAATCACCATCAAGGTGCGTCAGACCGGGGAGTCGGCATAATGGGACAGAAGGTTAACCCCATCGGGATGCGCCTGCAGGTCAACCGGACCTGGGACAGCCGCTGGTTCGCCGAGTCGAAGGACTATGGCAACCTGCTGCTTGAAGACCTCAAGATGCGTGAATTCATCCACGAGGAATGCAAGCAGGCGGGCGTCAGCCGCGTGATCATCGAGCGGCCGCACAAGAAGTGCCGCGTGACGATCCACACGGCGCGTCCGGGCGTGATCATCGGCAAAAAAGGCGCGGATATCGAAGGTCTGCGCAAGAAGCTGTCGGTCTTCACCAAGTCCGAACTGCACCTGAACATCGTCGAAGTCCGCAAGCCGGAACTGGACGCCCAGCTGGTGGCCGAGTCGATCGCCCAGCAGATGGAGCGTCGGGTTTCGTTCCGCCGTGCGATGAAGCGTGGCGTGCAGAACGCGATGCGCATGGGCGCCCTGGGTATCCGGGTGAACGTCGCGGGTCGTCTGGGCGGGGCTGAAATCGCGCGTACGGAATGGTACCGCGAAGGCCGCGTGCCGCTGCACACGCTGCGCGCCGACATCGACTATGCGCTGTCGGAAGCCGAGACGCCCTATGGGATCATCGGTGTGAAGGTGTGGATCTTCAAGGGCGAGATCCTTGAGCATGATCCGCAGGCCCGCGACCGCCGTGCGGCCGAAGCGCAGGACGGCGCTGCGCCGCGTGCGCCGCGTCGCGACCGCGAACGCGCGTAAGGGAGTAGAAGGAAATGCTGCAACCGAAACGGACGAAGTTCCGCAAACAGCACAAGGGCCGTATTCACGGCGAGGCGAAGGGCGGCTTCCTGCTGAACTTCGGCTCCTTCGCCCTGAAGGCCACGGAACCCGAGCGCGTCACCGCGCGGCAGATCGAAGCGGCCCGCCGTGCGATCACCCGCCACATGAAGCGTCAGGGCCGTGTCTGGATCCGCGTGTTCCCCGATGTGCCGGTGTCGTCGAAGCCGACCGAAGTGCGTATGGGTAAGGGCAAGGGCTCGGTCGATTACTGGGCGGCCAAGGTAAAGCCGGGCCGCATCATGTTCGAGATCGACGGCGTGTCCGAGGTCATCGCGCGTGAGGCGCTGCGTCTGGGGGCGATGAAGCTTCCGGTGACGACGCGCATCGTGGCGAAGGAAGACTGGTAAGAAGGGCGGGGTGAACCCCGCCCTACGAAGGCCCCTGCCGGTGACGGCGGGGGCTTTTTCTTTGGGAAAAGTGCTTGCCCTCACGCCCCCCCTTCTGTATTGGGACGCATCCACGGTTCCGGGGCGACTCGGAATCGTTGATTTATCATTGATCCACCGGGTTCAGAGTTACCCTTCCTGCAAGGGGCTCTCTGGTGATTGAGAAAAGGACAAAGGCCGTGAAAGCCGAAGAACTGCGGGGCAAGACCCCTGACCAGCTGCGTGACAGCCTGGTCGCACTGAAGAAGGAAGCCTTCAACCTGCGCTTCCAGCAGGCCACCGGCCAGCTTGAGAATACCGCCCGGTTCAACGCCATCCGCAAGGACGTGGCGCGCATCAAGACGGTGCTGAACCAAAAAGCCGCTGAAGCCGCGAAGTAAGAGGACCACGAAATGCCCAAGCGTATCCTGCAAGGTGTCGTGACCTCGGACAAGAACGCCCAGACGATCACCGTTCTGGTCGAGCGCCGTTTCAAGCACCCGCTGCTGCAAAAGACCGTCCGCAAGTCCAAGAAGTACCGGGCCCACGACGAGCACAACACGTTCAAGGTCGGTGACACTGTTCGCATCGAAGAGTGCGCGCCCATCTCGAAGACGAAACGTTGGACGGTGGTCGTCGAGGCGTAAGCCTCATGCCTCCGTTCGACACGAACGAAACCCTGGGACGGTTGCAGATCATGACCGTTCCCAAAGGTCGGGAGTAAACCAATGATCCAGATGCAGACCAATCTGGATGTTGCTGACAACTCCGGCGCGCGCCGGGTTCAGTGCATCAAGGTTCTGGGCGGTTCGCACCGCCGCTACGCATCCGTCGGCGACATCATTGTGGTGTCGGTGAAGGAAGCGATTCCGAAGGGCCGTGTGAAGAAGGGGGACGTCCGCAAGGCCGTCGTCGTCCGCACCGCCAAGGAAGTCCGCCGTGAAGACGGCACGTCCATCCGTTTCGACCGCAACGCCGCCGTCATCCTGAACAACCAGGGCGAACCGGTCGGCACCCGTATCTTCGGGCCGGTCGTGCGCGAGCTGCGTGCCAAGAACTTCATGAAGATCATCTCGCTGGCTCCGGAGGTGCTCTGATGGCTGCGAAGCTTAAGAAAGGTGACACGGTCGTCGTGCTCACCGGCAAGGACAAGGGCAAGACGGGCGAGATTTCCGCCGTTATGCCCAAGGAAAACAAGGCCATCGTGGACGGCGTGAACGTCGCGATCCGGCACACCAAGCAGTCCGCCGCCTCGCAGGGTGGCCGTCTGTCGAAGGCGCTGCCGATCGATCTGTCGAACCTGGCCATCGTGGACAAGAACGGCAAGGCCACCCGCGTCGGCTTCCGCATGGAAGGCGACAAGAAGGTGCGCTACGCCAAGTCGACCGGGGAGGCGATCTGATGCTTGACGCAGCTACCTATACCCCGCGCCTGAAGGCCGAATATGCGGGCAAGATCCGCGCGGCCATGAAGGCCGAGTTCGGCTACAAGAACGACATGCAGATCCCCAAGCTGGACAAGATCGTCCTGAACATGGGCGTCGGCGAAGCCGTCAAGGACACCAAAAAGGTGAAGCAGGCGGCCGAAGAACTGTCGCAGATCGCCGGTCAGAAGGCCGTGATCACCCACGCCAAGAAGTCGATCGCCGGCTTCCGCGTGCGCGAACTGATGCCGCTGGGTTGCAAGGTCACGCTTCGCGGCGACCGGATGTATGAATTCCTTGACCGTCTGATCACGATCGCCCTGCCGCGCGTCCGCGACTTCCGCGGCGTGAAGGGCACGTCCTTCGACGGCCGTGGCAACTATGCCATGGGCCTGAAGGAACACATCGTGTTCCCCGAGATCAACTTCGACAAGGTCGACGAAGTTCTGGGGATGGACATCATCATCTGCACGAACGCGAAGACCGACGCAGAAGCCAAGGCGCTGTTGAAGCACTTCAACATGCCCTTCACGTCGTAAGCGCGAGGAACCTGAGATATGGCAAAGAAATCCATGGTGAACCGCGAAGTGAAGCGCGCCAAACTTGTGAAGCAGCACGCTTCCAAGCGCGCAGCACTTAAGGCGGTGATCAACGACCAGTCCAAGCCGATGGACGAGCGCTTTAAGGCGACTCTGAAACTGGCCGAACTGCCCCGCAACTCGTCCGCCACCCGGCTGCACAACCGCTGCCAGCTGACGGGCCGTCCCCATGCTTACTACCGTAAGCTGAAACTCTCGCGGATCATGCTGCGCGAACTGGCCTCGTTCGGCCAGATCCCCGGCATGGTGAAGTCGAGCTGGTAAGGGAGGAGCACAGATGTCTATGAACGATCCTCTCGGCGATATGCTGACCCGCATCCGCAACGCGCAAATGCGCGGCAAGTCCACCGTCTCGTCGCCGGCGTCCAAGCTGCGCGCATGGGTGTTGGATGTGCTCGCCTCGGAAGGCTATATCCGCGGCTACGAGAAGAAGACGACCGAGAATGGCCAGGGCGAACTGGTGATCTCGTTGAAGTACTTCGAAGGCGCCCCCGTGATCCGCGAACTCAAGCGCGTGTCCAAGCCGGGCCGTCGCGTCTACATGGGTGTCAAGGACATCCCGTCGGTGCGCAACGGTCTGGGCGTTTCCATCGTCTCCACGCCGAAGGGCGTGATGTCGGACGCAGCGGCTCGCTCTGCCAATGTTGGCGGCGAAGTCCTCTGCACCGTGTTCTGAGGAGGATGGCATGTCTCGTATCGGCAAGAAACCCGTCGAACTGCCCAAGGGCGTCTCGGCTTCCATCTCTGGCCAGACCATCGAAGTGAAGGGGCCGAAGGGCACCCGCAGCTTCACCGCTGGCGACGATGTGACGATCACCATCGACGGCACCACCGTCAAGGTGACGCCGCGTGGCACGTCCAAGCGGGCACGTCAGCAGTGGGGCATGGTGCGGTCGATGGTGGCGAACCTCGTCACCGGCGTCACCGACGGCTTCAAGAAAGAGCTGGAAATCCAGGGCGTGGGTTACCGCGCGGCGATGGCTGGCAACGTTCTGAAACTTTCGCTCGGCTATAGCCACGAAGTGAATTTCGAAGTGCCGAAGGGCGTGACCGTCGCGTCCCCGAAGCAGACCGAAATCGTCGTGGAAGGCATCGACCAGCAACTGGTCGGTCAGGTGGCCGCGAACATCCGCGAGTGGAAGCGCCCCGAGCCCTACAAGGGCAAGGGCATCCGCTACAAGGATGAGTACATCTTCCGCAAGGAAGGCAAGAAGAAGTAAGGGGCGCAAAAATGGCGAACAACAAGAGAGAGCTGTTCCTCAAGCGCCGCCTGCGCGTTCGGAACAAGATCAAGTCGATGGCCAATGGGCGTCTGCGCCTGTCGGTTCATCGGTCCAACAAGAACATCAGCGTCCAGCTGATCGACGACGTGAAGGGGGTCACCGTGGCCGCTGCCTCGTCGCTCGAAAAGGAACTGGGCGTCGTGGGCAAGAACAACGTCGAGGCTGCGGCCAAGATCGGCGCTGCGATTGCCGAGCGGGCCAAGAAGGCCGGCGTGGAAGAATGCTATTTCGACCGCGGCGGTTTCATTTTCCACGGGAAGATCAAGGCTTTGGCCGATGCTGCCCGTGAAGGTGGCCTGAAGTTCTGATTTAGGTGGGCGGCGTTCGCGCCGCCCCGATGATCCGGGGATGCCCCACGGCTCCACCAGGATTGGCCCATAACGGCGCAGTGCCGCGCCTACATGAAGGAATGCCGCATGGCAGAACGTGAGAACCGCCGGGAGCGTCGTGACGACCGTCGCGACAACCGCCCGGAAGAAACCCCGGAATTCGCCGACCGTCTGGTCGCGATCAACCGTGTCTCGAAAACCGTGAAGGGCGGCAAGCGCTTTGGTTTTGCGGCACTCGTCGTGGTGGGCGACCAGCGTGGTCGCGTCGGCTTTGGCAAGGGCAAGGCCAA
The DNA here is from genome assembly GCA_039798885.1 of Pseudomonadota bacterium. Classification (GTDB taxonomy): domain Bacteria; phylum Pseudomonadota; class Alphaproteobacteria; order Rhodobacterales; family Rhodobacteraceae; genus Paragemmobacter. Next base: position 10,523 of record JBDKFE010000040.1, on the reverse strand, counting down.
GGAAGTGCCGGAAGCGATCCGCAAGGCGACCGAGCAGGCCAAGCGGTCGCTTATCCGCGTGCCGCTGAAGGACAGCCGTACCCTGCACCACGATATCGAAGGCCGTCATGGCGCCGGTAAGGTGGTGATGCGGACGGCCACCGCCGGTACCGGGATCATCGCCGGTGGTCCGATGCGCGCCGTGTTCGAGATGGTGGGTATTCAGGACGTGGTGGCGAAGTCCATCGGGTCGCAGAACCCCTATAACATGATCCGCGCGACCATCGACGGTCTGAAGCAGGAATCGTCGCCCCGTCACGTCGCCTCGCGCCGTGGCAAGAAGGTGGCCGAGATCCTGAAGAAGCCCGACGCAGAAGCTGTGGAGGGCTGATAGATGACCGCCAAGAAAACCATCGTCGTGAAGCAGGTGGCATCCGCCGCCCGCCGCCCCGCGATCCAGACCGCGACCCTGAAGGGTCTGGGCCTGAACAAGATGCACCGCACCCGTGAGCTGGAGGATACGCCTTCGGTCCGTGGCATGGTTCGGTCGATCTCGCACCTTGTGCAGATCATCGAAGAGCGTGGGTAAGCGTTTGGCGGGGTGAACCCCGCCCTACGGGACAGGGGCGCGCGGGGCAACCTGCGCGCCTTTGCCATTTTTTAGGGGGGCCGCGATGCCCGACCTGCAACAAGCAAGAAATGCCGTGTTGGCCCCATCCGTCGCAGGCGGGGCCCTTCCGGCCAAGGAGTATGCGACATGAAACTGAATGAACTGCGTGACAATGACGGCGCCGCCAAGAAGCAAAAGCGCGTGGCGCGCGGCCCGGGTTCGGGCAAGGGCAAGACCGCCGGTCGCGGTATCAAGGGCCAGAAGTCCCGTTCGGGCGTGGCGCTGGGTGGGTATGAAGGCGGTCAGATGCCGCTTTACCGTCGTCTGCCCAAGCGCGGCTTCAACAAGCCGAACCGTCTGGAATTTGCGGTCGTGAACCTTGGCCTGATCGAGAAGTTCATCGGTCTGGGCAAGCTGGACGCCACGTCCGAGATCACCGAGGACGCGCTGGTCGCGGCCGGTGTCACGTCGAACAAGCGTGACGGCATCCGCGTGCTGGCCAAGGGCGAGATCACGTCCAAGGTCACGCTGGTGGTGACCGGCGCCTCTGCCTCGGCGATCGAGGCGGTGCAGAAGGCCGGTGGTTCGATCACCGTCAAGGCAGCACCGGCGGCTGCGGCTGAATAACGGTTGTGAGCGGTCGCAGGACCGCTTACATAGCCCATAGTTTTCCCGCGCCGCCGACCGGAAAACGGTCGGCGGCGCCTGCATGAAAAGAGTCCTCGGCATGGCATCTGCTGCAGAGCAAATGGCGGCGAACCTGAGCTGGTCCGCCCTTGGCAAGGCGACCGACCTTCGCCAACGCATCTTCTTTACCCTCGGTCTGCTGATCGTCTACCGTCTGGGGACCTATATCCCGGTTCCGGGCATCGACGGCACGGCCCTGCGCGAGTTCATGACGCAGGCGGGGCAGGGGATCGGCGGCATGCTGAACCTGTTCACAGGCGGCGCGATCAGCCGGATGGGCATCTTTGCGCTGGGGATCATGCCCTATATTTCGGCGTCGATCATCGTGCAGCTTCTGGCGGCCATGGTGCCGCAGCTGGAGCAGCTGAAGAAGGAAGGCGAGCAGGGCCGCAAGAAGCTGAACCAATACACCCGCTATGGCACGGTGGCGCTGGCGATCTTTCAGGCTTGGGGTATCGCTGTGTCGATCGAGGCGGGCGGTCTGGCCCATGATCCGGGGCTGTTCTTCAAGCTGGCCTGCGTGATCACCCTTGTCGGCGGCACCATGTTCCTGATGTGGCTGGGCGAGCAGATCACCGCACGCGGGATCGGCAACGGCATCTCGTTGATCATTTTCGTGGGCATCGTGGCGGAAATCCCGGCGGCGCTGGTCCAGTTCTTTGAACAGGGCCGGTCGGGCGCGCTGTCGACGCCGCTGATCCTGGGCATCATCGTGATGGTGATCGCGGTCATCGCCTTTGTCGTGTTCATGGAACGCGCGCTGCGCAAGATCCACATCCAGTATCCGCGCCGTCAGGTGGGGATGAAGATTTACGACGGCGGGTCGTCGCACCTGCCTGTGAAGGTCAACCCGGCGGGCGTCATTCCGGCGATCTTCGCGTCGTCCTTGCTGCTGCTGCCCACCACGATCGGCACCTTCTCGGGTCAGGATACCAATCCGGTCCTGTCTACGCTGATGGCCTATCTGGGCTATGGCCAGCCGCTGCACCTTGTCATGATGGCGGCGATGATCGTGTTCTTCACCTATTTCTATACCGCGAACGTGTCGTTCAAGGTGGATGAGGTGGCTGACAATCTGAAGAACCAGAATGGTTTCATCCCCGGCATCCGCCCCGGCAAGAAGACCGAGGAATATCTGGATTACGTTGTGACCCGCATCCTTGTGCTGGGTTCGGCCTATCTGGCGGCGGTCTGTCTGCTGCCCGAAATCCTGATCGCGAATGTGGGCATCCCGTTCTATTTCGGCGGTACGTCGGTGCTGATCGTGGTGTCGGTGACGATGGACACGATCAACCAGGTCCAGTCGCATCTGCTGGCCCACCAGTATGAAGGGCTGATCGAGAAGTCGAACCTGCGCGGCAAGAAGCGCCCGGCGCCCAAGGCGCCCGCGCGGCGCTGAGGTCGGGCATGGCGAACATCATCCTTCTGGGGCCACCCGGCGCAGGTAAGGGCACGCAGGCCAAGCGTCTGGTGGACGAGCGGCAGATGGTGCAGCTGTCCACCGGCGACATGCTGCGCGAGGCCAAGACGAGCGGGACCGAAATGGGCAACCGCGTGGCCGAGGTGATGGCCCGGGGCGAGCTTGTCACGGACGAGATCGTGATCGGCCTGATCGAGGAAAAGATCACCGGTCCTGCCGGCGGCGGTTTCATCTTCGATGGCTTCCCGCGCACGCTGAAACAGGCGGACGCGCTGGGGGCGTTGTTGAACCGCACGGGGCAGGTGCTGGATGCGGTGATCGAGATGCAGGTGGACGACGCGGCGCTGGTCGCGCGGATCACCGGGCGCTTTACCTGCGGCAAGTGCGGCGAAGTCTATCACGACGTCACCAAGCCCACCAAAGCGGCCGGAACCTGCGATGTCTGCGGGTCTGCGGACCTGAAGCGGCGTGCCGATGACAATGAGGACGCGCTGAAGCAGCGGCTGATGGAGTATTACAAGAAGACCTCGCCGCTGATCGGCTATTACTACGCCAAGGAGAAGCTCTCCTCGGTCGACGGGCTGGCGGAAATGGACGCGGTTGCCGCAGCCATCGCCGCAGTGCTTGACAAGTCCTGAAAACCTGTTCCCCGGCCTTGACGGGCGGGGGAAAAGCCCATAAAGCACGGCGTCCCGCACGGGAATCGTCCGGCCATATTGATGCTTGGTCGGTCAGATCGAATCGGTGAAGTGGCTGCGCCGCCTTGCCGGAGTTGTGAAAAAAGGTTCTGGCATCACGGAACCGCAACGAAAAGGAACATACGCGTGGCACGTATTGCTGGCGTCAACATCCCCACCCAGAAGCGGGTGCCGATTGCCCTGACCTACATCACCGGCATCGGTCCGCATAATGCGGAAATCATCTGCTCGTCGCTGAACATCGACCGCGCCCGTCGCGTGAACCAGCTGTCGGACGCCGAAGTGCTGGCGATCCGCGAATTCATCGACGCCAACTTCACCGTCGAGGGCGACCTGCGCCGTGAAGTGTCGATGAACATCAAGCGTCTGATGGACCTCGGCTGCTATCGCGGCCTGCGTCACCGCAAGAACCTGCCGGTTCGCGGTCAGCGCACCCACACCAACGCCCGCACCCGCAAGGGCCCGGCGAAGCCGATCGCCGGCAAGAAGAAGTAAGGGGAGCGCACAGATATGGCACGTGATACCAAAGCCGCCGCGCGCACCAAGCGCAAGGAACGCAAGAATATCGCCGCTGGCGTGGCGCATGTGAATTCTTCGTTCAACAACACCAAGATCCTGATTTCCGACGTGCAAGGCAACGCGATCTCGTGGTCGTCCGCTGGCACCATGGGCTTTAAGGGGTCGCGCAAATCGACCCCCTATGCGGCCCAGATGGCCGCCGAAGATGCGGGCCGCAAGGCGCAGGAACATGGCGTGAAGACGCTGGAAGTCGAAGTGCAGGGCCCGGGTTCGGGCCGCGAGTCGGCGCTGCGCGCGCTGGCCGCCGTGGGTTTCAACATCACCTCGATCCGTGATGTGACCCCGCTGGCGCATAACGGCTGCCGCCCGCCGAAGCGCCGCCGCGTCTAAGTCTTTTCGAATAAGGCGGGCCGTGCCATGTGGTGCGGCCCGCTTCAGCTATTTCTGATCCTCGGGCGTCGGCTGCTTTCTGGACATGGGCAGCGGACAGGTATGGAGGCGAAAGCATGATCCACAAGAACTGGCAGGAACTCATCAAGCCGACGCAGCTGGTCGTGCGCCCCGGTGCAGACCCGTCGCGCGTGGCCACGGTGATCGCCGAGCCGCTGGAGCGGGGCTTCGGCCTGACGCTGGGCAACGCGCTGCGCCGCGTGCTGCTGTCCTCGCTGCAGGGGGCTGCCATCACCAGCGTGCAGATCGACAACGTGCTGCACGAGTTTTCCAGCGTGGCGGGCGTCCGTGAGGATGTGACCGACATCGTGCTGAACCTGAAGGGCGTCAGCCTGAAGATGGAAGTCGAAGGGCCGAAGCGCCTGACGATTTCGGCCAAGGGGCCGGGCGTGGTGACGGCGGGCGACATTTCGGAGTCGAACGGGATCGAGGTTCTGAACAAGGACCACGTGATCTGCCATCTGGACGACGGCGCCGACGTGTTCATGGAACTGACGGTCAGCACCGGCAAGGGCTATGTCTCGGCCGACAAGAACCGCCCCGAGGATGCGCCCATCGGCCTGATCCCGATCGACGCGATCTATTCGCCGGTCAAGAAGGTCAGCTACGAAGTGCAGCCCACCCGCGAGGGGCAGGTGCTGGACTATGACAAGCTGACGATGAAGATCGAAACCGATGGCAGCCTGACGCCGGATGACGCCGTGGCCTATGCCGCGCGCATCCTGCAGGACCAGCTGTCGATCTTCGTCAACTTCGACGAGCCGGAACAGGCCGGCAAGGGCGAGGTCGATGCGGGTCTGGAATTCAACCCGCTGCTTCTGAAGAAGGTGGACGAGCTGGAGCTTTCGGTCCGTTCGGCCAACTGCCTGAAGAACGACAACATCGTCTATATCGGCGACCTGATCCAGAAGACCGAAGCCGAGATGCTGCGCACCCCGAACTTTGGCCGCAAGTCGCTGAACGAGATCAAGGAAGTGCTGTCCGGCATGGGCCTGCACCTTGGCATGGAAGTCGAGGACTGGCCGCCGGAGAACATCGAAGACCTCGCCAAGCGGTTCGAGGACCAGTTCTAAGTTTTGTAGGGTGCGCCTTGGCGCACCCTACGCAAATGCCCGGGTTTCCGGGGAAAGCATGGGCAATCCCGCCCCAACGACGTGGTCTGCACGCACAGGCCGCAACACAAAGCAAAACGAGACGTTAGGAGACCATCATGCGTCACGCCCGCGGTTACCGCCGCCTGAACCGTACCCACGAACACCGCAAGGCGCTGTTCGCCAACATGGCAGGCTCGCTGATCGAGCATGAGCAGATCAAGACCACCCTGCCCAAGGCCAAGGAACTGCGCCCGATCGTGGAAAAGCTGATCACGCTGGCCAAGCGCGGCGATCTTCATGCCCGCCGTCAGGCTGCGGCCCAGCTGAAGGAAGACCGCCACGTGGCGCGTCTGTTCGACATCCTCGGCCCCCGCTACAAGTCGCGCAACGGCGGCTATCTGCGCGTGCTGAAGGCCGGTTTCCGCTTTGGCGACATGGCCCCGATGGCGATCATCGAATTCGTGGACCGCGACCCGTCGGCCAAAGGTGCGGCTGACCGCGCCCGCGTCGAAGCGGAAGAAGCCGCCGAAGATTGATCCCGGCCGCAAGGCACGGATGCGAAGGCCCGCCCCGGTGGCGGGCCTTTTGCGTTTCGGGGCTAAGGGCTGTCCCGACTTTCTGACAGATGGCGTGCATTTCTACTTGCAGAGTTTATTGGCGCATGAATTACAATCCAAAGAGGAAAAATGCGTGTTCTCGTGTAGTTGTGATGCCGGAAAGCAAGGCCGTTACCAAGGCGCTGGATGAGTTGGGTCTGATCGCCCCCTTGGGCTATACGGTCGGGTTGCATATACGCTTTGCCTCGCCGCTGGTGTATCGCAGCACCTATCCGGCTGAATGGGTCGAAATCTATAACAACCATTCCTATTACCTGCGCGATCCGCTTGTTTTCTGGGGCGTCGGTGTCGAAGGCACCACGCGGTGGAGCGCGATACCGCTGCCCGATCCGTTTTCTGTCATGAGGAAGGCTGCGGCCTACGGGCTCCGCTTTGGGGCGGTGTGCTCCCATGGTCCCATCACGTCACGTTCCATCGTAGGCATCGCCCGCGGGGATCGTGAGTTCACCCAAGGGGAAATGGAGGCGCTGACCGACCTAACCGCACGCCTGCATATCGCGGCCAAACCGCCGGGCACTCTGACGCGCGCGCAGATCGACGCGCTTCAATGTCTGGCGGATGGGGATCGGCACACGGCTGCGGCGGCGAAACTGGGGATATCGGAAAGCGCCCTGAAGGCGAGGCTTGTTTCCGCGCGAATCCGGCTGGAGGCGCGGACGACGTCGGAAGCCATCAGGAAGGCGCGGGAGTATCGGCTGCTGTGACCCGGGCGATCCCTTCGAAGGTTTCAACCCGAGAAGGAGAAGACCATGGAAGTCACGACACTGTCCTACGACAATCTGCACAATCACGGCAGGCTGTTCGCCGAGATTTTCCGCGCCCGGCACCGGACCTTTATCCAGCACAACGGATGGGACCTGCCGCAATGGGACGGCATGGAGTTTGACCAATACGACACCCCGGCCAGTCGCTGGGTCGCGGTCCATGACGGTGGCGCGGTGCTGGCGGGCGTCCGGCTGACCCCGACCGTGCATCGCTGCGGGATCTATTCCTACATGATCCGGGATGCACAGAAGGGGCTGTTGTCCGCTATCCCGTCGGACCTGCTGAACTTCGAAGCGCCGGTTGACCCGCATATCTGGGAATCAAGCCGTGTCTTCGTGTCGGAAGATGTGCCCGCGGCGGAACGTCTGCGGGTGCAGATGCAGTTGATCCATGAAATGGTGGTTTCGGCCCGGGCCTTGGGGGCGGTGCAGTTGCTGGGGATCATCCCGGAACATGCGCCCCGTCTGGCGCGACGGGTGGGGCTGGATTGCCTGCCCGCGGGCCCGGTCCTGCAAACCGGGGCGATGCGGAGCGTTTGCGTCACGATCAGCATGCAGACCCGGCTTCACTGATGCGTGAGAGGGCGGGCTGCCGGCCCGCCCCCATCCTTGTCTGCCATGACAGAGAGGTGCATAGCTTGCCGCGAACATCACGGAGGGTCCGATGGTTCGCGCAGTTGCCCTTTCTGTCCTGCTGCTGGGTGCCGCCGTGCTGCCGCTGGCGGCCGAAGTCGCCGTGCCGCAGTCGGCGGGCGAGGTGGCGCTGTCCTTTGCGCCGGTGGTGAAGCAAGCGGCGCCTGCGGTGGTGAACATCTACGCGACGCGCGTGGTGCAGGCCCAGCAGTCGCCCTTTGCGGATGACCCCTTCTTTCGGCAGTTCTTCGAGGCGCTGGGACCGACAGAGCCACGGGTGCAGAACTCGCTCGGTTCCGGCGTGATCGTCGCGGCGGAGGGGATCGTCGTGTCCAACTATCACGTCGTCGGGCAGGCGACAGAGATCAAGGTCGTGCTGAACGACCGACGGGAATATGTGGCCGATGTCATCCTTGGGGACGAGGAGACGGACCTTGCCATCCTGCGGCTGCGCGGGGCAGAGGGGCTGCCCTACCTGCCCTTCCGCAATTCGGACGAGGTGGAGGTGGGCGATCTGGTGCTGGCCATCGGCAACCCGTTTGGGGTGGGACAGACGGTGTCTTCGGGGATCGTGTCGGGGGTGGCGCGGTCGACGATGCAGTTGGGCGACGGGCGGGGCTATTTCATCCAGACGGATGCGGCGATCAATCCGGGCAATTCGGGCGGGGCGCTGGTGGATACCGGGGGGCGGCTGGTGGGGATCAACACGGCGATCCTGACGCAAGGCGGCGGGTCGAACGGGATCGGTTTCGCGATTCCGGCGAACCTTGTGAAAACCGTGGTGGATCAGGCGGTTGCCGGGGCTGACCGGTTCGCGCGGCCTTGGGCCGGGGTGTCGGGGCAGGCGATGGATGCAGGCCTTGCCGAAAGCCTTGGTCTGGCGCGGCCGGACGGGGTGCTGGTGTCGGGGCTGCATCGGGCAAGCCCCTTTGCGGCGGCGGGGTTGCAGGCGGGGGATGTGATCCTGTCGCTGGGCGGGGCGCCCACCAACACGCCGCAGGAGGTGATGTTCCGCCTTGCCGCGCTGGGTGTGGGGGCCGAGGCCGAGGTTGTCTGGCTGCGCGCGGGCGCAGAGATGCGGGCCACGGTAACGCTGGCCGCAGCGCCCGACGATCCCCCGCGCGAGCAGGTGACGGTGTCGAAAGACGTTGCCTTGCGGGGGCTTACGGTGGTGCGGGTGAACCCGTCGGTGACCGAGGAATTGCGGCTGCCGCTGGATGCCGTCGGGGTGGCGGTGTGGCAGGCCGAGGACCTGTCGGCGCGGGCGGGGTTCCAGCGCGGGGATATCGTCATGGCGATCAACGGGGCGGCGGTGTCGCGGCCTGCGGATGTCGAGGCGCTGGCGGGGACAGAGGCGCGGGTTTGGGTGGTGGACCTGATCCGGCAGGGGCAGCCGTTGCGGTTGCGGTTCCGCTTCTGACCCTTTCGTCCGGGCGGGGCTGGGGGTAGTGTTTCGCCATGCCTGACCTGTTCGACAGTGCCGCGAAATCCGTACCCGAGGGGCCGCGCCCCTTGGCCGACCGTTTGCGACCCAAGCGGTTGGCAGAGGTGATCGGGCAGGCGCATGTGCTGTCGCCCGAGGGGCCGCTGGGCGCGATGCTGGCCGCGAAGTCGTTGAGTTCCTTGATCCTTTGGGGGCCGCCGGGCGTTGGAAAGACGACCATCGCGCGATTGTTGGCGGATGAGACGGATTTGGCCTTCGTGCAGATTTCAGCGATCTTCACCGGGGTGCCGGACCTGAAGAAGGTGTTCGAGCAGGCCAAGATACGGCGGCAGAACGGGCAGGGGACGCTGCTTTTCGTCGATGAAATTCACCGTTTCAACAAGGCGCAGCAGGATGGATTCCTGCCGCATATGGAGGATGGGACGATCCTGCTGGTGGGCGCGACCACCGAAAATCCCAGTTTCGAATTGAACGCGGCGCTACTAAGCCGCGCGCAAGTGATTGTTCTGGAAAGGCTTTCCCTGACCGATCTGGAGCTTCTGGTACAGCGGGCGGAAAAGGAGTTGGGGCGATCCCTGCCGCTGACCGGAGAGGCGCGCGAGGCGATGCTGGAGATGGCGGATGGGGATGGGCGGGCTTTGCTGAACCTGATCGAGCAGGTGGCGGCTTGGCGGGTGGAGCGGTCTTTGGACCGGGGGCAGTTGGCGCAGCGGTTGATGCGGCGGGCGGCCAAGTATGACAAGTCGGGGGAGGAGCATTACAACCTGATCTCGGCCCTGCACAAATCCATCCGGGGGTCGGACCCGGATGCGGCGCTGTATTGGTTCGCGCGGATGCTGGAAGGGGGCGAGGATCCCCGGTTTCTGGCGCGGCGATTGGTGCGGATGGCAGTGGAGGATATCGGTCTGGCCGATCCGCAGGCGCAGGGAATCTGTCTGGACTGTTGGAACACGTATGAGCGGCTGGGGTCGCCCGAGGGTGAGTTGGCGCTGGCAAATGCCGTTATATATCTGGCACTTGCGCCAAAATCGAACGGGGCTTACGTGGCCTATAAGGCGGCGCGGGCCAGTGCGCGCGAGACGGGAAGCCAGATGCCGCCGCGGCATATCCTGAATGCGCCGACGAGGATGATGAAGGAAATCGGCTATGGGGCGGGCTATGCCTATGACCATGATGCCGAGGACGGGTTCTCGGGTCAGGATTACTTCCCGGAGGGGATGAAGCGGCCTGTCTTCTATGCGCCACCCGAGCGGGGGTTCGAGCGGGAGCTGAAGAAGCGGGTGGAGTATTTCGCGAAATTGCGGGCAAAGCGGCAGGGCGGTTAAGTTTTCCGTTCGGTTGCTGGGGGTTGGGCGGAATCGGCTGTGCCGATTTCTGTGCCGTAAACTGTACCGCAAAGTGTTCATACAAATTCAGAGAGGGTGAGGGGCGGAGTCTTGGTTAAGGGTGCGTGGGCGCACAGAGGGGCGAGACGGGTGTGATCCGGGGCATTGTCGGGTCGGTCGGCGGGGAGGGTGGGGGTTGAGGTCCCGGGGCAAGCCCGGGACGGGGTTTCTCGGGGGGTGAGCCGGGGGGCAGAGGACCGGCGCGAAAAGGTCCAGTGGACCT
>JBDKFE010000039.1:0-15212 GCA_039798885.1 Pseudomonadota bacterium | reverse complement strand
GGATGAAGGTCGCCAAGAACGCCGAAGAGCTTGAAATCGCCTTCCGCACCGCGCGCAGCGAAGCCAAGGCCGCCTTCGGCAATGACGAAGTCTATATCGAGAAATACCTGCAAAAGCCCCGTCATATCGAGATTCAGGTCTTCGGCGACGGCAAGGGCAAGGCGGTCCACTTGGGCGAACGCGACTGCTCGCTCCAGCGCCGCCACCAGAAGGTCTTCGAAGAAGCCCCCGGTCCCGCCATCACGCCCAAGATGCGCTCCGAAATCGGTGCCATCTGCGCCAACGCGGTCGCCAAGATCAACTACATCGGCGCAGGCACCATCGAATTCCTCTACGAAGACGGGAAGTTCTACTTCATCGAAATGAACACCCGCCTTCAGGTCGAACATCCGGTGACCGAGGCGATCTTCGGCGTGGACCTTGTCCGCGAGCAAATCCGCGTCGCGGCGGGCCTGCCCATGTCCTTCACCCAAGAAGAGCTAGAGATCAACGGCCACGCCATCGAAGTCCGCATCAACGCCGAAAAGCTGCCGAACTTCGCGCCCTGCCCCGGCAAGGTGCGCGTTTTCCACGCCCCCGGCGGCCTTGGCGTGCGGATGGACTCGGCGCTGTACGGCGGCTACTCCATCCCGCCCTATTACGACAGCCTGATCGGCAAGCTGATCGTCCACGGCCGCGACCGTCCCGAAGCGCTCGCCCGCCTCAAACGCGCGCTGGGAGAGTTGATCATCGACGGCATCGACACCTCGGTGCCCCTCTTCCACATGCTGCTGGCGGAACCCGACATCCAGAACGGGGATTACAACATCCACTGGCTGGAAAAGTGGCTCGCCGCGCAATTCGCGGAATGAACTGACGGGGCGTCCCAGCGGGGCGCCCCAAATTCCTTCGAAGGAATTTGCAAAATTCTTCGAAGAATTTTGCCCGGCCCCCGATGAACCCACAGGCCATCACCCCCGAAATCCTGCTCCGCGCCTATGCTGCGGGCATCTTTCCAATGGCCGAAAGCCGCGACGACCCCGAAATCCACTGGGTCGACCCCCGCCGTCGCGGCATCATCCCGTTGGACGCCTTCCACATCTCGCGCTCCCTCCGCCGCCGCATCCTGCGCTGCGGCTGGCGCATCACCGCCGACACGGCCTTCTCCGCCACCGTGGAAGCCTGCGCCGACCGGGACGAAACATGGATCAACGACACCATCTTCGCCCTTTACGTGGCGCTCCACCGCACAGGCCACGCCCACTCGGTCGAATTATGGGACGGCGATGACCTGATCGGCGGCGTCTATGGCGTCACGCTCGGCACCGCCTTCTTCGGGGAAAGCATGTTCTCTCGCCGCACCGATGCGTCAAAAGTGGCGCTCGCCTACGCTGTCCACCGCCTGACGGCAGGCGGCTTCACCCTGTTCGACACGCAATTCCTGACCCCGCATCTGGCCTCGCTGGGGGCCATCGAAATCCCCCGCCACGACTACCACCGCCGCCTTGCCACGGCACTGGACGGCAAAGCGACCTTTCACCCGCCGGGCTATTCGCCCTCGCCCTCAGACGTCGTTGGCGCCTCTGCCTGAGGCGCGGGGTCCGGCGTCACGCAGCGCAGCACCCAGACGTCATAGCGCGGATGATCCAGCGCCGACAGCGCGGGCGACGAGGCGACCATCCACCCCTCGAACACCGGCTGATCCACGCCCGTATCCTTGATCGTCAGATGCGCCTCGGCGTCCGAGGTGGGGTTGTCCGCCGGATAGCGGCAGGCATCCAGCCGGATCGTCAACCGCCCCGACACCGCCTCTTGCCCGCGCGCCAATTCGATATCGGCCACCTCGCCCGTCAACTTGTCCAGCCAACGCAGGATGCCCGCATCCGCATCGGCAAAGCTCTGCGCCGCAGCAGGCCACGCCAGCAGGGCCAGCACCGCCGCCGCCCGGATCATTCCACCGCCCCATCCGCAGGCGCGGCCGCATCATCGCCACCGCCCGCAAATTTCATCATCAGCGATATGACCGAAACCGCGCCCTGCGTATCCTCGATCTCTGCCCCCGGGGTCAGATTGTCCAGCGACCCGCCCGGAACCAGTTCCACGAAATTCCCGCCCAGCAGCCCTTCGGACGAGATCAGCGCCGCCGAGTCATCGGGCAGCAGCACAGTCTCCTGCACGCTCAGCGTCGCATCGGCAAAGAAAGTCTGCGGGTTCAATTCCAGCGCCGTGACCGTGCCGACCTTCACCCCCGCCAGCCGCACATCGGTGCCCACGCGCACCCCCTCGACCGACCGGAACGACGCGACAAGCTCATAGCTGCCTGACGGCCCAGAAACGCCCGTCTCGCGCCCCGCATAGACCAGAAAACCGATGGCCGCGGCCAGAACCGCCGCCCCGGCCAGAATCTCAGCCCGATTCTCAGCCATTCCCGCGCCCCGTCCCAGATGCGCCCGTCACTCGGGCTGCCATGCCTCGTAATCGCGGCGCACCGCAGGCTCTGGCCGCCGGATCGACCCGGGCGGGGCATAGGCCGCCGCCGTGCCGGTCAGGTTCTCCTGATGCGGCTTTTCCCACGCCTTATGCTTCAGCGGCGCCTTGGTCGGCGGTTCGTCCCACGTATGGTGCAGCCAGCCATGCCAATCGGGGGAAACCCGGCTCGCCTCGGCCTCGCCCTTGTAGATCACCCAGCGCCGCTTGCCGTCGCGCGTCTGGTAATAGACGTTCCCCTGCCCATCCTCGCCCACCTTCACCCCCTTGCGCGAGGTGTAAAGCTGCGTGCCCAGCGTCTGGCCGTTCCACCATGTGACAAGCCGCTTGAGGAAATCCATCGTAACCCTCCGGGAACCCTTTGCCCCCATATGGCCGAACCTGCCCAAAAGGTCCAGCACCAAGCCGCCGCACCGGGCGGAAAGTGGCGACCAAAGAATGCAAAAGGCGGCCCCGCAGGACCGCCCCCTGAACCCGCCACCGCGAAGGGATCACCCCGCTGTCGCGGGCTCTTTCTTCTTGGCGTCGGTATAGACCAGCATCGGCTTGGCCTCTGCGGAATTCACCGCCTCCTCGTTCACCACGACCTCTGCGACGCCATCCATGCCCGGCAGTTCGAACATGGTATCCAGCAGGATATCCTCCATGATCGACCGCAGCCCCCGCGCCCCGGTCTTGCGCTTGATCGCCCGTTTGGCGATGGCGGTCAGAGCGTCCGGCGTGAAGGTCAGCTTCACCCCCTCGATCTCGAACAGCCGCTGGTATTGCTTGACCAGCGCGTTCTTCGGCTCCGTCAGGATGGTGACCAGCGCCGCCTCGTCCAGATCGTTCAGCGTGGCGATGACGGGCAGACGGCCCACGAATTCCGGGATCAACCCGAATTTCAGCAGGTCTTCCGGCTCCAGCTCCTTGAACAGCTCGCCAACGCCCCGCTCCTCAGGCCCCTTCACATCCGCGCCAAAACCGATCGCGCTGCCCTTGTTGCGCTGCGCGATGATCTTCTCCAGCCCGGCAAAAGCCCCGCCACAGATGAACAGGATGTTCGTCGTATCCACCTGCAGGAATTCCTGCTGCGGATGTTTGCGCCCCCCCTGCGGCGGCACGCTCGCCACAGTGCCTTCCATGATCTTCAAAAGCGCCTGCTGCACACCCTCGCCCGATACGTCGCGGGTGATCGACGGATTGTCCGACTTGCGCGTGATCTTGTCGACCTCGTCGATATAGACGATGCCGCGCTGCGCCCGCTCCACATTATATTCGCTGGCCTGCAGCAACTTCAGGATGATGTTCTCCACATCCTCGCCGACATACCCCGCCTCTGTCAGCGTGGTCGCATCCGCCATCGTGAAGGGCACGTCCAGTATCCGCGCCAAGGTCTGCGCCAGCAAGGTCTTGCCACAGCCCGTCGGCCCGATCAGCAAAATGTTCGACTTCGACAGTTCGATATCCGTCTTGGACGAATTGTTCAGCCGCTTGTAATGGTTGTGCACCGCCACCGACAGCACACGCTTGGCGTGAATCTGCCCGATCACGTAATCGTCCAGAACCTTGCAAATCTCGCGCGGCGTCGGCACCCCTTCGGACGACTTCAAACCCGAGGATTTCGTCTCCTCGCGAATGATATCCATGCAGAGTTCCACGCATTCATCACAGATAAAGACCGTAGGCCCTGCAATCAGCTTGCGCACCTCATGCTGGCTTTTGCCGCAGAACGAACAGTAGAGCGTGTTCTTGCTGTCGCTGCCGGAGTTGTTCGCCATCAGGTCGTCCTCTGCCACGTTCCGGCCTCGCGGCCGGCCTTGCGTGAAAGTCTAGGCCAAGGCCCGCGCCCCCACAATGCCAAAAAGCCCCCGGCCGGACCACCCGCCCAAGGGCAAAACGTCACTTGGACGTGTCGTCCGCCTTGCCACGGCTTTCCACGATCTCGTCGATCAGACCCCAGGCCTTGGCATCCTCGGCCGACATGAAATTGTCCCGCTCCAGCGCCGCCTCGACGGTTTCGTAGCTGTTGCCGGTATGCTTGACATAGATTTCGTTCAGCCGCCGCTTCAGCTTCTCGGTCTCGCGGGCGTGGATCATGATATCCGTCGCCTGCCCCTGATAGCCGCCCGACGGCTGGTGCACCATCACGCGCGAATTGGGCAGGCTGAACCGCATCCCCTTCTCCCCCGCCGTCAGCAAGAGCGACCCCATCGACGCCGCCTGCCCGATCACCAGCGTGGAAACCTTGGGCTTGATGTACTGCATCGTGTCATAGATCGACAGGCCCGAGGTGACCACGCCACCGGGGCTGTTGATATACATGCTGATCTCCTTCGACGGGTTCTCCGCCTCAAGGAACAGAAGCTGCGCGCAGATCAGGCTCGACATGCCGTCATGCACGGGGCCGGACAGAAAGATGATCCGCTCCTTCAACATGCGCGAAAAGATGTCATAGGCCCGCTCGCCCCGGCTGGTCTGCTCCACGACCATGGGGACAAGGGTGTTCATGTAGTGATCGACGGGATCGCGCATCTCGGACTGCCTCTTTGTCTCACATGATCTAACGACGCTCTGTTGCCAGAGTCTTAGTGGCCTGCACGGGGGGGTGCAAGGGCACCCGCCCCGATTGCCATTTCGCGACGGCCGCGCGTCGCAGCACGGCACATGGCCCCGCCGCCTTCCGCCCCCCTCATTTTCCGTCCCCAAATATCCCGGGGGTCCGGGGGCTGGCCCCCGGCCGGAGGCAGGGCGCGACCGCGCCCTGACGACCCGAGGGGAATGCGGCGGCACGCCGCGCCGCCTTGCTGATGGGCCACGCCCGCCTAGCTTCGCCCCCATGACAGCCCTGCCCCTTCCCCTCCCCGCCACCCGCGCCGCAGCCCTCGCCCGGCTGGACGCCTTCCTCCCCCGTGCGGGCCTTGCCTATGCCGCGCGTCGCAACGAGGATCTCCCCGGCCACCCCCATGTCTCCGGCCTCTCCCCCTATATCCGCCACCGCCTCATCACCGAGGCGGAACTCCTCAACGCCACCCTCCGCCGCCACCCGGACGGGGCTGACAAATTCTTGGCCGAGGTCTGGTGGCGCACCTATTGGAAAGGCTGGCTCGAACGCCGCCCTGCGATCTGGTCCGCTTACCGTCAGGGCCTCACCGCAGCCCTCAACCGCCTCCAGACCGAAGCCGGCCTGCGCCAGCAATGGGACGCCGCCTGCAAGGGCGAAACCGGCATAGACGGCTTCGATCATTGGGCGCGGGAATTGGCGGCCACAGGGTACCTGCACAACCACGCGCGGATGTGGTTCGCCTCGATCTGGATTTTCACCCTCCGCCTGCCATGGGAACTGGGCGCCGACGTCTTCCTGCGCCACCTGATCGACGGCGACCCCGCCTCCAACACGCTCTCATGGCGCTGGGTCGGCGGGCTGCACACCCCGGGCAAGACCTATGCCGCCACGCCCGACAACATCGCCAAGAACACGAATGGCCGCTTCCGCCCCACGGGCCTTGCCCGCACCTGCCCGCCGCTGCCCATGACGCCCCACCCCGCCCCGCGCCCCGTTCCGCAAGGCGACAGCCTGCACGACACGCCCACCGCCCTCCTGCTGCATGACGACGACCTCGCAGGCGACGGTTTCCCGCACCTCGCCCCCGATACGCCGCTCCTTTTCCTCACCACAACCACCCGCCGGTCCCCCCTTGCCGTGAACCCGCTGGTCCACGGCTTCGTGGACGAAGCGATGGCCGATACCGCCCGCCGCCACGGACAACCCTATGCGCCCCGCTTCACCGACGCCACGCTGCAAGACCTCGCCGACCACCTCGCAGCCCAAGGCATCGGCCAGCTCGCCACACCCTACGCCCCCATCGGCCCCACCGCCGCCGCCCTCCAGCGCCTCGCCCCACTGCTGGACGAGAGGGGCATCCGCCTTGCCCGCCTTCTGCGCGACCATGACGCGCAGGCATGGCCCCACGCGACCCATGGCTTCTTCCGCTTCCGCGAAGGCGTCATGCGCTGACCGCCCCGCCCCCCCATCAGCCGGGGGCGGGTCGGGCCGAAGGGTCTGGCCTATGGTATACCACATACCCCGCCCATCCCTCGAACCTTACCGAAACCCTGCCAAACCGCCCGCTGCGTGCTGACAGTTTGCGGTACAGTTTGCGGCACGGAATGCGGACAGTCAGCGAAAGGTCCGGACCGCCAGCCAAAGCCGCGCCGCCGCCGTCACGAAACACAAGGTTCCAAAGACCCAAGCCAAAGGCGCAAAGGCCCAAGGCAGCAGACACAACAGCAGGAAAAACCCAATGGTTTCCGTGCCTTCCAGCAACCCTGCGGTGAAGTAAAGCGACTTCTCCCCCCGCGCCCGCGTCTGCATCCCCCGCTTCTCGGCCAGCACGGCATAGCCCAGAAAGGTCGTCCCGTTCACATAGAAGGACGCCAGCAAAAACGCCCCCGCCACCGCATGCGCACCCGGATCGCGCAACACGAAAGCCATTGGAATCGCTGCATAAAAGACAAAGTCGCAGACGATATCCAGATATCCCCCGAAGTCGCTCTTTCCCCGCGCCCGCGCCACCGCCCCATCCAGCCCATCCGCCACCCGGCTTGCCAGCAGCGGCCCCAAAGCCGCCCATCCCGGCCCGCCCAAAGCAATCACCGCCGCCGCCCCCAACCCCAGCGCCAGCCCCGCCAACGTCACCGCATCCGCCGTAACCCCCAGTCCTGCAAGCCTTTTTCCCACGGCATCCAGCCCCGGATCGATCCGCCGCCGCATCCAGCCATCCAGCACGCCATCACCTTTCCGTTGCCGCCCCGACAAGACTGTTGCCAGCCGCCCCGCGCCCTAGCTATCCCGTCTGAACCGCGTCCGACAAGGACAAGCCCAGGGACAAGCCCAAGGACAAGCCATGCACCGCCGCACCGCCCTCGCTCTCCTCGCCACGGTCCCCGCCCTCGCGGGTCTCTCACGAAAAGCGCTTGCGGCAGAATGGGATAGCACCTTGTCTGCGGCGCAGGGACAGACGGTCTATTGGCACGCATGGGGCGGCGATCCCAAGATCAACGATTTCATAACCTGGATCGGCGAGAAAGCCTTCGAACGCCACGGAGTGACCCTTGAACATGTCAAACTTGCCTCGACCTCGGACGCGGTCGCCCGCGTGCTCGCCGAACGGCAGGCGGGCCAGACAGAGGGCGGCGCGGTCGACCTCATCTGGATCAACGGCGAAAACTTCGCCGCGATGAAGGCGCAGGGGCTGCTCTTCGGCCCCTTCGCGGAAGACCTGCCGAACTGGCCACTGGTGGATGTCACGGGCAAACCGGCAACAGTCACCGACTTCACGCTTCCGACCGAAGGGTTCGAATCGCCATGGGCCATGGCCCAACTCGTTTTCGAATACGACACGGAACGCCTTAAGATTCCGCCGCAAACTATTGATTCTATTTTACAATGGGCCACTGAAAACCCTGGTCGCTTCACCTATCCCCAGCCGCCGGACTACCTTGGCACCACCTTTCTCAAGCAGGTGCTCTACGGCGTCCTGCCCGACCCCGCCATCCTGCAATCCCCGGTGGATGACACGACCTACGACGCCCAGACCGCCCCGCTCTGGGCCTATCTCGACCAACTCCATCCGGTCCTCTGGCGCGCGGCGAAGGCGTTTCCCCAGAACGAACCCGCGCTCGGCCAACTCCTTGCCGATGGGGAAATCGACATCTCCTTCGCCTTCAATCCCGGCCGCGCCAGTGCCGAGATCGCGGCAGGCAACCTGCCCGACAGCATCCGTACCTTCGTCCTGAAAGGCGGCACGATCGGCAATGCTTCCTTCGTCGCCATCCCTTTCAACGCCGCCCACCGCGCGGGCGCAATGGTGATCGCCAACCTGATCCTCGATCCCGAAGTGCAAGCCCGCGCGCAGGACCCGAACGTCCTTGGCTTCCAGACTGTTCTTAATCTTCAGACACTTGCGGCCGATGACCGCGCCCGCTTTGACGCGCTGGACCTCGGCGTCGCCACCCTGTCGCCTGCCGACCTCGGCCCTGTCCTGCTGGAACCCCATGCCAGTTGGATGACCCGCATCGCGCAAGAGTGGTCGTCCCGCTACGGGGTCGCGCAGTGACAGGGTGGCAGAGCGCGGGCCTCCTTAGGCTGGCGCCGCCTCTCACGCTTGGCCTTATGGCCATTCCGGTCGTCGCGGGCCTGTCTGGCACCGCGATACCTGCCCTTCGGGGGGGCGGGGCCGCGTTGGGCAAACTTCTTGACTGGCCCGGACTGCCGCGCGCGGTTGCCCTTTCCCTCGGGACGGGGGTGGCTTCCACCCTCCTTGCGGTGGCGCTGACATTCCTCATCCTCGCGGCTTTCATCGGAACGCCGCGCTTTACGCGCATTCGCCGCACGCTGGCCCCCCTTCTGTCCGTTCCGCATGCGGCGGCAGCCCTTGGTCTGGCCTTTCTGCTGGCCCCGTCAGGCTGGATCGCACGCGTCGTATCGCCCGAGATTACGGGATGGACCTCACCGCCCAACCTGCTGATCCTGAACGATCCTTTCGGGCTTTCCCTGACCATCGGACTGGTCGCGAAAGAACTGCCCTTTTTGCTGCTGATGGCCCTCGCCGCCCTTCCGCAGATCGACGCCCAGCGGCGGCTGACAACGGCGGCAACGCTGGGATACGGTCGCATCGCCGCTTTTGCCTTCACCGTGGCACCGGCCCTGTATCGCCAGTTGCGCCTGCCCGTCTATGCCGTGCTGGCCTATGGCATGACCACCGTGGACATGGCGCTCATCCTTGGCCCGACCTTGCCGCCCACGCTGTCGGCGCAGATCACGCTGTGGATGGCCGAGGCAAGCCTTTCGATGCGCGATACGGCGGCGGCGGGGGCCATGCTGCAATTCGCCCTCGTGCTGGCGGCACTCGCATTTTGGCGCGGGCTAGAGATCGGGGCCCACCGCGCCGTGATCGCCACAGCGGAACTGTCCCTGCGCGCCACCCTGCTGGATCGTCCGGCGGCGCTGCTGGCAGGCGGGGCAAGCCTTCTGATCACAGGCGGATTGGCGCTGGGCCTTGCCGGGCTGTGCCTGTGGTCCATCGCGGGCCTTTGGCAATTCCCCGATGCCCTGCCTGAAACCTTGACCCTAAAGACATGGATGACAGCGGGGCCGTCGTTGACTGCAACGGCGGCTGTCTCCCTTCTGATCGCCGCGACAGCAACGCTTGTCGCACTGGTCCTGACCCTTGCCTGCCTGCAGGCCGAGGCGACCTACCGGCTGACCCCCGGGACGCGCGCGCTGACGCTGCTCTACCTGCCACTGATCGTGCCGCAGATCGTCTTTCTGCCGGGATTGCAATCCCTTGCCCTGCCGCTGGGCATCGATGGTACCCCCCTCGCGGTGGCCGCAGCGCATCTGGTCTTCGTGCTTCCTTACGTTTTTCTGTCCCTGTCCGGGCCGTTCCGGGCTTGGGACCCCCGGATCGGCACCACCGCCGCGACCTGTGGCGCATCGGATGCGCGCATCTTCTGGCAACTGCGCCTGCCGATGCTAACGGGCCCAATCTTGACCGCCACGGCCGTCGGCCTTGCCGTATCGCTCGGACAATATCTGCCGACCCTGCTGATCGGCGGCGGCAGGATCGAGACCCTGACGACCGAAGCTGTCGCCCTGTCCGCCGGCGGCAACCGCCGCCTGATCGGGGCCTATGCGGTGCTGCAACTTCTGCTGCCTGCGCTGGCCTTTGCTGCCGCCCTGCTGGTCCCCGCGATCCTGTGGCGGAACCGACGCGGGATGAGGGTGGCCGCATGATCGGGACATTGACGCTGGATGGGCTGAAGATCCGTCTGGGCAACCGGACGCTGGTCGACCTGACCATCGACATCCACGCGGGCGAGGTGACGACGATCATGGGTCCGTCCGGTTCGGGCAAATCGACGGCGCTGGCCGCGATAACAGGGACGCTTGCACCCGACTTTTCGGCCGAGGGGCGCATTCTTCTTGATGGCAAGGACATCTCGGACCTGCCCACCCGCGCCCGCCGGATCGGCCTTTTGTTCCAAGACCCGGTGCTTTTTCCCCATATGACGGTCGGCGGGAACCTTGCCTTCGCCCTGCCGCCGAATTCTGGCACACGCGCCGCGCGCCACGAAAGGGTTGCCACCGCCCTCGCGCAGGCCGGGCTGGACGGTCTGGCCCTGCGCGACCCGGAAACCTTGTCGGGTGGGCAGAAGGCGCGTGTTGCGCTGCTGCGTACCCTGCTGGCCGAACCCCGCGCCTTGCTGCTGGATGAACCATTCTCGCGCTTGGACGCCAACCTTCGCGCCCAGATGCGCCGCTTTACGTTCGACCGCGCGCGCAAGGCGGGCATTCCTACACTTCTGGTCACCCATGACATCGAAGATGCCCGGGCAGCCGGTGGCCCGGTTCTGGATGCGCTCGGCCAATCCCTGCCCGATGCCGGGAGTTGAGGCTTTCAGCAGGCCCACCCAACGGCTATCTTAGACCGCGTCTGTTCCGTAGAAGGTATCCCGCATGATACGCTGTATGCTTGCCCTTGCGGCAGTGGTTGTCGCCGCACCTGCCCTTGCCTGCGACATGCCCCGCGACGCCGAACGGATGGCCAAGGCCACGATCGCCGGGGTGAATGATCAACGTGCCGGCCAGAACCTGCCCCCCGTCACCTTGGACACGCGCCTGACAGACGCCGCGCAGGCCCATGCCTGCGACAGCGCCGCGCGCAACCGCATGGGCCATGACGGAAGCGATGGCAGCACTTTGGGCGACCGGGCAAGACGCGCAGGCTATGACTATCGCGCCATCGCCGAAAACGTGGCCCTTGGCTATCCCGGCCCCGCCGCCGTCCTGCGGGGTTGGATGGGCAGTACCGGCCACCGCCGCAACATCCTGCTGCGCGGGGCCGAGGATGCGGGTATCGGCATGGCGGTGGGACGGGATGGCAGCCTGCACTGGGTGCTTGTCATCGGCCGCGACTGACGCAGACTTCAACGCGCCAACAACAGGTCCGCCTTCAGACCGCCCAACTCCTCGCTTCGTGCCAGCCGCAATTCCCCGCCATGGCTGCGCGCGATGTCTGCGGCAATCGACAGGCCCAGCCCGACGCCGCCGCCGCGATTGGGATCGCGCGCCGCGTCCAGACGGCTGAACGGTTGCACAGCCTCACCAAGCCGGTCGTCCGGGATGCCGGGGCCGTTATCCTCGACCGTGTAGCGGACCCAGGTTTCGCCCGACATCAACGTGACGCGGGCCCGGCTTCCAAAGCGCAGCGCATTGCCGATCAGGTTCTCTAGCGCCCGTGTCACCGCCTGCGGTCGCATCTGCGCGTGGCCGCCGGACCCAAGATCGCGCAACTCCACCGCGCGTCCCATGCGCCCCGCATTTTCGACAACCTTTTGCAAAAGAAGGGCGGGATCAACCTCTTCTGCCGTCTCGGTCGCGTCGCCTCGGGCAAAGGACAGGAATTCGTCGACAAGCCGTTCCATATCCGCGACGTCCCCCAAAAGCGCCTTCGTCTCCTCATCCTCTGGCAGCAGGGACAGGCCAAGGCGCAGGCGCGTCAGGGGGGTCCGCAGATCGTGGCTGACACCCGACAGCATCAGCGTCCGCTGCTCAATCTGCCTTTCGATCCGCGACCGCATATCCAGAAAGGCATGTCCCGCAGCCCGGACTTCGGTGGCGCCGCGCGGGGTGTAGGGGATCACCAACCCTTTGCCAAAGGCCTCGGCCGCCAAGGAAAGTCGGGCGATGGGCCGCAACTGATTAGAGAGGAAGAGGTAGGCGATGATCGTCATCAGGATAGAGGTGACAATCATCAGCACCAGCAACTGGTGCGGATTGGTGGCTGACAGCCGGGACCTCTGCACCTCGACGGACATCGGGCCCCAGCGGGTGGGCAAATCAAGTCTGACCGTGCCATCACCTGCGACCAGATCGACAGGGCCCAATGACGGAAAGGCCGTCCGCAGGGTGCGGATCACGAAGCGTCCAGTAAGGTCCAGCCATTCGGTCCGGTCCGCCACGGGTTCCGCCTCGATTGCGGGCAGCCTCACGGACAGACCCAGCGGTGCCGCGATCCGGCTTAGCCGACGCTGTGCCTCTGCTGCCGACGATGCGGCCCCTGCCTCGGCCATCAAAAGCCGCAACTCGGCGGCCACGCCACCGGTCAACTGCTCGCTCACCCGTTCGAAGTGGCGCTGGATGAAGGTCACCGACACGACCAACTGGATCGTGACGATGGGCACGATCAGGATCAGCGCGGCGCGGCCATAGAGACCGCGCGGGAGGAAGGACTTGCGGGCCATTTGACCAGAGCCTAGCCTTCCCTCTGCCCCGAGGAAAGAGGCCCGCATGTCGCCCCCGTCCAGCAGACCGCGCATCCGCCTGATCCGGGCCGGAAACGCCTCTCCTCTGACCCATACGGGGACAAACAGCTATATCCTCGGCTCCGGTCGCGTTGCTGTCATCGATCCGGGGCCGGACGATCCGCCCCACCTCGCCGCGCTTTTGGCAGCGCTGGACGCCAAGGAAGAGATCAGCCACATCATCGTCACCCACCCGCATCGCGACCATTCCGCATCGGCGGCACGGCTTGCGCGCAAGACGGGTGCGCCGATTCTGGCGATGGGACGGGCAGAAGACGGTCGCTCGCCTGCGATGAAAAGGCTCGTCCTTGCGGGGCTGCGCGGTGCAGGCGGCGACGGGCTTGACCTAGACTTCCGCCCAGACCGGCGCCTTCATGACCGTGAAACCATTTCAGGCGAAGACTGGCAACTCGACGTCCACCACACACCCGGCCATCTGGGAACACATGCCTGCCTGTCCATCGGGTCCACGCTGTTCTCAGGGGACCATGTGATGGGCTGGTCCACCTCTGTCATCGTTCCCCCCGACGGCGACATGGGAGAGTATCTCGACTCGTTGCACCGCCTGACGCAAGCAAACTGGTCAGAGTTCTTGCCGGGCCATGGCGACGCGATCAAGGACCCGGCCGCGCGGCTGGCAGAGCTGATTACTCATCGCACGGGTCGGATGGCCCAGATCCTGACCGCCTTGCAAGAGGGGCCTGCGACCATTTCCCAGCTGACAGCCCGCATCTATCCGGGCCTCGCCCCGGAACTGATCCGCGCAGCAGGCCACAACATACTTGCCCACCTGATTGATCTCGCTGAAAAAAATCAGATAGCGCCCGCCGACTTCACCGATCCGGGGGCGATGCATCACCTCATCTGACCAAAGGCACGTTTTTTCCACGCAAGCCCCCTTGCCCCCCCGAAACACCCTTGCTATACGGCCCCCGTGTTCCGGCGTAGCTCAGCGGTAGAGCAGTTGACTGTTAATCAATTGGTCGTAGGTTCGATCCCTACCGCCGGAGCCAATCTTCCAAGATAAGCTACTGAACTTGCTGTTTTCTTTAGGAAACGGCATGATTGTGGTACACAGACGCGGTACACGCTCGGTACACACATGCCCCAAACACTGCCATATCTGACGAAGTCGAAAACTGGCCTCTACAGTTACCGGCGGCGCATTCCTGAACACCTGCGGCCGAGTTTCGGCAACAAACTAGAGTTCAAGAAGGCACTCGGAACAACCTCCTACAGAGAGGCTGCCGCAAGGTGGCGTCTCGCCGACAACCAATATGAAGCAATTGCTTCTAGATATGCACGCCTGCAGAATGCTGACGTAACTCGGCTTAGTCAGGATGTAACTGCCCAAGCTGCGTCGCTCGCAGAAACCCTTACCCGCCCCGTCCTTCACGCTGGAGCCTCGCTGGAGGAAAGACAGAAATTTGAAAGAGACGAGGAGGCGTGGCTAGCCGCTATTGAAAACACCGAGGAACATCTGGCCGATCGGTACACCGATTGGAAAAGAATGCAGGCAGATTATGAAGGCGGACAATGGGGACAGGCCGGGTATGAAACTCCCTACCTCCCCACGCGACACGACGATCCCAACGTGCTTGCCCTGCAACATGTTAAAAGTGGCAAGCCCCTGCAACTAAAGCCCACGTGGGGTGATGCCACGGCGTACTACATGCACGTAAACCGCGCTGAGGCTGAGCGCGACACCACCAAGCAAGCAGTCTACGAGAAGAAGACCAGCAGTTTACTCAAGAAATTCGGCCTGTCCCTTGGAAAGCAAGGGATGTCAACGCCCCTTGAGATGATCAGTCGACAACATGCTAGGGCCTACTTGGAGCAGCACAAGCCCGCAACGGGTAACCGATACAACAACACTTTCTCGGCCGTAATCAACTGCTGGAACCAAGAGTTCCCAGACCAGAGGGTCAACAATCCCTTTGCTGGATTGTCCAACAAGGCGCGAGAAGGGAAGACCAGCACAAAGCGCAAGTCGTTTTCACCAGAGCAATGGTCTGCCTACGTGCAGGCGCTGGAAGGATGGCATAACCAAGAAATCGGCTTAATTGGCTTAATCATGGCCTTTACGGGTTGTCGCCCCAGTGAAGCGGCAGGTCTCGCTGTAGCGGAGGTGAGGCTTGACGAGAAAGTCCCGAACCTCGTTTTTCGCTCAAATGCAATCCGAAGCATGGACAAGGGCGGGTTGGAACGCGCTGTACCCATTTTCGAACCGCTGGCCGGTTACCTGCGATCATATAACGATACGGCGCCCCGCACCGGAGATAGAGCAATCCGTTTCTTCCACAAATACGGAGAGATAAGACATTTTTCTAATGTTTCACAGCAACTCGGCAACATCCTGCGAGATACGGTTGGGATCATGGATAAGACGTTGGTGACGT
>JBDKFE010000038.1:0-51981 GCA_039798885.1 Pseudomonadota bacterium | reverse complement strand
GAGGCCGATCCCTTTGGCGATTCCGGCTGCGGGGCGGGCCGGGCGGGGCGAAACAGGTCAGGCGCGGCGGTGGACCCCGGCGGATGCGAGACGGGGCGGCGTCTTGGCGACGGGTGCGGGTGGATGGGATGCGGGGCGGGGGTTCACCCCGCCCCGTCGGCGTTGCGGCCGTGGCGGGGGGGCACCCCGCCCTAGGGTCACCGCGTGAACTTCTTGTACTTCACGCGCTTGGGTTCGACGGAATCCGGGCCGAGGCGGCGGATCTTGTCTTCTTCGTATTGCTGGAAGTTGCCTTCGAACCATTCCACATGGGCGTCGCCTTCGAAGGCGAGGATGTGGGTGCAGAGGCGGTCGAGGAAGAAGCGGTCGTGCGAGATGATGACCGCGCAGCCTGCGAATTCTTCGATTGCCGCTTCGAGCGCTTGCAGGGTTTCGACGTCGAGGTCGTTGGTCGGTTCGTCAAGCAGAAGGACGTTGCCGCCGGATTTCAGCAGTTTCGCCATATGCACGCGGTTGCGTTCCCCGCCCGACAGGATGCCCACCTTCTTCTGCTGGTCGGACCCTTTGAAGTTGAACGACGAGCAGTAGGCGCGGCTGTTCACTTCGGCATCGCCCAGAACGACGATGTCGAGCGCGTCGGTGATTTCTTCCCACACGTTCTTGTCGGGGTTCAGCGCGTCGCGCGACTGGTCCACGTAGGACAGCTGCACGGTGTCGCCCAGCGTGATGGTGCCGCTGTCGGGTTTTTCCTGCCCGGTGATCATCTTCATCAGCGTGGATTTGCCCGCGCCGTTGGGGCCGATGACGCCCACGATGCCGCCCGGGGGCAGCGAGAAGGAGAGGTTTTCGATCAGCTGCTTGTCGCCCAGTGCCTTGGAGACGTTTTCGAATTCGATGACCTTGGAGCCGAGGCGGGGGCCGTGCGGGATGATGATCTGGGCGCGGCCGACCAGTTCCTTGACCGACTCGTCGGCCATCTTTTCATAAGCTTGGATACGGGCCTTGGATTTGGCCTGACGGGCCTTGGCCCCGGCGCGGATCCATTCGAGTTCCTTTTCGAGGACCTTCTGCTTGGCCTTGTCCTCGCGCGCTTCCTGCGCGAGGCGCTTGGCCTTTGCATCCAGCCATGAGGAATAGTTGCCCTCGTGCGGGATGCCGCGGCCGCGTTCCAGTTCGAGGATCCAAGTCGTGATGTCGTCGAGGAAGTAGCGGTCGTGGGTCACGGTCAGGATCGTGCCCTTGTATTCGATCAGGTGCTTTTGCAGCCAAGCGATCGTTTCGGCGTCGAGGTGGTTCGTCGGTTCGTCGAGCAGCAGCATGTCGGGCGCTTCGAGCAGGAGTTTGCAGAGCGCGACGCGGCGGCGTTCCCCGCCCGAGAGGGTTTCGACATTGGCGTCATCGGGCGGGCAGCGCAGGGCTTCCATCGCGACGTCGATCTGGCTGTCGAGGTCCCAGAGGTTTTCGGCGTCGATCTGGTCCTGCAGCTGGGCCATTTCTTCCGCCGTCTCGTCCGAGTAGTTCATGGCGAGTTCGTTGTAGCGGTCGAGCTTTGCCTGCTTTTCCGCGACGCCGAGCTTCACGTTCTCGCGCACGGTCAGGGTCGGGTCGAGTTGCGGTTCCTGCGGGAGGTAGCCGACCTTGGCGCCCTTGGCGGCCCAGGCTTCGCCCTGAAAATCCTTGTCCCAGCCCGCCATGACGCGCAGGAGGGTGGATTTGCCCGCGCCGTTCACGCCGACGACGCCGATCTTCACGCCGGGCAGGAAGTTCAGGCGGATGTTTTCGAACACCTTCTTGCCGCCGGGATAGGTCTTGGAGACGCCGTCCATGTGGTAGACATACTGATACGAGGCCATCTTGCCGCTCCTGTTCCGGAATCCTTCGGGGTGTCGGGGGACCATGTAGCGATAATGCTGGACAGTGGCAACGTTGGGTGGTTGGGCTTTGCCTTGGAATTTCAGGCGGAGGGCGGCGTGCGGGCAGGATTTCCCGTGGCGCGGAAGGGGATGGTGATCGGGCTTCTGGGAGGGAGCTTTGATCCGGCGCATGGGGGGCATGCGCATATCACGCGCGAGGCGTTGAAGCGGATGGGGCTGGACCGGGTGTGGTGGCTGGTGAGCCCCGGCAATCCGCTGAAGGCGGTGGGGCCTGCGCCGCTGGCGCAGCGCATGGCGCGGGCGCGGGCGGTGATGCGCGATCCGCGCGTGGTGGTGAGCGATCTGGAGGCGCGGCTGGGCACGCGGTTCACCGCCGAGACGCTGGAGCGGTTGCGGGCGATCTATCCCGGCGTGCGCTTCGTCTGGCTGATGGGGGCGGATAATCTGGGGCAGTTCCATCGCTGGGAGCGGTGGGAGGATATCCTGCGGATGGTGCCTGTGGGCGTGCTGGCGCGGCCCGGTTGGGGCCTGCGGGGGCGGATGTCAAAGGCGGCGCGCATCTATGGCGGCAAGCGGGTCGACCGGGGCGAGGTGCTGCGGGCGCGGGATGCGCCCTGCTGGTGTTTCGTGAACCTGCCGATGGACGGCAGTTCGTCCACCGCCATCCGCGCGCGCGGGGAGTGGCGTCGGTAGCGATGCGGAGCGGGCGTTCCGCCCGCGTCCCGTTCCTCTCGCCTGCGCGGCTTGCGCCGCTGTGGCTCGGGTGCAGGGGACGCACGCGTCCCCTCTTGGCCGTGCCGGCCAATTCACCCCTTGTGGATATTTGGAGACGGAAAATGGGGCTGTGGCGCGGCTTGCCCCGGCGGGCGGGCTTTGGCTAGGGTTTTGGGGGCTGAGTCCCGGGGGAGATGTGATGGTTTCGCGGCGGGTGGTTCTGGGCGGGGTTCTGGCGGGGCTGGCGGTGCCGGCTTGGGCGGAGGGGCTGGCGGTCAGTCCGCGGCCCTTGGCGCGGCCTTCGGGCGGGGCTGCGGCGGTGCAGGCGGGGCCGGAGCCGGGGGCCTTGATCGAGGCGGCGGGGCTGGGGGGCGTGGTGGGCTTTGCCGTGGCCGATGCGCGGACCGGGCAGGTGCTGGAGGCGGTGGGCGAGCGTGAGGGGCTGCCGCCTGCGAGCACGGCGAAGGCGGTGACGGCGCTTTATGGGCTGGAGCGGTTGGGGGCGGGGCATCGCTTCGCGACGCGGGTGCTGGTGACGGGGCCCGTGGCCGGGGGCGTGGTGCAGGGGGATCTGATCCTGTCGGGGACGGGGGATCCCGAGCTGGATACGGATCGGCTGGGCGATCTGGCGGCGCGTTTGGCGGGGGCGGGGGTCCGGGGGGTGGCGGGGCGGTTCCTGATCCATGACGGGGCCTTGCCGGAGATTTCGGAGATCGCGTCGGACCAGCCGGAGCATGTGGGGTATAACCCCGCGATTTCGGGGCTGAACCTGAATTACAACCGGGTCCATTTCGAGTGGAAGCGGGCGCAGGACGGTTGGGGTGTCGCCATGGATGCGCGGGGGGAGCGGTTCGTGCCGCCCGTGCGGATCGCGCGGATGGAGGTGGTGCGGCGGGAGGCACCGCTGTTCACATGGCGCGCGCGGGGCGGGGCGGAGGAGTGGACCGTCGCAAGCGAGGCGCTGGGCAAGGGGGGCAGCCGGTGGTTGCCGGTGCGGAGCCCGGGGGCCTATGTGGGCGAGGTGTTCCAGACCTTGGCGCGGGCGCAGGGGATCGACCTGCCCGAGGGGCGACGGGTGGCGGGCTTGCCTGCCGGGGCGCAGGTGGTGGCGGAGCATCTGGGCGAGCCGCTGGCGGATGTGCTGCGGCGGATGCTGCGCTGGTCCACGAACCTGACGGCGGAGGTGGTGGGGTTGTCCTCGTCCGGGGCAGGCGGGTTGCGGGCGTCGGGGGACGCGATGTCGAATTGGGCGCGGGGGCGGCTGGGGGCGGACGGGCGGTTCGTGGATCATTCCGGCTTGGGCGGGCAGAGCCGGGTGTCGGCGGTGGAGATGGTGAAAGCGCTGGTCGCGGCACAGGCCACGCCGAGCGGGCGGGGGTTGAAGCCGGTGCTGCGCGATCTGGGGATGCGGGATGGCGATGGGGCAGAGATCGAAAGCCCGGTGAAGGTGATCGGCAAGACGGGGACGTTGAACTTCGTATCGGGGCTGGTGGGCTATGTGCAGCCGCCGTCGGGGCGGGAGATGGCCTTTGCCATTTTCTGCGCGGACGTGGCGCGGCGGGATCGGTTGAGCGTGGCGGAACGGGAGCAGCCCAAGGGTGGGAAGGCATGGACGCGGCGGGCGCGGAAGTTGCAGGGGCAGTTGATCGCGCGCTGGGCAGAGGCCTATGGGTGAGGGGGTGGCGGCTGGCGTTCGTGGCGGGGTGAACCCCGCCCACTGGGTGGAACGGCCGGAGCGCGGGGTGGAGATGTCCCTGCAGCCCCGGTTTCTGCGGGTTAGGGCGTCAGGTGCCGCACCCTTGCGCCCCATTCGATGGCGGCGGCGTGGAGGCGGTCGACCCGCAGTTCCTCGCGCACTTCTTCGAGCATCCGCAACTCTACCTCGTTGTGTTTGCCGTCGGCGGTGACGACGTCGCAGGCGAGCGCATAGGCGGTTTCGTTCAGGCGTTCGGGCAGGGCTTCGCGGATCAGGCCGAAGAGGGCGTCCAGACCGTCTTCTTCTTCGAAGAGGTCGAAGACGATCTGGCTGATGCGGCGGATGCGGTCTTGGTCGTAGTCGGCGAAGACGGGCATGTGGTTGACCATGCGCTGGATGGCGACGAGTTCCGCCGTCCGCATGTTCTGGTCGGAGGCCGAGCAGGCGACCATGACGGCGACGAGGGCGTCTTGCGGGGACATGGGCGGCGTGTCGGACATGGGCGGATTCCTTTGTGCTTTGCGGCGCAGATTATTGACGTGCTGCAGGTGCGGCAATAGAGGACGGGGGCTGCGGGGGCATGGGGTCCCTGCGCGTTTCCCTGAGGATTGCCGATGTCTGCCCTGCGTGACGCCGCGATGAAATCGAAAGCATGGCCGTTTGAAGAGGCCCGCGCGATCCTCAAACGCTATGAGAAGAAGGACCCCGAGAAGGGCTATGTGCTGTTCGAGACGGGCTATGGTCCGTCGGGGCTGCCGCATATCGGGACCTTTGGCGAGGTGGCGCGGACGACGATGATCCGGCGGGCGTTCGAGGTCATCTCGGACATTCCGACGCGGTTGATCTGTTTCTCGGACGATCTGGACGGGATGCGGAAGGTGCCGGAGAACGTGCCGCAGCAGGAGATGCTGCGTCAGCATATGCAAAAGCCGCTGACCAGCGTGCCGGACCCCTATGGGGAGTTCGCGAGCTTTGGGCATCACAACAACGCCATGCTGCGGCGGTTTCTGGATACGTTCGGGTTCCAGTATGAGTTCATCTCGGCCACGGAATTCTATGGCTCGGGTCAGTTCGACGCGGTGCTGCGGCTTGCGGCGGAGCGGTATGACGCGATCATGGGGATCATGCTGGCGTCCCTGCGCGAGGAGCGGCAGCAGACCTATAGCTGCTTCCTGCCGATCCATCCCGAGACGGGGCGCGTGCTTTATGTGCCGATGAAGACTGTGGATGCGGTGCGGGGTGAGATCACCTTTGACGACGAGGATGGGCGGGAGTGGACGCTGCCCGTGACGGGCGGGCATGTGAAGTTGCAGTGGAAGCCGGATTTCGGGGCGCGCTGGGCGGCGTTGGGCGTGGACTTCGAGATGTATGGGAAGGACCATTCCACCAACACGCCGATCTATGACGGCATCTGCGAGGTGCTGGGGGGGCGCAAGCCGAACCACATGACCTATGAGCTGTTCCTTGACGATCAGGGGCAGAAGATTTCGAAGTCCAAGGGCAACGGGCTGACCATCGACGAATGGCTGACCTATGCGGCGACGGAGTCGCTGTCCTATTTCATGTATCAAAAGCCCAAGACGGCGAAGCGGATGCATTTCGATGTGATCCCGCGCGCGGTGGACGAGTATCACCAGCAGTTGAAGGCCTATCCGACGCAGGATGTGGACGGGCAGGTGAACAACCCGGTCTGGCATATCCATGGCGGCAACCCGCCAGAGAGCAAGATGGTGGTGCCGTTCAGCATGCTGTTGAACCTTGCCAGTGTGGCGGGGGCCAAGGATGCCAAGGGGCTGTGGGGCTATATCCGGGCCTATGCGCCCGAGGCGAGCCCCGAGACGCATCCCGATCTGGATGCCGCCGCAGGCTTTGCGGTGCGCTACTTCGCCGACAAGATCGCCCCGACGCGGGTGTTCCGTCTGCCCACGGATCAGGAGCGGGCGGCGATGCAGGATCTGCGGGCGCGGCTGGTGGCGTGGGACGGCGGGCAGGATGCGGACGCGCTGCAGTCCATGGTCTTTGCCGTGGGCAAGGAGCATGGGTTCGAGCCGCTGCGCGATTGGTTCAAGGCGTTGTATGAGGTGCTGCTTGGCGCGTCCGAGGGGCCGCGTTTCGGCGGGTTCGTGGCGCTGTACGGCGTGGCGGAAACGGTCGCGTTGATGGATCGCGGGCTGGCCGGGGAACTGGTCAGCTGATCCCGGGGCGGGGGCTTGGGGCCCCCGTTTTCCGCAATATCTTGGGGATAAGGGCGCTGATCTGCCGATATGCGGTGGAGGGGCGGTTGACGGGGCGGGGGATCGGTCGGACCATAAGGGTTTGACGGAATCATCTGGGGTGGCCCCGCGTTGCGTTTTTCCAAGCTGCGTCTGAATGGCTTCAAAAGCTTTGTGGACCCTACGGATCTGGTGATCCACGAGGGGTTGACGGGTGTTGTGGGGCCGAACGGATGCGGTAAGTCGAACCTGCTGGAGGCGCTGCGCTGGGTGATGGGCGAGAACCGTCCCACCGCGATGCGCGGCGGCGGGATGGAGGATGTGATCTTTGCCGGGGCGGCGACACGTCCGGCGCGGCATTTCGCCGAAGTGGCGCTGGTGATCGACAATCAGGATCGGTTGGCGCCTTCGGGGTTCAATGATGCGGATCAGATCGAGATCGTGCGGCGGATCACGCGGGATGCGGGATCGGCCTACAAGGCCAACTCCAAGGACGTGCGGGCGCGGGATGTGCAGATGCTGTTCGCCGATGCCTCGACCGGGAGCCATTCCCCGGCGCTGGTGCGGCAGGGGCAGATTTCGGAACTGATCAACGCCAAGCCCAAGGCGCGGCGGCGGGTGCTGGAAGAGGCGGCGGGGATTTCCGGCCTGTATGCGCGGCGGCATGAGGCGGAGTTGAAGCTGCAAGGGGCCGAGCAGAACCTGACCCGTGTGGATGACGTGCTGGAGCAGTTGGCGCAGCAATTGTCCACGTTGAACCGGCAGGCCAAGCAGGCGGCGCGGTATCGCGAGATCGGCGAGGAATTGCGGCGGGCGGAGGGGATGCTGCTCTATCGCCGCTGGCGTGAGGCCGAGGTTGCGCGGCTGGAGGCCGAGGGTGTGCTGCGCGAGCGGCTGGTGGCGGCGTCGCAGGCCGAGGCGGCGGCGCGGGCGGCGGGCAAGGCGCGCGAGGGGCGCGAGGATGTGCTGCCGTCGCGGCGGGAGGAGGAGGCGATTGCGTCGGCCATCCTGCAGCGGCTGGTGGTGCAGCGCGACGGGCTGGCCGAGCAGGAGGCGCGGGCGCGGGCGATGATCGAGACGCTGCGGGGGCGGATTGATCAGCTGGTCCGCGACATGGAGCGCGAGGCCGGGCTGAACCGCGACGCCGGTGAGACGATCGGGCGGCTGGATTGGGAGATCGAGCAGTTGGCCCGCGCCCATGACGGCCATGAGGAGCGGCTGGCCGAGGCGGCAGAGGCCGCGCGCGAGGCGGGTGCCGTGCTGGGGGACCGCGAGGCGCTGTTGGCGCAGGCGACAGAGGACAGCGCGCGGCTGGTGGCGCGGCATCAGTCGGCGCAGCGGATGCTGAGCGACACGCGGGGTGTGTTGGAGAAGGCCGAGGGGCAGGCCGTGGCGTCGCGTGAGGCGGTGGAGGGCGCTGTGGAGGCGCTGGCACTGGCGGCGGAGGCGTTTGAGGCGGCGGAAGAGGCGCAGGAACTGGCCATAGCGCAGGCCGAGGAGTCCGAGGCGCTGCTGGAGAAGGCCGAGGTGGCGCGGGCCGAGACGCAGAGCCGCGAGGCCGAGGCGCGGGCGGCGCGTTCGGCGGCGGAGGGCGAGGCCAATGCGCTGCGTGCCGAGGTGGCGGCGCTGGCGCGGTTGGTGGAGCGCGAGGCTTCGGCAGGGTCGCAGTTGCTGGACCGGCTGGAGGTGGAGCCGGGGTTCGAGAAGGCCTTGGGTGCGGCGCTGGCGGATGACCTGCGCGCGCCGGAGGTGGGCAGCGACGGGCGGTCGGGTTGGGCGCTGTTGGCCGACTATGCCGCGCCGCAGGGCCTGCCTGCGGGGGTGGTGCGGCTGTCGGCGCATGTGACGGCGCCGGGTGTGCTGGCGCGGCGATTGGGGCAGATTGGCCTAGTGGACCGGGCGCAGGGGGCGGCCTTGCAGGCGGCGCTGCTGCCGGGGCAGCGCTTGGTGTCCCGCGAGGGGGATCTGTGGCGATGGGACGGGTTCCGGGCGGGGGCGGAGGATGCGCCGTCGGCGGCGGCGCTGCGGTTGCAGCAGTTGAACCGGCTTGTGCAGTTGAAGCGCGATCTGGAAGAGGTGGCGGCGCGGGCCGAGGGGGCGCGTCAGGCGCATGAGGCGTTGCAGGCGCGGTTGGCGGACCTGTCGCGGGCGGATCAGATGGCGCGCGAAGCGCGGCGGGCGGCAGATGCGCGCGTGACCGAGGTGAACCGGGCGGCCGCGCGGGCAGAGGCGGACAAGTCCATCGCGGCGGGCAAGCTGGAAGCTGCGCGGCTGGCCGTGGCGCGGTTCGAGGATGAGGCGCTGGCAGCGCGGGCGCGGCTGCGCGAGGCCGAGGTCGCGATGGGGGACCTTGGCGATGTGGAGGCCGCGCGCAACGCGGTCGAGGCGGCGAAGGTCGCGGTGGAGGCGGCGCGTTTGGCCATGCTGACGCGGCGGTCGGCGCATGACGAATTGCGCCGCGAGGGCGAGGCGCGGGTCAAGCGGCGGCAGGAGGCTGTGAAGGAGCTTTCGGGTTGGCGGCACCGGCTGGAGACAGCGGAACGGCGGATCGCCGAACTGGCAGAGCGGAAGGCCGAGACAGAGGAAGAACTGACCGAGGCGAGCGCCGCACCGGAAGAGATCGCCATCAAGCGCGAGGAATTGGCCGAGGCGATTGCTGGGGCGGAAGAGCGGCGGCGCGTGGCGGCGGACGCTTTGGCCGAGGCGGAGGGGGCGCTGCGCGAGGCGCAGATGGCCGAGCGCGAGGCCGAGCGCGCGGCGGGTGAAGCGCGCGAGGCGCGGGCGCGGGCCGAAGCGCGGATGGATGCCGCGCGCGAGACGGTGGCCTATGCCAGTGAGCGGATTTTTGAGGAGACGGAGAGCACGCCGGAGCAGTTGCTGACCACGCTGAAGGCGGACCCGGAGCGGATGCCGGATGCCGAGGCGCTGGATGCCGATGTGAACCGCCTGAAGCGGCAGCGCGAGGCGCTGGGGGCCGTCAACCTGCGGGCAGAAGAGGATGCCAAGGCGGTGTCGGAGGAATACGATACGCTGGTGTCCGAAAAGGTCGATCTGGAAGAGGCCATCAAGAAGCTGCGGGCCGGGATCGCGGGGCTGAACCGCGAAGGGCGGGAGCGGCTGCTGACGGCTTTCGAGCAGGTGAATGCCAATTTCTCGACCCTGTTCACGCATTTGTTCGGCGGGGGCGAGGCGCGGTTGGTGCTGGTGGAATCGGATGATCCGCTGGAGGCGGGGCTGGAGATCATGTGCCAGCCGCCGGGCAAGAAACTGGCGACGCTGTCGCTGCTGTCGGGGGGCGAGCAGACGCTGACGGCGCTGGCGCTGATCTTTGGGGTGTTCCTTGCGAACCCCGCGCCGATCTGCGTGCTGGACGAGGTGGACGCGCCTTTGGACGACGCCAACGTCACGCGGTTCTGCGACCTGCTGGACGAGATGGCGCGGCGGACGGACACGCGGTTTCTGATCATCACCCACCATGCGGTGACGATGGCGCGGATGGACCGGCTGTTCGGGGTGACGATGCAAGAGCAGGGGGTGAGTCAGCTGGTGTCGGTGGACCTGAAGAAGGCCGAGGCGCTGGTCGCGTGACGGGGTCGGTGGAAGAGGCGCTGGTCGCGGCGGGGTTTGTGGGCGTGGAGCGGGAGGGGGCCTTGGTCTTTGCCCGCGACGGGGCCGAGGCACCGGAATTCACGGTTGAGGCGGGGCGCTTCGCACAGCGCTTCCCGGTGCGCGCGACCGAGGCAGAGCGGGCGGAGTGGATGCGCGCCCATCCTGCGGGGCGGCTGGACATTTTTGAGGGCGAGACGCGGCTGGTTATGGTGCTGCCCGAGGGGGCCGATCTGTCTGCGGGGTTGCAGGTCTGGCGCGGTTTGACGCGGGCGGCGGCGCAGGCGGCCGTGGTCTGGCGGCGGCGGCAGAAGCCGGTCCACGGGATGTGATCCCTAAGATTTTATTCATCCTCCGTTCTTACGGTCTGCCTGTCGCAACCCTTTGCGATGGATGGAGGTGATCGGACTGAAGATACACGAGTACAGACGTTGGATGGTCATCATCGCGGCGGGAACGCTGTTGGTTTCTATCCTGCGCCTTTGGATCGGGCAGTAAACCCGTGAAAAAGGAAACCCGGCGCAGGTAGCAACTGCGCCGGGTTGTTTTCAGGAGGTGATCCTGATCACGACTACAGACGGGATAAGGATGCCCGCCACGAAGGCCGCTGTAAAGACTGGGCTTGGGGCTTGGTTAACAGGGAATTCTTCGGACCCATGGGGTTTACCCTAACGCATTTCCAACGATTGCCCATCTAGCCTGGCCCTGTCGCAACCCTTTGCGATGGATGGAGGTGATTGGACGGAAGGTGCAGGATTATAGAAGGTGGATGGTCATCATCGCGGCGGGAACGCTGCTGGTATCCATCCTGCGCCTTTGGATCGGGCCTTAGGCCCGTGAAAAAGGAAACCCGGCGCAGCAGGCACTGCGCCGGGTTCTTTTCAGGAGGTGATCCTGAGCAGGACTATAGATGGGGGAAAGATGCCCTTGACGATGGGCTGTGCAAAGGCCGCGCTTGGCGGTTGGTTAATGGGGTTGTGGTCGGGTGTCGGAAACGGAGTTGCGGGCGGCGGGGCGGCGGGGCAGGGTTCGGGCAGCAGAAGAGGGAGCGGGCGATGCGGCATCCGGATGTGCAGCGGTTTCTGGAGGCGGCGGAGGCGGCATTGACGGCGAGCGCCGCGCCGGGATCGGCGGCGGCATTGGCGGGGGAGCGGGTGTTTTCGCGGCTTCGGGATCGGGTTGGGGCCGGGGGTGGCGCGGTGGAGGCGCAACTGCCGGTCTGCGGCTGGATCGAGGCGGCGCTGGAGGCGGCGGAAGGGGGACCACGGCAGGGGCTGGCGGATGCCTTTGCCGCGCTGGTGGAGCGGTTGGAGTGGAAGCGGCGCGCGTCGGCGGACCCGGCGGATCGGGTGTTCTGGGACGGGCATGCCAATGCGATGATCTGTGGGCCGGGCGGGTTGGAACTGCGCGACGATCTGTGGATCGGGGTGACGGTGATGGCACCGGGGGTGACCTATGTGGACCATGACCATCCGCCGGAAGAGGTGTACCTGTCGCTTGCCCCCGGCGAGTGGTGGAATGCCGGGATGGACTGGACTGATCCGGGGGCGACGGGGGTGATCTACAACCCGCCCGGCATCCGCCATGCGATGCGGTCGGGGGCGGGGCCGTTCCTCGCGCTGTGGGTCCTGCCGGTCTAGAGTTTCCCCAGAAGTTCCGGCGTCGGCCATGCGTCGGCGGGCAGGCCGAGGCGGGATTGTTCCTTCTGCACGGCGATGCGGGTGGCGGCACCGAGGATGCCGTCGATCGCGCCCACGTCATGGCCAAGGGCGGCGAGTTTCTCTTGCAGCGCCTTCATCTGATCGAGGGAGAGGGCGGGGTCGGGGTTCCCTGCCTGATAGGGGTCCGCGCCCATCAGGCGGGTGGCGAAATAGGCGGCGGTGGTGACGTAGACGAAGCTTTTGTTCCACTCGAACAGCGTGCGGAAGTTCGGGTAGATCAGGAAGGCGGGGCCCTTGCGGCCTTGGGGCAGCAGGATAGAGGCGGGCAGGCCGTTCGCCACGCTGCCTTGGCGGACCTGCACGCCCATGGCGGCCCATTGTTCGGCAGGAAGTTCGGTTTCCAGGCCCGTGAGCGACCAGTCGAAGCTGTCGGGCATCGTCACCTCTTGCAGCCATGGCTGACCCGGTTGCCAGCCGTGGTGTTGCAGCATCTTGGCACCGGACAGCAGGGCGTCGGGGACGGAGGTTTTCAGCGTCACCAAACCGTCGCCGTCGCCATCCACCCCACGCGCGAGGATGTCGCCGGGAAGCATCTGGACCATGCCGATTTCGCCCGCCCAAGCGCCGGTCGTGTTCAGGTCGAATTCGCCCAAGCGGTGCATTTCCAGCGCGGCGAAGACCTGCGGTTGGAAAAGATCGGGGCGGCGGCAGTCATGGGCGAGGGTGACGAGGGCGCGGCGGGTTTCGAAATCGCCTTGGACTGCGCCGTAATCCGTCTCGAACGCCCAAAAGGCGAGGAGGATGCCGCGCTGGACGCCGTATTCGGCCTCGGCCCGGTCGAAGATGGTGTCCCACTGGTCAGAGAGGGCAAGGCCACGGGTCATGCGGTCGCCGGAAATGAGACTTTGGGAAAATTCGAGGAAGCTTTTGCGGAATACGCCTTGGGAGCGGTCGGCCTTCAGCACTTTGGGGTCGGGAGAGAGGTCTGCGAAGAAGGCGTCGGCGGTGTCGGCGGGGATGCCTTTGACCGTGGCCTCGGCCTTCATCGCCTGCACCCATGCGGGGAAGTCCCCGCCGCAGGGGACTTGGGCCATGGCGGGGGTAGCGGCGGTGAGGGCGGCGAGCAGGGTGAGGCGCATGGGACACTCCGTTACTTGGGGCGGAGGGTAGGGGGTGGGGTGCGGGGGCGCAACCGGGCAGCGATCAGATGAGCGCGATCAGGGCGGTGAGGGCGAACATGGCCGCCCATGCGCGCCAGAGCGCGGTGCAGGCGGCGTCGATCTCGGCGGGGCCGGGGTCGCGGCGGCCTTCGGCGTGGACCCATGGGTAGTCGCGCATCTCGCCATGATAGGCGCGGGGGCCGGAGAGGGCGACGTTCAGGATGACGGCCATCGCGGACTCGGGCCAGCCTGCATTGGGGGAGCGGTGGAGGGGGGCGTCGCGCAGGATGGGGCGGGGGTCGGTCCAGCCGTGGGAAAGGGCGAGGAGGAGGGCGGTCAGGCGGGCGGGGATGAGGTTCAGGAGGTCGTCAAAGCGCGCGGCGGCCCAGCCGAATTCCTGATGCCGGGGGGTGCGGTGGCCGATCATGCTGTCGGCGGTGTTGGTGATCTTGTAGAGCATCAGGCCGGGTAGCCCGCCGATCAGGAACCAGAAGGCGGGGGCGATGACGCCGTCGGACAGGTTTTCGGCCGCGCTTTCGATGGCAGCGCGGGAGATGGCGGGTGCGTCGAGGGTGGCGGTGTCGCGGCCCACGATCATGGAAACGGCGCGGCGGCCCCCGGCGAGGGAGAGGCGGAGTTCATCGGCCACGGCGCGGACGTGATCGACCAGCGATTTCTGGGCCAGCAGGATGGCGGCGGCGATGATTTCCAAGAGGCCGAAATCGGGGATGATGTGGATCAGCCAGCCGATGGTCATGGCGACTGCGCCAAGGGCGGCCATGGTGGCGGTGCCTTTGAGGCGTTTGTTGGTCCCGGCGTTGAACCGCTGATCCGCCCAGCCGATGGCGCGGCCCATCAGGACAGCAGGGTGCGGGTAGCGGTTCCAGAGCCATTTCGGTTCGCCCAAGGCGGCGTCGAGCAGCAGGGCGGGGAGGAGGAGGGTCGCGCTCATCTCAGGGCGGTTTCCAATCGGGTCCAGCCGTCGCCATCGGGCAGGCCGAGGCGGAGCCAGCGGGTGGAATAGGGGAAGATGCGGGCAAGGATGCGGTGGCGGGCGAGGCGGTCCTGCCATGCTGCCGCGTCGTCGGTGTCATAAAGCCGGAACAGGGTGGTGCCGCCGAGGGGTGTGGGGCCTGCCCGTGACATAAGGGCGTCGAGGCGTTGGGCGTCGGTGCCAAGGCGGGTGCGGGTTTGGCGCGCCCATGCGTCGTCGTTCAGGGCGGCGGTGGCGATGGCGAGGGTGGGGCCGGGGACGGCCCAAGGGCCGATCATGGGACGCAAGCGGTCGATCAGGGCGGGGTCGCCGATGGCAAAGCCAAGGCGGGCCCCGGCGAGGCCCCAGAACTTGCCAAAGGATTTCAGGATCAGCGTGCCGGGGCGGGCGGCGCGGGCGATGTGGGTGGCGTCGGGGGTGACGTCGCAGAAGCTTTCGTCGATCACGGCGAAGGCGGTTTCCGGCGCGGGGTGCTGGCGGCCATCGGGGTTGTTGGGGTGGACGATGACGGTGGCGTCCGATGCGGCATCGGTCGCGTCGTCGATGACGGTCCAGCCGCAGGCGCGGAAGGCGCGGGCGTGTTCGTTATAGGTGGGGGCGGGGATGGCCACGCGTCCGGGCGGCAGGAGCGCGGGGATGCGGGCGATCAGGGCAGAGGCCCCGGGGGCGGCGAGGAGGGCTGCGGCCTCGGGGATGTTCCAAAAGCGGCGGGCGGCCTGTTCCAGCGCGGTGAAGGTGTTGCGGTCGGGCAGGGCGGTCCATGCCTCCTGCGGCAGGGGCGGGATGGGGTAGGGGCGCGGGTTGATGCCCGTGGACAGGTCCAGCCAGTCGGCGCGCGCACCGCCCCAGCGGGCGCAGGCGGCATCGATGCCGCCGCCGTGGTCGGGGTCCGCGATTCGGGTGCTGTTGCTGGTCATGGGCCGCAGAAACCCCATTGGGGCGGGGCTGTAAACCAGGACTGCGCGGGGCGGGGCGGGCGGGAACAGTTGGCGCGCGGGGCAGTTGTTACTTTTGCGCCACGCTTCATTAAGATTGAGGTCACGTTTTTCCGTCACCTTGATATGGGCCGAATGCGGCGCAGACTCCCAGTAGGGAACGGAGGAAGCGATGCTGGAATTCCTGCCGAAAGAGATACGCGAAGGGCTGGAAGCCGCGCGGAAGCGCGACCTGCGGCGCAAGTCGCGCCTGCGGGTGCAGGTGGGCGGCGCGGTCTTTCCCATCCTGCGGTTCTGGGACGAAGGCTTTGCGCTGGATGCGTCGATGACGCCGCGTATCCGGGGACTGGTCGACGTGTTCGACGGGGCCAACCACATCTTCCAATGCCTGATCGTCGCATCGGTCACGGAAGGGGGCGAACTCGTTTGCGAGTTCAAGCGGTCCACGGCGGTACTGGATCGTCCGGCCTTGGACTATTGGCGCGACGAGAATGCGCCCGTGGGTTACCTGCCGCGCGCCTGAAGGTTGGCGTCCACGTGAAAGCCGGGGGGGATGGTGTCCTGTCCGTTCAGGATGAGGTCTGCCATGGTCTGGGCGACCTTGGGGGCCATGCCGAAGCCGATCTTGAAGCCGCCATTCGCGATGAAGTGACCGGGGCGGTCGGGCCAAGGGCCGAGCATCGGGGCGCGGCTGCGGGCGCGGGGGCGGATGCCGGCCCAGCGGTCAAGGACCTTTGCTTCGTTGAGGACGGGAAGGGCGGCGCGGGCGCGGGTCAGGATGTCGTCCAGTTGTGCGTCGGTGGCGCTGGGGTCCTGCCAGTCGTTTTCCGAGGTGGAGCCGATGGCAGTGGTGCCATCGGCATGGGGCACGATGTGGAGCGCATCGGCGAAGAGTTGCGGCAGGTCGCGGGCGTCGTGCCGCAGGAGCAGGGCTTGGCCCTTGACGCCTGCGCCCATGGGTTGGGCGAAGGCGGCGTTGAGGTCGAGGAGGCCTTGATAGCCCGTGGCCCAGACGGTGGGGCCTTCGGCGGCGTGATCGCCGATCAGGATCTTGGCGCCTTTGGCCCGTAGCGCGGCGGTCAGGGCGGCGGCGGCGCGGCGGGGGTGCAGGCGCGCGGTGAGCGTGTCGTGGATAAGGAACCCCGTGGGGCTATGCGGTTCCCATACCGCGCCCGTGGCGGGGAGGACGCGCCATTCGGCGTGGTTTTGCCAGAGGGTCTTGGATTCTGCGATCCGGGCGCGGGCGTTGGCGAGGGCGCGGTCGTCTGGGATGGGTTGCAGGCGGCCAGAGCGGAGATAGCCGGGGTCCCCGCCCCCCGCATCCGCGACTGCGGCCCACCAGTCCGGGGCCATGAGCAGGCTTTCGAGTTGGAACTGCTTCTTGTCGTTCCAGTTTTCCGGCACATGGGGGGCGAGCGCACCGACAAGCCCGCCAGAAGCGCCCGCCCCGATGGCATGGCGTTCGATCAGGCGGACCTTCGCGCCGCGCCGCGTCGCTTCCCACGCGCAGGCAAGGCCGAAGATGCCCCCGCCCATCACGGTGAGATCGTGACTTGCCATTCCCCGCGCCCTTCCCCATGGTCCGCCGCGATTTCAGGGTTTAGGGCATATGGCGGGCGGCGAACAGGGCGAGGGGGGCTTGGACTGGCGCGACGGGATCGTGCCGGTGTCGCGGCGCTTTGATGATCCCTATTTCAGCCTTGCCGATGGTCTGGCCGAGACGCGGCATGTCTTTCTGGCGGGCAACGGGTTGCCGGGGCGGCTGTGCGATGGGTTCCGGGTGGCGGAGTTGGGCTTTGGCACCGGGTTGAACCTGCTGGCGCTGTGGATCGCGTGGCAAGGGCTGGGCGCGCCGGGGGTGGTGCGCTTCACCTCGTTCGAGGCGTTTCCTTTGGCGGTGGAGGAGATGGCGCGGGCGCTGGCGGCATTCCCAGAGGCGGCGGCGGTGGCGGGGCCTTTGCTGGATCAATGGTCGCGCGGCGCGCGGGTGATCGAAATGCCGGGGCTGCGGGCCGAGGTGATCGTGGGCGATGCGCGGGTCACGCTGCCCGCATGGGACGGGGTCGCGGAAGCGTGGTTTCTGGACGGGTTTTCGCCCGCCAAGAACCCGGAATTGTGGTCGGATGACCTGATGGCAGAGGTGGCGGCCCATACCGCGCCGGGCGGGACCTTCGCGACCTATACGGCGGCGGGCCATGTGCGCCGCGCGCTGGAGGCGGCGGGTTTTGCCGTCGAGCGGCGGGCGGGGCATGGGCGCAAGCGGCACATGACGGCGGGGGTCCTGCGATGACGAAACTGGGCGCGGGCAGCAATGCGACGGCGCAGAACACGCGGCTGGGCATCTGGCTGATGATCGCGACGACGGTGGTCTTCGCGGCGCAGGACGGCATCTCGCGCCATCTGGCGACGGAATACAACGTCTACATGGTGGTGATGATCCGCTTTTGGTTCTTTGCCGCCTTTGTCATGCTGATGGCCACGCGGGCCGAGGGCGGCATAAGGGCGGCGACGCGGTCGCGCTTTCCGGTGCTGCAGATCACGCGGGGCGTGCTGCTGGTGGCGGAGGTCTGCGTGATGGTCGTGGCCTTCGTCAAGCTGGGGCTGGTCGAGGCGCATGCGGTCTTTACCTGCTATCCGCTGATGATCGCGGCGCTTTCGGGGCCGATTCTTGGGGAAAAGGTCGGCTGGCGGCGCTGGACGGCGATCCTGATCGGGTTCGTGGGTGTGCTGATCATCCTGCAACCGGGATTTGGGGTGTTTTCGCCTTGGGCGCTGGTGCCGCTGCTGTCGGCCTTTCTCTTTGCGATCTACGGCTTGCTCACGCGCTATGTGGCGCGGGGGGACAGCGCGTCGGTGTCCTTCTTCTGGACGGGGACGGCGGGGGCGGCGGCGATGACGCTGGTGGGCGTCTGGTTCTGGGAGCCGATGACGCTGGTGGATTGGGGATGGATGGCGACGCTGTGCTGCACGGCGATCGTGGGGCATTGGCTGCTGATCCGGGCCTTTGCGGTGGCAGAGGCGTCGGCGATCCAGCCCTTTGCCTATCTGCAACTGGTCTGGGCGTCGGGCATCGGGCTGTTGCTGTTTGACGAGACGCTGCGGACCAATGTCGCCATCGGGGCGGGGTTGGTGGTGGCGGCGGGGATATTCACCCTGTGGCGGCAGCGGGTCAGGGAACGTCAGGGCTGACGCGACAGCAGGTCCAGAAGCCGCGCGCGCGCCTCGGGCAGGGGGCGGCCGTTCAGCAGCGGTCCCAGTTCGCGCTGCAGGAAATGGCCTGTGACGGCAAGACCTGCGGCAATCTCGGCCGGGGTGCCGGTGCCTTGGCCCATCAGGACATGGGGCAGGGGAAGCAGGCGGTCGGCCCAGTCGCCCGCGCCCGCGCGGCTGACGGCGCGGCCTGTCTTGGGCGAGACATAGGTCAGGTCGTCGCGCGACCCGGTAACGGCACAGGTGGCCAGGTCAAGGCCGAAGCCCATCTCCTCTAGCAGCAGAAGCTCCCAGCGCAGATAGTCGGGCGGCCAATCCGCGCCCCGGTCCAGCGCGTCGAGCAGCGGCATGGTCGCCCGCCACAGCAGCGGGTGGGGGTCGCGTTCGGCCAGTGCCACGCGCAGCATGGCGCAGACGGCGGACATCCCGGCCAGTGCGAGCCGGTCCGACAGCAGCGCGGTGCGCGACCGCAGCGGTTCCACGGTGAAGCTGCCGATATGGTCGTCAAGCCTTGCGCGCCATGTCACGGCAAGCTGTGCGCCGGGTTGCAGCACAGGGGCGATGCGGCGCGAGGTGCCGCCACGCACCACGCCCGCGTGGCGGCCATGTTCTGCCGTAAAGACCTCGATGATCGCGGCGCTTTCCCCGTGCGGCCTGACCGAGAGGAGCGCGCCTTCGTCGCGCCATTCCATCATGGGCCGACTATCGGCGCGCGGGGCGGGAAGGGCAAGTCAGTCCGCCAACCCCGGCTGGTCGAGAAGGGTGCGGCCCTGCCGATCCTCTACCTCGATCACCCAAAGGTCGGGGTCGCGGTCGCGCTGGCGGCGCAGGGTGGCGTCCACCTCGGCCTCTGGCCCTTCGGCAAGGGTCATCCAGACGCGGGCCCCCGTCATCAGGTCATAGCTGCGCTGCACGGCCTTGGCCTGACCGTCAAGCGTGGCGCATTTCACGATTACCGCGCCTGCGGTCGCATCGCCCTTGGCGGTGACATAGACGGGAATATCCGCCAGACGGAGCCGGGTGAGGTAGGCAGAGACCCAGAGATCGGTCGTCAGGCGCACCGCTTGCCCTCATTTTCCGTCTAAAAATATCCTCGGGTGGGTCCGGGAGGGCAGACAGCCCTCCCGGGGGTTGGCAGGGGCGGCTCAGTCGCCATCC
The DNA here is from genome assembly GCA_039798885.1 of Pseudomonadota bacterium. Classification (GTDB taxonomy): domain Bacteria; phylum Pseudomonadota; class Alphaproteobacteria; order Rhodobacterales; family Rhodobacteraceae; genus Paragemmobacter. Next base: position 32,760 of record JBDKFE010000038.1, on the reverse strand, counting down.
TTGAAATCCAGCCCCATTTCCGAATAGCGCTCGGTCTCTTCCATCCAGTTGGGGCGGACCTTCACGGTCAGGAACAGGTGGACGGGACGGTCGAGGAAGGTCGCGATCTCGGCCCGTGCCTGCTGGCCGATGGCCTTGATGGTTTCGCCCTTGGCACCAAGGACGATGCCCTTGTGGCCGTCGCGGGCGACATAGACCACCTGATCGATGCGGGTGGAGCCGTCGGGGCGGTCCTCCCATTTCTCGGTTTCCACGGTCAGTTGGTAGGGCAGTTCCTCATGCAGGCGCAGCGTCAGTTTTTCGCGCGTCATTTCGGCGGCGATCATCCGCATGGGCAGGTCGGCGATTTGATCTTCGGGGTAGAACCACGGGCCTGCGGGCAGTTCGGCGGCCAGCCATTCGCGCAGGTCATCCACGCCATAGCCGCGTTCGGCGCTGATCATGAAGGTCTTGGCGAAGGGGAAGGCGGTGTTCAGCTTCTCGGTCAGGGCGAGCAGGGTTTCGGCCTTGACCTTGTCGATCTTGTTGATGGCCAGTGCCACGCCTGTGGACTGGGGGATCTTGTCGCGGAGGTTGTCGATGATGGCCTGCACGCCGTCGGTCAGGCCGCGATGCGCCTCGATCAGCAGGACGATGATGTCGGCATCGGCGGCCCCGCCCCAAGCGGCGGCGACCATCGCGCGGTCAAGGCGGCGGCGCGGGCGGAAGAGGCCGGGCGTATCGACAAAGACGATCTGGGCCGTGCCTTCCATGCAGACGCCCCGGATGCGGGCGCGGGTCGTCTGGACCTTGTGGGTGACGATAGAGACCTTGGCCCCCACCATGCGGTTGAGGAGGGTGGATTTCCCGGCATTCGGTTCGCCGATCAGGGCGACGAAGCCCGCGCGGGTGGGGGTGTCAGTCATCGGTCTTCTCCATCCGGTCCAAGAGCGCCCGGGCTGCCATCTGTTCCGCCGCGCGTTTGCCGGTGGCGCGGCCGGTGGCGGCCTCGCCGGTGGAGAGGCGGGCCTCGACGGTGAAGAGGGGCTGGTGGTCGGGGCCTTCGCGGCCGGTTTCGGTATAGGTGGGGGGCGGCAGGCCACGGGCCTGTGCCCATTCCTGCAGGGTGGATTTGGCGTCGCGCGCTTCGGAGGCGGCGGCGGTGGTGATGCGGGTGGACCAGAGGCGCAGGATGGTCTTGCGCGCCGCGTCGAAGCCCGCGTCAAGGTAGATGGCGGCGATCACCGCCTCCATCGCGTCGCCGAGGAGGGCTTCTTTGCGGCGCCCACCCGAAAGCATCTCGGACCGGCCAAGTTTCATGACGTCGCCCAGCCCGATTTCGCGCGCGATCTCGGCGCAGGTTTCCTGACGCACCAGCGCGTTGAGCCGGGGGGCAAGCTGGCCTTCGGCGGCCTTGGGGTCGGCCTCCAGCAGGGCGGTGGCGATGGTCAGGCCGAGGACGCGGTCGCCGAGGAATTCCAGCCGTTCGTTGGAGGGGCGGGTGGGGGAAGAAAGCGAGGCATGGGTCACCGCCTGCACGAGAAGGGCAGGCTGGCGGAAGTCATGGCCAAGGCGGGCCGCAAAGGCGGCGAGGTCCGCCGCCAGACGGACCTTTGCGCCCTGACCCCGCCCCTCGTTCACTCGACCGCCTTGAAGAAGCGGTCGGCGCGCCATGTCCAGAAAAACAGCATGGAACGTCCGGCGGAAGAAAAGATGATGCGGTCGGCGCGGCCGATCAGGAATTCGGCGGGCACGAAGCCCACGCCGCCCACGGCCTGACCAAAGCGCGAGTCCTGCGAATTGTCGCGGTTGTCGCCCATGAAGAAGTAATGGCCCGCCGGGACGGTGAAGACATCGGTGTTGTCGGCGAAGCCGTTGGCATCGATGTTCAGGATGTTGTGCTGCGTGCCTTCGGGCAGCGTTTCGACAAAGCGCGACGAGGTGCAGATGCCGCCTTCGCCGACGGGTCCGTTTTCGCAGCGGGGCAGCTGGCCCATGGGGCCCTGCTTTTCGTAGATTTCTTCGAACACGCCTGCGGGTTCCTGCGGGACTTCCTTGCCGTTGAGGAAGAGGACGCCGTTCTTCATCTGCACGGTATCACCCGGCAGGCCGATCAGGCGCTTGATGAAGTCGGTGCCGTTGACGGGGTGGCGGAAGACCACCACGTCACCGCGTTCGGGTTCACCGCCAAGGATGCGACCCGTGATGGGGCAGGCCGAGAAGGGGCAGGAGTACTGGGAATAGCCATAGGCCATCTTGTTGACGAAAAGGAAGTCGCCGATCAGCAGCGTGTCCTTCATGGAACCGGAGGGAATCCAGAAGGGCTGGAAGAACAGCGTTCGGAACACGCCTGCGATCAGCAGCGCCCAGAGGACGGTCTTGATCGTCTCTACGATGCCGCTTTCGCTTTTCGCCTTGCTGCCTGCCATGTCGTTCCCTCTGTCTGGGTCGCCCTTGCGGGGACGGGGCTGTTTGCGCGCAGGGCGCGGGGGAGTCAAGTTCGGGGTGCGGGGCCGATGGGGCGGGCCTCGATCACGACGAAGGCCTGCGCCCAAGGATGGTCATCCGTCAAGGTGACATGGATCACGGCCTCGTGCCCGGCGGGCGTCATCTCGCGCAGGCGTTCGGCGGCCCAGCCGGTGACATGCATCACGGGCTGGCCGGAGCGGAGGTTGGTGACGGCCATGTCCTTCCACGAGATGCCCATGCGCAGGCCGGTGCCAAGCGCCTTGGAGCAGGCCTCTTTGGCGGCCCAGCGTTTGGCATAGGTGGCGGCGATGGCGCGGGGGCGGCCTTCGGCCTTGCGCTGTTCGCGTTCGGTGAAGACGCGGTCCTTGAAACGGGTGCCGAAGCGGGTGAGGGTGGCCTCGATCCGTTCGATATTGGCAAGGTCGGTGCCGATGCCGAGGATCATGTGACCGTCCGGGGGGCAAGGATTTTCTGCGAAAATCCTTGGGGGCGATCCTTCTGCGAAGGATCGGTTGCGCTGCGGGTGGGGCGACTTTTCGCAGAAAAGTCGAGGGTCAGGTTTTTCGCAGAAAAACCTGCCATCACAGCCCCTCGCGCGCCTGATCCATGCGGCGGCGCATTTCGTCGATCGCGCCGTCGAGTCCGCGATAGATCGCCTCGCCTATCAGGAAGTGGCCGATGTTGAGTTCCATCACCTCGGGCATGGCGGCGATGGGACCGACATTGTCGTAGGTCAGGCCGTGGCCTGCATGCACCTCGAGCCCCAGTGCGTGGGCGAGTTTTGCGCCCCGGCGAAGGCCTTCGAGTTCCTCTGCCGCTTCCGCCTCGCGGCCTTCGGCGTGGAGTTCGGAATAATGGCCGGTGTGGAGTTCCACCACCGCCGCGCCGATGCGGGCGGAGGCTTCGATCTGGCGGGGGTCGTGGCCGATGAACATCGACACGCGGGCCCCCGCTTCGCGCAGGGGGGCGATGTAGTCGGTCAGGCGCGCGGCATCGCCCGCGACGTCAAGGCCGCCTTCGGTCGTCCGTTCCTCGCGCTTTTCGGGGACGAGGCAGACCGCATGGGGTTTGTGGCGGAGCGCGATGGCCTGCATTTCCGCTGTCGCGGCGCATTCGAAATTCAGCGGGATGGACAGGCCCGCGACCAGCGCTTCGATATCGGCGTCGCGGATGTGGCGGCGGTCTTCGCGCAGGTGGGCGGTGATGCCGTCGGCCCCCGCAACCTCGGCCAACAAGGCCGCGCGCAGGGGGTCGGGCCAGGCGGAACCGCGGGCATTCCTGACGGTGGCCACATGGTCGATGTTGACGCCGAGGCGGAGCCGTCCAAGGGGTTTCATGATCTGGTCTTTCGCTGTGTCGAGTCGCGGGGAAGATTAGGTCGGACCGGGGGTGTCGTCATCCCCCGCGCCGCGTCCATGGCTGTCGCCACGGTGCGTCAGTTTGGCGGCGGCGGCGGCCAATGCCTCGCGCAGCTTGCGGCGGCGTTCGTTGCGTTCCTTGGACTTGGCGGCGCGGGCCTTCTGATAGGCGGTCACCAAGGGGATGGTGAGGTAGTAGAAGATCACCGACAGGATCAGGCCGGGGCCGAGCGCGCCGAGGAAATAGGGCACATAGATTTCGTGCCAGAATTGCAGCAGCCCTTCCCAGCGGGTGTGTTCCGGGCCGAAGAGGGCCTTGACGTTGAACCACAGGTCCCCGCCCGCATTGGCGAAGGCCATGCCGATATATTCCGGCGAGAGCGGCTTTTCGATGCCAAGCATCCAGTGGCCCAGCGACATGGCGAGGACGGCGAAGAAAGGCGTGGTCAGCGGGTTGGTGTTAAAGGTCGCCAGTAGCGCGCCGAGGAGGTTGCCGTTCACCAGCCGCGCGGCGAGCCATGCGGCGACGAATTGCATCCCCGGCAGGGGCAGGAAGCCCACCATAGAGCCTGCAAAAACCCCGCGCGCGATGCGTTGGGGGCTGTCGGGCAGGCGGCGCATGCGATGCAGGACGTATTGGGTGGCGCGCTTGAACCCGCCTTGGGGATAGACCATCTCGCGGGTCCATCCCCAGAGGGTGCGAGGATTGCGCCGCTTGAAGACCAAGTCTCTCTCCCGTGTGCCCGGTCAGGGCTTGCGTGTCATATCGCGGTGACGTGAAATCTGTGCGACATCGGTCTCGGCCTCCAGCGCGGTCATGACCATGTGCAGATGTTCGACATCGCGAAGGTCCACGTCCACGATGAGCCTGTAGTAATCAGGTTTCCGGTCGGTGAATCTTAGGTCCGAGATATTGGCCTTCTGTTCGCCGATCAAGGTGCATATCCGTCCGAGGACCCCGGCATCATTCGAAATGGTGATCTCTAGACTGACGGTGTGGACGGCGGCGTGGCGGCCGGAATGCCAGTGAAGATCGACCCAGCGGCCGGGCTGTTCTTCGAATTCCTCAAGCGCGGGGCAGTCGATGGCATGCACGACGACGCCCTGCCCGCGATAGGTGATGCCGACGATGCGTTCGCCGGGGACGGGCTGGCAGCAGGGGGCGCGGCGGAAGGACTGGTCGTCCGACAGGCCCACAACGGGGCGCGTGCCGTCCACCTCGTCCGCCTGTGCGCGGGCAAGTTCGGGGTAGAGCGTTTCGACCACGCGGCGGGCGGTGACTTCGGCCGAGCCGAGCCGGGCGAGGAGGTCGGTTTCGTCGGAGAGGCCCATCATCTTGGCCGCTGTCCGCAGCGCCTTGTCGGTGGCCTTTTTCCCCACATGGTCAAAGGCGGCGCGGGCGAGTTCCTGCCCCAGCTTGACGAAGCGGCCCTTGTCTTCTTCGCGCAGGGATCTGCGGATTGCGGCCTTGGCGCGGCCCGTCGTCACGATGTCGATCCATGACGCCTGCGGGCGTTGGCCTTCGGCGGTGATGATTTCGACCGACTGGCCGTTCTTCAGGCGGGTCCAGAGGGGGACGCGGATGCCGTCCACCTTGGCCGAAACGCAGGAGTTCCCGATGCGGGTATGGATGGCATAGGCGTAGTCGAGGGGGGTGGCCCCGCGCGGAAGCTGGATCACGTCGCCCTTTGGGGTGAAGCAGAACACCTGATCGGAATACATCTCCATCTTCACGTGTTCGAGGAATTCGTCGTGATCCTCGACGTCGAAGCGTTCCGTCAGGGAGGCGATCCACTTGGCGGGATCGACGGCGAAGGGGTTCACGGCGCGGACGCCTTCGCGGTAGGACCAGTGGGCGGCGACCCCGGCTTCGGCGACTTCGTGCATTTCGCGGGTGCGGATCTGGACTTCGACGCGCTTGCCGTCGCGGCCGGAGACGGTGGTGTGGATAGAGCGGTAGCCGTTGTTCTTTGGCTGGCTGACGTAATCCTTGAACCGGCCCGGCACGGCGCGCCAGCGCTGGTGGATCACGCCGAGGATGCGGTAGCAGTCGGCGACCGAGCCGCAGATGACGCGGAAGCCGTAGATGTCGGACAGGCGCGAGAAGGCGAGGTCTTTCTCCTGCATCTTGCGCCAGATGGAATAGGGTTTCTTGGCGCGGCCATAAACATCGGCCTCGATCTGGACCTTTTCCAATTCGTTGCGGATGTCGGCGGTGATCTTGTGCACCACGTCGCCGGTTTCGCGTTGCAGCGTGATGAAGCGGCGGATGATGGAGTTGCGCGCGTCGGGGTTCAGGACGCGGAAGGCGAGGTCTTCCAGTTCCTCGCGCATCCACTGCATCCCCATGCGGCCGGCGAGGGGGGCGAAAATCTCCATCGTCTCGCGCGCCTTTTGGGCCTGCTTTTCGGGCTTCATGGACTTGATCGTCCGCATGTTGTGCAGACGGTCCGCCAGTTTCACGAGGATGACGCGCAGGTCTTTCGACATGGCCATGAAAAGCTTGCGGAAGTTTTCCGCCTGCTGGCTTTGGGCCGAGGAAAGTTGGAGGTTGGTGAGCTTGGTCACGCCGTCGACGAGTTCGGCAACCTCTTCGCCGAACAGGGTGGCGATGTCGGTGTAGGTGGAGCGCGTGTCTTCGATCGTGTCGTGCAGAAGTGCGGTGATGATCGTGGCATCGTCCAGCCGCTGTTCGGTCAGGATGGCGGCAACGGCGACGGGGTGGGTGAAATAGGGTTCGCCCGACTTGCGGAACTGGCCGTCATGCATCTGCTTGCCATAGGCATAGGCCCTGCGGATGAGATCGGCATTGGTGCGCGGGTTGTAGTTCCGGACGAGGGCGATGAGGTCTTCGACGTCGATCATCACCGCCCCGCAGGCCGGGCCGAAGCCCGGATCAGTTGTCGCCCTGCGCTTCCATCAGCGCGCGCAGCAGCTTTTCTTCGGACATATCGTCCTGCATCGGACGGTCAATTTCGCCCGACATCAGAAGGGCCATCTGGTCCTCTTCGGGTTCGTCCACTTCGATCTGGGTCTGGTGCGATTCGATCATGCGTTCGCGCAGGACTTCGGCGGACTGCGTTTCTTCGGCAATCTCGCGCAGGGCGACGACGGGGTTCTTGTCGTTGTCGCGGTCGATGGTGATCGGCGAACCGGCAGCGATTTCGCGCGCACGATGTGCGGCGAGCATCACGAGTTCGAAACGGTTCGGCACCTTGTCAACGCAATCTTCGACCGTCACGCGGGCCATGAGCGACTCCAGTTCGGATGGGGGGCATGGAGTGGCTTATCTAGTCGCATCATACAGGCTTGACAAGCGTTGAATCAGGGCAGCCGCACCACCTCGGCGCGGGCCTCGTCGGGCAGCGCGGCGAGCATTTCCGCGACGCTGCGCCCAGTTGCGGGATGGCGCCAGTCGGGGGCGACGTCGGCAAGCGGGACAAGGACGAAGGCGCGGTCCTGAAGCCGGGGGTGGGGCAGGATCAGGCGGTCGGGTGCGATGCGGGCCTGATCGGCGGGGGGAAGGTCGTGCCAGAGGTCCCAGGTGGCGCGGTCGGGAAGGACTTGGTCGCCCAGTGCGATCAGGTCCAAATCCAGCGTGCGCATGCCCCAGCGCGTGTCACGCGTCCGGCCGTGGCGGTGTTCAATGTCATGCAGCAGGGCAAGGACGCGGGCGGCATCCCAGCCGGGTGGAACTTGTAGCATGGCCGCGGCGTTCACATAGTCGGGACCGGCCCCTGCGGGAAAGCAGGGCGTTGCATACATACTGCTGGTCCGAAGCGGCACGAGACCGCCGACCGACAGGTCAGCAAGTGCCAGAGCAAGGGTCGCCATCGGCGCGCGCCCCTCTTGCGGCAGGTTCGCGCCGAGTGCGATGAGCGCCGGTTGGCCTACGTTTGTCACCTCGTTACCCTTTCGTATAGCCGAACTTGAATGGCTGCTTGTCGCACTGATAAATCTTTAACGTTCGCTGCGTATTTCATCCGTTTCGGAAACCACTCACGCGATGCGTTGCGAACCTTGTTTTGAGGGGAACTTATAATGTTTTACAAGGACGAACGGCTTGCGCTGTTCATCGACGGATCGAATCTTTACGCAGCCGCCAAGGCGCTTGGTTTCGACATAGACTACAAGCTGTTGCGGCAGGAATTCATGCGGCGGGGAAAGCTGCTGCGGGCCTTCTACTACACGGCCTTGTTGGAGAATGACGACTATTCGCCCATCCGTCCTTTGGTCGACTGGCTGCACTATAACGGCTTTACCATGGTGACGAAGCCCGCGAAGGAATACACCGACAGCCAAGGGCGGCGGAAGGTCAAGGGGAACATGGACATCGAACTGACGGTCGATGCCATGGAACTTGCGCCGCGGGTGGATCACATCGTGCTGTTTTCGGGCGATGGGGATTTCCGTCCGCTGGTCGAAAGCCTGCAGCGGCAGGGTGTGCGGGTTTCGGTCGTGTCCACGATCCGCAGCCAGCCGCCGATGATCGCCGACGAGTTGCGGCGACAGGCCGACAACTTCATCGAACTGGATGAGTTGCGCGAAGTGATCGGGCGCCCGCCGCGCGAGCCGCGCGTGACGGATCGCGAAGAGGTCGTGGTCGACGTGAAGTGAGCGCGGCAGAGCGTGACGCCGCCCCCCTTGGGAGCGGCGTGCTGCATTACATCCTGACCCCCGAGGATGCCATGGCATGGGAGGTCAGGTCGCCGTGGATCAGGCGGCGGGACCGCGTGGCCCTTGGGGCGGCGGTCTTTGCCGGGATCGGTTTGGTCAAGGTGATCGGGTCGAACCTGCCGGACCTGTCGCTTTTGCATTCGCTGCCCATGGCTTTCGTCATCATTGCCTTGCCGGTTCTGGCGGTGCGCCTTGTGCAGACGCATGATCGCAAGCGGCGTGTGGCCGAACGGGTGCCGTCGCCGGTTGGCGTGCTTCTGGATTATGCGCCACGGCGGATTGTGGAACGGCGCGAAGGACGCAGCGAGGTCGTGGCCTTCGGCGCGGCCGGACTGCGCGACGTCCTTGTCGGGCCGGGCCATGTGTTCCTGAGCAATGGCACGGATGTGGTGATTGTGCCGGATCGTGCCTTTGCGTCTGTGTCGGCGCGAGAGGCCTTTGTGCGCCACTGGCGCGCGCTGGTCGTCTGAGGCGCGGCGATGATCTTTGGGTCCGCCTTGCTGGGGTTGTTCGTGGCGGCCTTTGTGGCGGCGACACCGGTTCCGTTTCAGTCCGAAATCATCTTCGGCGGCATGGTGGCGGCAGAGCCTGCGCGGTTCTGGCTGATCCTTGTGGTGGCCTCTGTCGGCAACACGCTGGGGTCTTGCGTGAATTATGCGCTGGGGCGGGGGTTGGCAGGGCTGACGCTGCCCGCACGGTTCCGCATTCCCGAGGCGGCGATGGCGCGGGCAGAAGGGTGGTTCCGGCGCTGGGGTGTGTGGTCGCTGCTGCTGTCTTGGTTGCCGTTGGGCGATGTGCTGACGGTGGTGGCGGGGGTGTTGAAGACGCCGGTCTGGCTGTTCTTTCTGCTGGTCGCCGTGGCGAAGACGGGGCGGTATCTGGTGCTGGGCCTGATCGTGCTGGGTGTGATCGGCTGACGGTTCACGGTTTACCGGGGGCGGGTTTCGGCCTAAATCTGGCGGTGACTGCCCGAAAGGATGCGTGATGAGCCTGCCGCCCCTGACCCTGTACCTCGCCGCGCCGCGCGGGTTCTGCGCGGGGGTGGACCGCGCGATCAAGATCGTCGAGATGGCGTTGGAGAAGTGGGGCGCACCCGTCTATGTGCGGCACGAGATCGTGCATAACAAATTCGTCGTGGACGGTTTGCGCGCGAAGGGTGCGGTCTTTGTCGAGGAATTGGACGACTGTCCGCTGGACCGTCCGGTGGTGTTTTCCGCCCATGGCGTGCCGAAGGCGGTGCCGGCCGAGGCGGCGCGGCGCGAGATGATCGCGGTGGATGCGACCTGTCCCTTGGTGACGAAGGTCCATAACGAGGCCGCGCGGCACAATGAGAACGGGCTGCAGATGATCATGATCGGCCATGCGGGCCATCCCGAAACGGTGGGGACCATGGGCCAATTGCCGCCGGGCGAGGTGCTGCTGGTCGAGACGGTGGAGGATGTGGCGGGTTTGGCCGTGCGTGATCCGGGCAAGTTGGCCTTCATCACGCAGACGACGCTGTCGGTCGATGATACCGCCGATATCGCGGCGGCGCTGAAGGCGCGGTTCCCGGCGATCGTTGCGCCTGCGCATGACGATATCTGCTATGCGACGACGAACCGGCAGATGGCGGTCAAGGCGATGGCCCCGAAGATTGACGCGCTGCTGGTGATCGGGGCGCCGAATTCGTCCAATTCCAAGCGGTTGGTCGAGGTGGGGGCGAATGCCGGTTGCCGTTATGCGCAACTGATCCAGCGGGCCACGGATATCGACTGGCGGGCGCTGGAGGGCATCCGGTCCATCGGCATCACGGCGGGCGCAAGCGCGCCGGAGGTTCTGGTCAACGAGGTGATCGACGCGTTCCGCGCGCGGTTTGCGACCACGGTCGAGATGGTCGAGACGGCGGTGGAGAACGTGGAGTTCAAGGTGCCGCGCATCCTGCGGGAGCCTGCCTGACAAATGACCCGCATACCGACCTCTGCCCTGATCCTTGGCCTTGCCGGGCTGATCCCCTTCCTGTGGGGGGCGGCGAATGTCGTCTATCCGCCGAGCGGGGGCTGGGCGGGGGCATGGTTGGCGCCGATGTTCCGGGGGACCTATGTCAGCCTGACCTATGGGGTGGTGATCCTGTCCTTTATGTCGGGCGTGCTGTGGGGCTTTGCCACGCGGGCCAAGGGCGCGAAGGCGGCGGTGGGCTATGCGCTGTCGGTGGTGCCGGCGCTGTGGGGCTTTATCATGGTCAATGGCGATCCGGCCAATGCGGCGGTGAACCTGTGGGCGGGCTTCGCGGGGCTGTTGATGCTGGACTATTTCTTTTCTTTGCAGGGACTTGCGCCCGCGTGGTGGATGCGGTTGCGGGTCCTGCTGACGGTGGTGGTGCTGGCCTGTCTGGCGGTGCCGATCCTGTTGGAGTGACGATTTTTCTGCGAAAAATCAGGGGGCGTTCCGCCCCCTCGGCGCTGCCGCGCCTCACCCCCGAGGGTATTTGGGCCGAGATGAAGGGGCTTGGTTGACGCACTTTTCCGCCTGTGCCTTAAGGGGGCAAAGGAGCCGTCCATGCCAGAGCTTTTCGCCTATACCGATGGGGCCTGTTCGGGCAATCCGGGACCCGGGGGATGGGGGGTGCTGCTGATCGCCCGCGAGGGGGACGCGGTGGTGAAGGAGCGCGAGTTGTCGGGGGGCGAGGCGCTGACGACGAACAACCGGATGGAATTGCTGGCGGCGATTTCGGCTTTGGAAACCTTGGCCAAGCCGTCGGAGATCACGGTGGTGACGGATAGCGCCTATGTGAAGAACGGCGTGACGGAGTGGATTCACGGCTGGAAGCGCAACGGATGGCGCACGGCGGGGAAGGATCCTGTGAAGAATGTCGAGCTTTGGCAAAGGCTTGACCTTGCGCAGGCGCGGCACCGGGTGCAGTGGCGCTGGATCAAGGGTCATGCGGGCCATGCCGAGAACGAGCGGGCGGATGCTTTGGCGCGGGCCGGGATGGCGCCGTTCAAGGTGAAGGCGTGACGGGGCTGCTGCCGCTGCTGGACCTTGCGTCGGTGGCGGTGTTCGCGCTGACCGGGGCGCTGGTGGCGAGCCGGGCGCAGTTGGATGTGGTGGGGTTCATCTTCGTGGCCGTGCTGACCGCTTTGGGGGGTGGGACGCTGCGGGATGTGATGCTGGGGCGGGAGCCGGTTTGGATCGGGCAGCCCTTGCTTTTGTTGGTCGCGGCGGTGGCGGCGGTGGTGGTCTTCTTTGGCGCGCATCGGCTGGAGAGCCGGTATAAGGCCTTGGAATGGTTGGATGCTTTTGCGCTGGCCGTTGCCGTTCCGGCCGGGGTCGGGGTGGCGTTTGCGGAAGGGTTGGGCTGGCCTGTGGTGCTGGTGATGGGGATGGTGACGGGCTGCATGGGCGGGTTGATGCGGGATGTCGTGTGCAACGAGGTGCCGATGGTGCTGAAGCAGGGGGAGCTGTACGTCACCTGCGCCTTTGCGGGGGCCTTGGTGGCCGTGGCGCTGGTGGCGGTGGGGGTTGCGGCGGGGGTGGCGCTGGTCGTCTGTGCCGGGGTGGTGATGGGGCTGCGGGCCGGATCTCTGGCGTTGGGGTGGCGGTTGCCGGTCTATCGGGCGCGGCCGCCGCGGCCCGAGACGCGCAAACGGGATTGATTTTTCGCGCGATATTGCAAGGGTTTAGCTGCGGCCTGCGTATTTCTGCCAGAGCCAGATGAGCGCCATGGCACCAAGGATGGCGCCGACCGAGAGGGCGACCCAGCCGCTGATGGCGGTGAGGAAACGCAGCACGAGCCAGCCGAGGAGCGCGCCGCCGATGCCTATGGCGATGGTGGTGGGGACGTCGGTCTGCACCTTCATGAAGCGGGTGGCGAGGAAGCCTGCGGCGGCGCCGATGACGAGGAGGGTGATCAGGATGGGCATGGGTCTTTCGGCCTTGTGAGGGGGGAAGGATGCCACGGATCGGGGCGCGGGGCGAGGGGTCTGGCTGTCCGCAATCCGTGCCGCCGCCTGTACCGCAAACTGTCAGCACGCAGCGCGCGGTGGTTTTGGGGGGCGCGCAACGGGGGTGGGGTGATCTTGGCCCGGCGTCGGACCGGGGGTTTTGCACCCCCGGACCCCCGCAGGATATTTGGGGACGAAAAATGAGGCTGGGTCGGCGCGCGGGGGGCGCGGTGTCGGGGATGGGGCCTGTCGGGGTCGCGGGTGGGACAGAGTTTGAGGCGCGTGGCGCGATGATCGGGGCATCATGAGCGAGAGCGTTTCGGCCCGGACCACCTTGACGGGCATCCTATTGGCGCTGGGCGGCAGCATGATGCTGTCGGTCAACGATCTGGCGATCAAGTTCCTGTCGGGGGACTATGCGCTGCATCAGGTCATCCTGATCCGGGCGGGGATCGGGATGGCCTTTCTGTTCGGGCTGATGTGGATGTCGGGGAGCGGGTTCCGGCAGGTGATGACGAAGCGGGGCAAGGATCACCTGATCCGGGTGGGTTTCGTCATGGTGTCGAATGTCTGCTATTTCCTTGGGCTGGCCGCGCTGCCCTTGGCGGATGCGGTGGCGATTGCCTTCATCTCGCCTTTGCTGGTCACGCTGCTGTCGGTGCTGGTGCTGGGCGAGGCGGTGGGGCCGAGGCGCTGGGCCGCCGTGGTGGTGGGGATGGTGGGGGTGGTCGTGATGCTGCGACCCGGGGCGGGGGTGATCCAGCCTGCCGCCGTCTTGGTGCTGATTTCGGCCTTTTGCTATGCGTCGAGCCATATGATGACGCGGCGGATGAAGGATACGGAGAGCGCGGTGGCGCTGTCCTTCTATGTGCAATGCGGGTTCATCGTGGTGTCGTCCACCATGGGGCTGGTGGTGGGGGATGGGCATCTGGCGGGGTCGCCCGATGCGTCGCTGGCGTTTTTGTTTCGCACTTGGGTCTGGCCGCCGATGCAGGATTGGCCGTGGTTTCTGGCCACGGGGTTGTCGGTGGCGATCGGCGGGTTGATGGTGTCTCAGGCCTATCGGCTGTTGGAGGCGGCGCTGGTGGCGCCGTTCGAATATGCGTCGATGCCGCTGGCGATTTTCTGGGGTGTCGTGGTGTTCGGGACGTGGCCGGATCTGACGGCGGCGGTGGGGATTGCGCTGATCGGCGGGGCGGGCCTTTATACGCTGTGGCGCGAGACGGTCAGGCGGAAGAAGGATGTGACGGGTGACCCCAGAGGCAGTGATCTTTGACGTAGGCAATGTGCTGACGCGCTGGCAGCCGGAGGCGTTCTATGACCGGGTAATCGGCGAGGCGCGGCGGCGGGCGCTGTTTGCGGCGGTCGATCTGCATCACATGAACGATCTGGTGGATACGGGCGCGTTGTTCCGCGAGACGATCTATGACTGGGCGGAGCGGTACCCGGACTGGGGGCCGGAAATCCGGCTGTGGTATGACCGCTGGATCGAGTTGGCCTCCCCCCGGATCGAAGGGTCGATCCGGTTGCAGCGCGCGCTGAGGGCGAAGGGGGTGCCGGTCTTTGCGCTGACGAATTTCGGGCGGTATTCGTTTGAAGAGGCGGTGCCGCAGATGGAGTTCCTGCAGGATTTCGACCGGCTTTATGTCAGTGGCCGGATGGGGGTGATCAAGCCCGATCCGCGCATCTATGAGATGGTGGAGGCGGATTGCGGGATTGCGCCATCGCGGCTGCTGTTCACCGATGACCGGGCGGACAACATCACCGCCGCCGCGCGGCGGGGCTGGCGGACGCATCAGTTCGAGTCTTGGGAAGGCTGGGCGAGGCGGTTGGTGGCCGAGGGGCTGTTGAGCGAAGCGGAGGCGGGGCTGTGAGTGTGGAGATCGTGCCGTTCGAGGCGGAGCGGCTGCTGTCATGGGCGGGGCTGATGGAGGCCTTTGCGGCGGGGCATCGCCTGCCGCAGCCAGAGATCAAGGACCTGTTTCTGCATCGGGGTGCGGATACGGTTTTGGATCGGGGGGCGTGGATTGACGGGTTGGGGGCGCTGGTCAAGGTGGCGACCATCGTGCCGGGGAATGTGGCGCGGGGGCTGCCCACGATCCACGGGTCGGTCACGCTGTTTGACGACGTGACGGGGGAGTTCACGGGGCTGGTGGATTTCCATCTGGTGACGAAGTGGAAGACGGCGGGGGATTCGCTTTATGCCGCCAGCCGTCTGGCGCGGAAGGAGGCGCGGCGGTTCCTGCTGGTGGGGGCGGGGAACGTGGCGCGGTCGATGGTCGAGGCCTATCGGTCGATCTGGCCAGAGGCGGAGTTCACGGTCTGGAGCCGGTCGCGGGCGAGTGCCGAGGCGATGGGGTTTGCGGTGGCGGATGATCTGGAGGCGGCGGTGCGGGCGGCGGATGTGATTTGCTGTGCGACGATGGCGACCGCGCCGCTGGTGCTGGGCGCGTGGTTGCGACCCGGGCAGCATCTGGACCTGATCGGGGCCTACAAGCCGGGGATGCGCGAGGTGGACGATGCGGCGATGGCGCGGGCGCGGGTGTTCGTCGATGCGCGGGCGACGACGCTGCATCATATCGGCGAGATGATCGAGCCGTTGAAGTCCGGTGCGATCACGCAGGCGGATATCGTGGCGGATTTCTGGGACGATCCGGCGCTGTTCGCGCGGCGGTCGGAAGAGGAGATCACCATCGCCAAGAATGGCGGCGGGGCGCATCTGGACCTGATGACGGCGGTCTATATCCAGAAGGCATGGCGGGCGCGGTGAGGGCGCGGTCTTCGGGTGACAGGGGGCGGGTGGCGCGCTAGGCTTCTGCCTGTTCGTTGGTCTTTGCTTGGTGCCGGTTTCGATGAGCTATGACGCCCTTCCCGACGAGTCGTTCTGGAGGCGCTGTCATGCCGCGCCGGATTTCCGAATGGCGGACATCTATCACCCGCGCGTCCTGATCGGGGCGGAGGAGGCGGTGGCGACGGCGGGAAGCTGTTTCGCGCAGAAGATCGGGCGCGAGTTGCGGGCGTCTTCGGCGCGGTTCCTTGATCTGGAGCCGGTGCCGTTCGGGTTGACGGAGGCGACGGCGGCGGGGATGGGGTTTGGCCTGTTTTCGGCGCGGTATGGCAATATCTATGGCGCGGCGCAGTTGGTGCAGTTGGCCGAGGATGCCTTTGCCGACCGGCTGCGGGATGAGGCGTTTTGGGAAAAGGACGGGCGCTGGTTCGACGGGTTGCGGCCCCGGCTGGAGCCGGGGGGATTTCTGTCGCGGGCGCAGGCCGAGGCGGCGCGGCGGGCGCATCTGGCGCAGGTGCGGCGGCTGTTCCGGACGGCGGGGGTGTTCATCTTCACGCTGGGCCTGACGGAGCGGTGGGAGGATGGGCGGACCGGGACGGTCTGGCCGATCTGTCCGGCGGTGGTGGACCCGGCCTTTGGGCATCCGGCGCATCGGTTCCATGATGCGCGTATGGCCGAGGTGGTGGCTGATCTGGAGCGGTTCATCGCGCGGGTGCGGGCGGAGGCACCGGGGATAAGGTTCATCTTCACGGTGTCGCCGGTGCCCTTGATGGCGACGGCGACGGGGGGGCATGTGCTGGCGGCGACGGCGCGGGGCAAGGCGGTGCTGCGGGCGGCGGTGGACGAGGTCTGCGCGCGGCAGGAGGGGTGTGACTACTTCCCGTCTTACGAGATTGCGACGATGAACCCGGTGCGGCGGGATGCCTTTGGCCCCGACGGGCGCGAGGTGCGGGCCGAGGTGGTGGAGGAGATCATGCAGGTCTTCTTTGCCGGGCAGGCCGGTCTGCGGCGGCGGGCAGAGCCGGGGCCAGTGGCAGAGGAGGAGGGGACCGAGATCTGCGACGAGGTGCTGTTGGGGGCGGCGCGGGGATGAGGGTTCTGGTGCTGGGGGATTCCCATGCCGCCTGTCTGATCGAGGCGTGGCGCGAGGGGGGGTGGGATGGCGCGCACGCGCTGGCCTTTTTCGCGCGGCCGGCGGGGCGGCCCTTTGGGCATGTGATTGCCGGGGGGCGGATCACGGCGGGATCAGGGGCCTTTGCACAGTTTCTGGCGGGGCTGGGTCAGGCGGCGGCGCATGACCTTGCGGCGCAGGACGCGGTGGTGATCGTGGGATGTGGGGTAAGCCTGTTTCCGCTGGTGCGGGTGCTGAACGTCTATCGCGTGCTGGGCTGGACGGATCGGCGTGTTGCAGAGGACGTGCCTGCCTTGACGGAGTCGGTGCTGCGGGTCGCACTGGCCGAGGCGCTGGACGCATCGGTTGCCGCGCGGTTGGTGGCGGAGTTGCGGGGCGATCCGGCGATGGCGGGCAAGCCCATCCACCTTTTGCCGCAACCCTTTCCGTCGGAGCGGCTGATGACGGCGGGGGGCGCGACGGGGGCCGGGGTCAGGAATCTGGTGCAGCGCGGGCTGGGCACCGCCATGGGGGATGTGTTCCTTGAGGAGGTGGAGCGGTTTGCAGCGCGCACGGGGATGGAGTTGCATGTTCAGCCGCCCGAGACGGTGCGCCGGGGCTGCCTGACGGCCGAGCCCTTCATCCAAGGCGCGCGGCGGCTGGTCAATCTGGCGGTGGCGCAGCGCAAGGAGGATATCCTGCACGCCAATGCAGCCTATGGGCGGTTGATGTTGCAGCAGCTTCTGGGCTGATCCCTTGCATTTGAAGTTCTTTTTCGGCGCGGGTGACAGCCCGCGAAACGGTTTGTGCACCCCGTCCGCCCATCCTTTGGGCCGGACGAAGGAGGTGCAGAATGCCGAGTGTCTATGTGATCGCCGGGCAGAGCAATGCCACGGCAGCGGCCGCGCGGATCGCGGCGGAATTGAAGGCCCGTGATCCCGGCGCCCTTGTGCTGACGGTCAGCGCGGGGGGTGCGCCGCTGACTTGGGGGCGACCGGGGTTCGACTGGTTCCAGTCCGACGACCTGCGCGACCGCCTGCTGACCGAGGTGGTGGCGGTGATGCGTGCCAATCCCGGCGCTGCGCTGCGCAGCCTGATCTGGGTACAGGGCGAGGCGGACACCTATGCCCATGCGCGCGCGGGGTCCTATGCGGCGCAGTTCAACGCGCTGCTTGCGCAGTTGGACCAGCGGCTTGCGGCGGCGCTGCCGGGACGGCAGGTGGATTTCGACGCGGTGATCCTGCAACTGTCGGCGCGGGCACCCATCGTGACGGATCGGCCATTCTGGAACACGATCATCGCGGAACAGACCCGTCTGGACGCCGGATCGGACCGGATCGTGACGGTCAATCCCGATGCGGTGGCCAAGGCGGCGGGGATATCCGCCGGGGCGATGTTCCGCGATGCGCTGCACTATTCCCCGGTGTTGCTGGACCAGTTGGCCGGGGCGTTGGCCCGTGCCGCCGTCGCGCCAGAGCGGGGGGGCACCCTGACCGGCCATGTGATCGAGGGGACCGCGCGGTCCGAGACGATTCAGGGACGGGGGCATGACACGATCCGGGGCGGGGCGGGGGATGACACGATCCTTGCCGGGACGGGGGATGACAATGTCAGCGGTGGGACGGGGAATGACTCCATCCTTGGGGGGGAGGGGCGCAATATCCTATGGGGCATGGACGGGAACGACTGGATGCAGGGCGGCGGGGATGTGGACCGTCTGTTCGGGGGGGCCGGGCGCGATACGCTGCTGGGCGGTGGCGGCAATGACGTGATCGAAGGCGGGGATGGGGCGGACCTGCTGAACGGGGGGGCGGGTCGGGATGCGCTGTCGGGGGGGACGGGCGATGATGTGTTGGTGGGGGATGTGGGGACGGACACGCTGACCGGGGGGGCGGGGGCGGATGTGTTCATCTTTGCGTCGGCCATAGCGGCGGGAAACGGGGCGGCGCGGGATGTTGTGACGGATTTTCAGAGCGGGGTGGACCGGATCGACCTGTCGGCGCTGGGGACAGTCTTCACGGGGGCGGGGGGATTGGCGGGCGGGGGGCGCGCGTCGTTCTTCTTTGACCCGGTTCGGGACTTGCTGATCGGGGATCAGGACGGCGACAGGGTGGCAGACTGGTCGGTCGAACTGCGCGGGGTTGACCGGGTGGAAGCGCGGGACTTCCTGCTGTGATTCAGGGCCGGACGGTGAAGCCCTGCGCGGTGAAGGTGGCTGCGGCTTCGGGTGAGGAGAGGGCATCGAAGAAGGCGCGGTCGGCGTCGTCCTGCGCGTTGGTCAGCAGGGCGGCGGGGTAGGTGATGGGTGTGTGGCTGTCGGGTGGGAAGGTGCCGAGGATGGTGACGTTGTCTTCGGCGGTGGCGTCGGTGGCGTAGACGATGCCGAGCGGCGCTTCGCCCTGTGCGACAAGGGCCAGCGCGGCGCGGACGTTTTCGGATTGCGCGACCGAGGGGGCGACGGCGTCCCAGAGGCCAAGGGATTGCAGCGCCTCTTTGCCGTATTGGCCTGCGGGGACGGCATCGACCATGGCCATGGAAAGCTTGCCCCCGTTCAAGAGGGCGGGGAGGTCAAGTTGCGGGGTGATGTCCACGGGGGCGGCGTCCTTGCCGTGGGCGATGAGGATGAGGCTGTTGCCGAGCAGATCCTTGCGGGTGGTGGTGAGGGCGGCCTTTTCCACCTCGTCCATCCAGTTGGTGGCGGCGGAGAGGAAGATGTCGGCGGGCGCGCCTTGGAGGATCTGCTGGGCGAGGGCGTTGGAGCCTGCGTAGCTGATGGTGACGGTGTGGCCTGTGGCGGTTTGGAAGTCGGCGGCGATGGGGTCGAGCGCGTTTTTCAGCGAGGCGGCGGCGAAGACCACGACTTCACCCGCGAGGGCGGGGGTGGCGAGGGTGGTGGCGAGGAGGAGGGCTGCGACGCGCATGGGGGTTCCGTTATGTTTAGTGAAACATAACAGGGGGAGGGGTGGGTTGGGCAAGCGTTATTTTTCGTTGGAAATAACGCTGGGGCGGAGGAGGGATTCGAGTTGGGCCAGTTGGGGGGCGGCGGCTTGGGCGGTGCGGGCGAGGATGTCGTCATAAAGGGCGAGGACGGATTGCCCGGTTTCGGTGAGGTGCGCGCCGCCGCCGCCGGGGCCGCCGCGGGTGGAGGTGACGAGGGGGGCGGCGAAGGCGGCGTTCATCTCTTCTACCAAAGACCATGCGCGCTTGTAGCTCATGCCCATGGCGCGGCCTGCGGCGGAGATGGAGCCGGTGGTGGCGATCAGGCGCAGGAGTTCGGCCTTGCCGGGGCCGAGCATCGCGGTGTCGAAGAGGATGCGGAGTTTGAGCGTCGTCATGGGGGCGAGTGTCGGGGAGGTGCGGTCAGGGCGCAAGCGGGTTTCGGCGGGGTGACATGGGCGGGCGCTTGGCCTAGCCTTTGGGCGATGACGGAGGGATGGACGGCATGGCGGTGACCTTGCGGGAGGTGGCGGAGCGGGCGGGGGTGTCGCGCGCGGCGGTGTCGCGGACTTTCACGGAGGGGGCGTCGGTTTCGGCCAAGACGCGGGCCAAGGTGATGGAGGCGGCAGAGGCGCTGGGCTATCGGCCCAATCTGCTGGCGCGGAGCCTGACGACGCGGCGGACGCGGATGGTGGGGCTGGTGTCGAACAACTTTCGCAATCCGGTGTTCTTGCAGATTTTCGACCTCTTCACGCGAGAGATACAGGAGCGGGGGTTGCGGCCCCTGCTGGTGAACCTGACGGATGAGGTGGACCCGGCGCGGTCGGTCGGGATGCTGCGGCAATATTCGGTGGATGGGGTGATCGTGGCCTCGTCGCATCTGCCGGATGGGTTCGCGGCGGCTTTCGCGGCGGCGGGGATGCCGGTGGTGCATGCCTTTGGGCGGGCGGTGGGGGTGCCGGTCGTCGATGTGGTGGCGATCGACAATATGGGCGCGGGGCGGATGGCGGCAGAGGCGCTGGTCGCGCGGGGATATGGGCGGATCGGGTTTCTTGGCGGGCCAGAGCGGGCATCCACGACCGAGGACCGTCTGGCAGGCTTCATGGCCGTCGCGCGGGAGCGGGGGGTGGAGGCGGTGGTGCGCTATGCCGGGGCCTATAGCTTTGAGGCGGGGCGGGCGGGGATGGGCCGCGCGCTGGCCGAGGGCGTGGGGGTGGAGGCGTGGTTCTGCGGGGATGATGTGCTGTCGATGGGGGCGTTGGCTGCGGTGCGGGAGGCGGGCTTGGCGGTGCCGGGGGACGTGGGGATCATCGGGCTGAACGATATGGAGATGGCGGGTTGGGCGGGGGTCGATCTGACGACGATCCATCAGCCCTTTGCGGATATCGTCGGGGCGGCGGTCGATCTGGTGGAACGGCGGATGGCGGAACCGGAGATCGCGCCGGAGGTAAGGGTGTTTCCGTGTCGGGTGGTGGAGCGGGGGACGTTGCGGGGGGTTTAGGGTAGCGATGGCGGGGTGAACCCCGCCCTACGCGGTTTTGGCGCTAGGCGATGCGAAAGGCTCCAGTGGAGCGTTTCGCATCGCCGTCGGTAGGGGCGCGCATGACACGCCGGGGCGGGCGCTTCATGCGCACGACCCGAGGGGGCGGGTCGTGCGCGGCCCGTGCCTTTGGGGCACGGGCCGGACCTGACCGTTGTATGGGGTGTTTGTGTGTAGGATGGGCGATATCGCCCATCCTACGCCGAGCGCTTTATCGGAACAGCTTCGGCCTTGCGTCCACCCATGCGCCGTCCTGTTTCGCGGACGCCACGGCGGCGTGGATGGCGGCGATGGAGCGCAGGCCATCCTCGCCCGTCGGGAAGATCGACGTGGCGGGGTCGGGCGTGCGGCCTTCGGCGCGAGCGAGCAGGGTTTCGGCGATGTCGCGGTAGATGTTGCCGAAGGCGAGCGGCATCCCTTCGGCATGGCCCACGGTGACGCGAGAGGCGCGGTCGGCCTCGGGTGACAGATTGCCTTCGCCGCGTTCGATCACTTGCAGGCGTTGGCCGAGCGGCATGTAGTAAAGCTGGTTCGGCTGTTCTTGTGCCCAGCGCAGACCGCCAGTTTCGCCAAAGACCTGCAGCGTCAGGCCGTGCTGGCGGCCGATGGCGACGGAGGAGGTCCAGAGGCGGCCTACGGTGCCGCCCGTCATGCGGAAATTGACCATGGCGTCATCTTCCAGCACGCGGGAGGGCAGGCAGGAGGCGAAGTCAGAGGAGAGTTTGGCGACTTCCTGCCCCGTCACGAAACTGGCCATGTGCAGCGCGTGGATGCCGCAATCTGCGAATTGGGCCGAGACGCCTGCTTGCGCGGGGTCATAGCGCCAGCGGACGCGCGGGTTGTCGGCATCGGCGGCGTTGGCGTGGTGGCCATGGGCGAATTCGGCGACGACGAGCCGGACCTTGCCGATGTCGCCGCGCGCGACCATCGCGCGCATGTGGCGGACGAGGGCATAGCCCGTGTAGCCGTAGTTCACGGCAAGGATGCAGCCCGTGCGGCGGGCGGTGAGGACGAGGTCTTCGGATTCCGCTTCGGTCACCGTCAGGGGCTTTTCGCAAAGCACGTGGATGCCTGCGTCTAGGAAGGCCTTGGCGATTTCGTAATGGGTGCTGTTCGGGGTCGCGACGGTGACAAGGTCGATGCGGTCGGGGCGGTTCTTTTCGCCCTCCAGCATCTCTTTCCAGTCGCCATAGGCGCGGTCGGGGGCGAGCCCGAGGTCCTGTGCGAAGGCGCGGCCTGCGGCGGGGTCGGCGTCGAGCGCGCCTGCGGTGAAGGTGTAGAGGCCGTCAAGGCCGGCGGCGATGCGGTGGGCGGGGCCGATCTGGCTGCCTTTGCCGCCGCCGATCATGCCCCAGTTCAAGCGTTTCATGGGTCGTGCCTTTCAGAAGCCGATACTGGCGAGGTAGGTGCGGTTTGCCCGCGCGTCGTCAATGGGCGAGGTGGGGCCTGCGGGATCGCAATCCTGTTCGACGGTGCACCAGCCTTCAAAGCCTGCGTCGAGGAGGATTTGGCGCACGGCGGGGAAATCCACGTCGCCCTTGCCGAGGTTGCAGAAGATGCCTTGCGCGCAGGCGTCGTAAAAGCCCGTACGGTTGGCCACGGCGCGGGCCTTCACGGCGGGGTCGATGTCCTTGAAGTGCATGTAGGAGATACGGCCGATATGGCGGCGCATGAAGGCGACGGGGTCGAAGCCAGCATAGGAGTGGTGGCCGGTGTCGAAGCAGATTTCCAAAAGGCTGTCGTCGATGTCCGACAGCAGGCGTTCCAGTTCGGGTTCGAAGTCGATGAAGCCTGCCGCATGGGCGTGGATGCCGACGGTCAGGCCGTGATCGCTGCCAAGCTGGGCGACCTTGCGGAAGCGGTCGGCGAAGGCGCGCCATTCGGCGGCGTCCATCTGTTCGGCCTCGTTCGCGCGGCCTGCGGTGGGGGCGCGGCGGGGGGAGATGCTGTCGATCAGCACGAGGTGCTTTGCGCCGTGGGAGGTGAGGGACTTGCAGGTGCGAAGGGAGGCGTCCCAGACCTCGTCCCATTTCGCCGGGTCGTGGAAGGGGCGGAAGACGACGCCGCCGATCAGGGTAAGATCGGTTTCGGCCAGCGCGTCGGCGAGGATCGCGGGGTCTTCGGGCATGAAGCCGATGGGGCCGAGTTCGATGCCCTTGTAGCCTGCGGCGGCGCAGTCCGACAGGACCTTGCGCCACGAGGGGTTGCGCGGGTCATCCGCGAATTCGACCCCCCAAGAGCAGGGGGCGTTGCCGATCTGGATCATGGTTTCCCTCTCAAAGGTCGACCCACGCGCCGGAGGCGGCGGAGGCATGGGCGGCGGCGATGATGCGGTTGACCTCCATGCCGTCGCGGAAGCTGGGCCAAAGCGTGCGGCCCGTGGCGATGGCGGTGAGGAAGTCCTTTGCCTCGATGATGATCTGGTCCTGATAGCCGGTGCCATGGCCGGGGCCTTGGCAGAAGGGCAGGTAGTCGGGGTGGTCTGGGCCTGTCAGGATCTTGCGGAAGCCGCGTTCGGCGGGGGCGTCGGACGCGCGGTAAAGCCAGAGGGCGTTCTGATCCTCTTGGTCAAAGCGGATGGCGCCTTTTGTGCCGGTGATTTCGTAGGCGTAGCCCATCTTGCGGCCATGGGCGACGCGAGAGAAGGACAGGTGGCCCATGGCGCCATTGATGAAGCGGCACATGAATTGGCCGATGTCGTCGTTGATCGCTTTGCCGTCCGCGCCGGGGCGGTTTTGGTGGACGGTGGTGATGTCGGCAGAGAGGCGGGCGATGGGGCCGATGAGGGCCAGCGCCGCGTTGATCATGTGGGGGGCAAGGTCGCCCATGGTGCCGTTGGCCGCGCCGAAGTTGCGCCATGAGGCGGGTTTCATCGGGTCGGCGTCGAAATCTTCGGTGTGTTCGCCACGGAACCATGTGATGTCGCCGATTTCCCCACTGGCGACGAGGTGGCGGGCGTATTGCGAGGCGGGGGTGCGGATGTAGTTGAAGCCCACCATGTTGATGACGCCTGCGGCTTCGGCGGCCTGGGTCATGGCGACGGAGTCGGCGAGGTTCGCGCCAAGGGGTTTTTCGCAGAACACGGGCTTGCCCAAGGCAAAGGCGGCCAGCGCGATGTCGCGGTGGGTTTCCTGCGGAGAGGCGATGACGACCGCCTCGACCTTTGGGTCGTTGACGAGGGTGCGCCAGTCGGCGGTGGCGCGGGCAAAGCCATAGGCAGCGCGGTAGCGTTCGGCAGAGGCGTCGGTCGTGGCGCAGATCATTTCAAGGCGCGGGCGCAGTTCGGTGTCGAAGACCGCGCCCACGGCAGCCATGGCGACGGAATGCGCCTTGCCCATGTAACCGCCGCCGATGATGCCGATGCCGATGGGGCGCACTGGAGCCTCGTGGGAAAGAAATTGCAACCGGTTGCAAAAGGGGTATCGTGAGGGCGGTTGCGCGTCAATCCCGCTTTGCCCCCGAGGGGAGCCTAGCGGAGCGGCGCGATGGCTGCGAGGGGGACGAAGGCATGGGGCGCGGGGCATGATGCGGCTGTGGCAGCGGATGCGGCTGAACCGTTTTGTCGTGCTGGGGCGCGTGGGGATGGACCTTTACGCCGATCCGCCGGGGACAAAGATCGAAGGGGCGGGGCGGTATTTCGCGGCGATTGGCGGGTCGGCGGGGAATATCGCGGTGGCCTTGGCGCGGCAGGGGGCGGGGGCGGCGCTGCTGTCCTGTGTGTCGGATGATGCGGTGGGGCGCTATTGCCGGGCAGAGTTGCAGGGATACGGGGTGGACGTGTCGCTGCTGCGCGTGGCGGGGGGCGAGACGCGGACGTCGCTTGCGGTGGTGGAGACGGTGCCTGTGGGGGCGCAGACGGTGCTCTACCGCAACGGGGCGGCGGATTTCGCGCTGGGGCGGGCGGATGTGGAAGGGGTGTCGTTTGACGATGTGGCGGCGCTGGTCGTGACGGGGACGGCGCTTGCGCGCGAGCCGTCGCGGGGCGCGGTGGAGGCGGCGGTCGCGCGGGCGAAGGCGGCGGGGGCGCTGGTGGTGCTGGATCTGGATTGGCGGGCCTATTCATGGGCGTCGCGCGAAGAGGCGGCGGCGGTCTGCCTGCGGATGGCCGAGGCATCCTGCATCGTGATCGGCAATGACGAGGAGTTTGCGCTATTGGCCGGGGGAGAGGCCGAGGGTGCGGCGCTGGCGCGGGCCTTGGCGCGGCGGGGGGCGCTGTTCACGGTTTACAAGCGGGGCGCGGCGGGGTCGGTGACCCATACGCCGGATTATTCGTTCGAGAGCGGCATATACCCCGTGGAGGCGTTGAAGCCGATGGGGGCGGGGGATGGGTTCATGGGGGGGCTGCTGGCGGGGCTGGCGGCGGGGTTCCCCTTGGAAGTGGCGGTAAAGCGGGGGGCGGCGACGGCGGCGATGATCGTCGCGGGGGTGGGCTGTGCGCCTGCCTCGCCCACCCGCGACGCGCTGGAGGGATTCATGCGGGGAAGGGGTTAGGCGATGCATATCGCGCCATATGACAACGGGAATGCGGCGATCATCGGGGAGGGCCATCCGCTGGTGCCGCTGTGCTATTTCAACATCGTGAAGCTGCGGAAGGGAGAGCGGTTCACGTCACAGGTGCCGGGCTATGAGACCTGCGTGGTGCCTGCCACGGGGACGGTGGATGTGGCCGTGGGGGCAGAGCGTTTCGCGGGGATCGGGCAGCGGGTGCTGAACGTCTGGGACGGGGAGCCGGAGGGGGTTTACATCCCCGTGGGTATGGCGGCAGAGATGGTTTGCCTGTCGGACACGGCAGAGGTCTTTGTCGCGGGCGCGCGCCATGACGAGGTGCTGGTGCCCTTTGCGGTGCGGGCGGCGGATATCGACCCTGTGCAGTATGGGTCGGACGACACCAAGACGCATCGGAAGATCAAGCACATCCTTGGGACCAAGTATCACGGGCGGGTGGGGCGTCTGCTGGTGTCAGAGCTTTACACGGTGGGGGCAGGGGGATGGTCGGGCTTTCCCAGCCACAAGCACGACACGACGCGGCTGCCGTTGGAGACGCGGCATGACGAGGTCTATAACTTCCGCTTCAACCCGCCGCACGGGTCGGGGTTGCAGATGTTGCAGCGCGAGGATGGGGTGGCGGGGGATGCCTATCACGTGGTGGACGGGTCCACGATTGCCATCGACAAGGGCTATCATCCCTGCTGCGCGCTGCCGGGCTATGAGATGTATTACTTCACCATTCTGGGCGGCGAGACGCAGCGATCCTTGGTGCAGTATTTCCAGCCGAGCCATGCCTATCAGGTGGAGACGATCCCCGGCATCAAGGACATGATCGCGAAGTTCAAATGACGGTGGCGACGCTTTCCGATGTGCTGCGGCCCTGTCTGGCCGATGGAACCGCCGTGGCGGGGCTGGTGGTGCTGGGCTGGGAGGATGCGGTGGCCTTCGTCCGCGCGGCAGAGGCGGAGGGGCGGCCCGTCATCTTGCAGGCGGGGCCGGGGTGTCGGGCGCATACGCCGTTGCGGGTGCTGGGGGCGATGTTCCGGGAATTGGCAGAGCGGGCCTCGGTCCCCGTGGTGGCGCATCTGGATCATGGCGAGGGGCTGGAGGTCTGCCAGAGGGCGGTGGACTGCGGGTTCACCTCGGTCATGTATGACGGGTCGGCGCTGCCTTTGGAGGAGAACATCGCGCGCACGGCGGCGGTCGTGGCGATGGCCCATGCGGCGGGGGTGTCGGTCGAGGGGGAGTTGGGGGTGGTGGGCTATGCCGGGGGCAAGCCGTCGGGCGGGACGGACCCTGCCGAGGTCGGGCGGTTCGTGGCCGGGACGGGGGTGGATGCCTTGGCGGTTTCAGTGGGGACGGTGCATCTGATGCAGGCGGCCGGGGCAGAGGTGGATTTCGCGCGGCTGGCGGCGGTGCAGGCGGCGGCGCCGGGGGTGCCTTTGGTGCTGCATGGCGGGTCGGGGGTGGATGCTGCGACGCGGGCGCGGCTGGTGCGCGAGACGGCGGTCTGCAAGGTGAATATCGGGACAGAGGTGCGGATGGCCTTTGGTGCCGCGCTGCGCGGGGTGTTGGAGCGGGACCGAGAGGTGTTCGACCGGATCGCCATTCTGCGCGGGACGATGGGCGCGGTGGAAGAGGCCGCGCGGGGGGCGATTGCTTCGCTGAGGTGAGATTTCGGGAAATGGTCGGAGCGAGAGGATTCGAACCTCCGACCCCCTGCTCCCGAAGCAGGTGCGCTACCAGGCTGCGCTACGCTCCGACCGTGGGGGGTGGGTTACAGCCCCCGTGCGGCATTTGCAAGGGGGATGGCCGGGGAAAAGCGGGGGCGTTTGTGCGGGGTCAATCCTGCCGTTCGGGGATGCCCATGCGGCGCATCATGACGCTGACGCGGGGCATGGCGCCAGTTTCCGGGCGGCTTTTGGTCGAAGAGACGGGGCGGTTTTCCGAGACAGAGGGTTTGCCTTCGCGCAGGACGATGTAGATGCCCGAGGCGATGATGATGGCCGATCCGACGGCGGTGTAGAGGTCGATTCGTTCATCGAAGAGCAGCCAGCCGTACAGGGCGGCCCAGAGGATCTGGGAGTATTGCATGGGGGCGACGATGACGGCGGGGGCGGTGCGGTAGGCCTTGATCACGAGGATGCCGCCGATGAAGCCGAAAAGCGCGATGATGCACATCAGGCCCAGATGGGCGATGGGCATGGGGACATAGACGAAGGGCAGGACGGCCCCCATCGCCAGCACGTTGCCGAGCATCGGGTAGAGCATGAGGACGGCCGAGCGTTCGTTGCCGCCAATCTTGCGGACGATGACGGAGGTGAGCGCACCCGTGACGGCGGCGGAGAGCGCGGCGAGGTGGCCGAGGCCGAGGTCGGCTTCGCCGGGTCGCAGGACGACCAGCACGCCCAAGAGGCCCACGATGACGGCAAGGCCACGGCGCAGGCCCACGCGTTCGCCCAGCATCGGTATGGCCATGAGGGTGATGAGCAGCGGCATGGCAAAGAAGATCGCATAGGCCTGCGCCATGGGCAGGCGCGAAAAGGCGAAGAAGCCCGCGACCCCGGTCAAGACGGCCGAGACGGCGCGGATAAGGCTCCACCACGGGTGGCGGGGGACGAGGTTTTCGTCCCGCTTGTCCGACAGGAGCATGGCCGTGACGAGGGGGAAGGACAGGAGGCCCGAGAAGAAGATGATCTGGACGGCGTTGTAGCTGCTGCCGAGGAATTTCACGACGACGTCATGGGTGGCGTAGACCCCGAAGGCGGCAAGGGAGAGGGCGGCCCCGGTAAGGTTGGAGCGGGAGATGGACATGGGGCAGGGCCTTCGGGCGCGCGGGGTGGGGGTTCGGATGTAATGGACCGGGGCGGCGCGGCGCGCAAGGTGGGGTAAACCTGCGGTTGCGGGAAAATTGGGTGGGTGGTGGGGAAGGGGGCGCAACGGGCGAAGGGGGCTGCGGCAGAGCGTTTCGAGACTGCGCCAAAAAGGGGTGGTTGACGCAGGGGGGGTGGATTGTCAGTGGTCGAGTTGCTGACCTTTGGGTCACGGGCCGAAACCGGGTGTTGCGACCGCGCGGCGGGGGGCGTTCTGTGCTGCGATGGGTGCAAGGGCCTGCGAAAGGCTCTGCTGGGGCGGGACTTGTGCGGCCCGTGGCTTTGGGCAAGGGGCCAATCCTGACCGAGGTGCAATGAATGAAAAAACCCGCCAGCTTGCGCGGCGGGTTTTTCCTTGGGATCGAGGGAAGCGTCTTAGAGCGATGCGTCCAGCGCCGCCACGACCGCGTCGCCCATTTCGCCGGTCGAAACGGGCTTGCCACCTTCGGGGCCCATCAGGTCTGCGGTGCGCACGCCATCGGCGAGGACCTTTTCCACGGCCTTTTCCACCCGCGTCGCGTCGTCGCCCATGTCAAAGCTGTAGCGCAGCGCCATGGCGAAGGAGAGGATGCAGGCGATCGGGTTGGCCTTGCCCTGACCCGCGATGTCGGGGGCCGAGCCGTGGACGGGTTCATAAAGCGCCTTGGGCCGCCCATTCGCCATCGGCGCGCCAAGCGAGGCAGAGGGCAGCATGCCAAGCGAGCCGGTCAGCATCGCCGCCGCGTCCGACAGCAGGTCGCCGAACAGGTTGTCGGTCACGATGACATCGAACTGCTTGGGCCAGCGGCAAAGCTGCATCGCGCCCGCGTCGGCATACATGTGCGAGAGGGCGACGTCGGGATATTCCTTGTCGTGGATTTCCTGCACGACCTGACGCCACAGGATGCCGGATTCCATGACGTTGGCCTTCTCCATCGAGCAGACCTTGTTGTTACGGCGGCGGGCGAGTTCGAAGGCCGAACGCGCCACGCGGGCGATTTCGGATTCGGTGTAGCGCTGGGTGTTGATCCCCACACGCTCGTTCCCTTCGGTGAAGATGCCGCGCGGTTCGCCGAAATAGACGCCAGAGGTCAGTTCGCGGACGATGACGATATCCAGACCGGCCACGACGTCCTTCTTCAGCGAGGAGAAGTCGGCCAGCGCGTCAAAGCACTGGGCGGGGCGGAGGTTGGAGTAAAGGTCCATCTCCTTACGCAGGCGCAAGAGGCCGCGTTCGGGTTTTACCGAGAAATCGAGGTTGTCGTATTGCGGGCCGCCCACAGCGCCCAGAAGGACGGCGTCCACTTCCTGCGCCTTGGCCATCGTGTCGTCATGCAGGGGGGTGCCGTGCTTGTCATAGGCGCAGCCGCCGACGAGGTCTTCGGTCACGTCGAAGGTCACGCCGCGCTTTGCGCCGAACCAGCCGATGATCTTTTTCACCTCGGCCATGACTTCGGGGCCGATGCCGTCACCGGCGAGGATGAGGAGGGAGGGATTGGCCACGTTGGCGCTCCTGCTGGACTGGATCTGGTTGGGCGGTGGCCTAGCGGCTTGGGGCGTTGGGGTCAAGCGGGGCAGGTGTGGCGGCGGTGGCGGGCAGGTGCAGGTCGACCCAGACGGGACGGTGGTGCGAGGCGGCGGCGAGCGTCGCGGCGAGCGGGTCGTCGGGCGGTGGCCAGAGGATGCCTGAGGCGGTGACGGTGAGGTCGGTGGAGGGGAGGATGTAGGACAGGCGCAGGCCGCCGAGGCGGTCGTAAAGCGCGGTGTCGAGGGCGGGATCGCCGCTGTGGCCCGGTTCGGTGCGGCTGTGGGGGCCACGGGGGGCGGGGTCTTGCAGGGCGGGGTGGGTGAGAAGGGAGCGCAGCGCCTGCGGGCGGCCGTCGCCGTCCAGCGGGTCGAGGTTGGCTTGGCCCATCAGGACGAAGGGGGGGGCGGGCGGCGGAAAGGGCAGGGTGCCGTTCAAGAGGTGGAGCCAGAACGCGGCTTCGTCATGGTTGCGGCGACCGTTGCGGTCTTCGGGGCCGTCGAAGGCGGGGGGCGTGGCATGCCAGAGCAGCAGGGTGAGGGTCTGTCCGCCGAGGCGGACGGGCAGCGCGGTGTGTGTGTGGGACGAGAGGCGCTGGATCGCGCCAAGGCCGGAGTCGGTGTCTGGGGGCATCAGGGTGCCGGGGAGATCGCGCCAGAGGAAATCCGCGTGGCTGCTGGCTTGGCCAAGCGGGAAACGGGACAGGACGGCGAGGCTGCCGGAGCCGGGGAAACGGCCCCAACCTTGGGCATCGGCGGCCTCAACGGGGCGGCCATCGGCATCGGCATCGAATCCGGTGGGGATACCTGCATTGGTGCGGGGCGCGTGGCGGTGGGGATAGGGGTGGCCCGATTGCCAGAGCCTTTCGGCCAAGGCTGCGAGGGCCTGACCACGCGCGTCGCGGTCGAAGCCCGTGAGGATCAGGATATCGGCGTCGAGTGCGGCGATGACGGTGACGGCGGCGGTGATCTGCGGGTCGTCACCTGCAAGGATGTCTTGCAGCAAGAGGCCGGGGCCCGCCCGTTCAAGGGTGGCGTTCCAGAGGGCCACGCGGAGATCCTGCGCCGCCGCCGGGGGGGCGACGGCAAGAAGAAGGGCGGTCAGGCCGTGGCGTAGCCTTCGGAATGCGCGATCTGCGCGGCGCGGCGCTTGGCGCGGATCAGCGACGCGATGCGCTGCATCGCAATCCCGCGCATGAAGAGGCTTGCCGGAAGGAAGGACCACGCTGCCATTACCCAAATCATCACATGCGGTTGCGACAGGGTCTGCGGGTCAAGCCCGCCCATCGCAAAGCGCACCAGTGCCGGAGAGAGGAATGGCAGCAGAAACCCTAATGCGAGGTTAATGCGCGCGTCCCGTTCAAGGCGGAGGACGATGTCGGACCCGGAGGTCGGGTCGAAGGTGGGCAGGTTCACCCAGACGTTGAAGCTGCGCTTCGGCCCCGGCCAGTCACGCAGGCGCATCGCGAAGACGCAAAGTCCCGCCACGGCGATCAGATAGGACAGGCCAGCGGCGGTGCGGATCATGGCGACCTGTTCCTCGGTCGCGCCGGATTGCAGGGCCTGCGTCGCAAGGCGGACGGGGCTGTAGGGGACGTCCATCGCCGTGCCGACGAGAAGACCCACCGCTTCGACCAGTTGCGAGAAGGTGGTGGGAGAGAGGCGGCCCGCCTCGACCGTGGAGAGGGCGAGGATGGTGCAGGCGAGCAG
This sequence comes from Pseudomonadota bacterium, assembly GCA_039798885.1. Lineage (GTDB taxonomy): Bacteria > Pseudomonadota > Alphaproteobacteria > Rhodobacterales > Rhodobacteraceae > Paragemmobacter. Next base: position 1,407 of record JBDKFE010000038.1, on the reverse strand, counting down.
CAGGAAGCGGGTGCGATTGTAAGGGGCGGCGTCGCGGAACTCGATAAGGCCGGGCGCTTCGGCGCGGTATTCGACGAAGGTGAGCAGGGCCGCGAAGAGCGCAACGAGCGCGATGGTCTGTTGCGCGTCCGGCGACAGGCCGGGCACGAGAAGGCCGGGCGCCAGAACCAGCACCCCCATCAGAAAGGCGCGAAAAAGCGCCCCAGTCAGCCGCGTGACCACTGCCTCGTTTCCTTCCAGCCGATCCATCACCCCCGGTTTGCCCAGAGTGCCCGAACCGACATTCCCCCGCACATTGTGGCGGATTGCCTCAATCTTGCCCAATTTGTGCCTACTTTCGAAACACCTGACAACAGACGTTCGTAGGTATGCAGGGGTTTGAGGCCATTTCGCGGACAAGGTGTCGCGCGATTGCATCAAGATTGCGGAAACGGGAAGGCAGACGTCCTGCGGGTCACAACATGTTGTGGTGGCAGGGGAATCCGCCGCAAGCCGGATTGGGCTGGTGAGCAGGAAGGCCCTGCCGGGGTTGATGCAGGGACGGCTGGTCGAGGGGGGATATGTCCGGCCCGTTGCAGGGGGGGCAGGACGAGAGTCGAGGGGCAGGCAGCTCATTTCGAACCTCGTTACGGGATACACTCTGCATCCATGAACGGCCCTTGGGGCATCCGATTTAGAGGTCGGATTAAAATAAGTTAAAAACATCTGCCGATGGGGTGTGTCCCATCCAAAGGGATGGAATGGACGCGCCGCCGACCCGGGGAGGGCGGCGGCGCTGCCTTGTGCGGGATGTTGCGATCAGGCCCAGGGGCGGAGCGCGGCGTTCTTGGCTTCGAAGCTGTCGATGGCGGCGGCCTTTTCCAGCGTGAGGCCGATATCATCCAGCCCGTTCAGCAGGCAATGCTTGCGGAAGGGGTCCACGTCGAAACCGAAGGACTGGCCATCGGAGGCGGTGACGGTCTGGGCTGCCAGATCGACGGTCATGCGGGCATTGGCGCCCTTCTTGGCGTCGGCCATCAGGATGTCGACCTGTTCCTGCGGCAGGATGATGGGCAGGATGCCGTTCTTGAAGCAGTTGTTGTAGAAGATATCGGCAAAGCTGGTGGAGATCACGCAACGGATGCCGAAATCCAAAAGCGCCCAAGGCGCGTGTTCGCGCGACGAGCCGCAGCCGAAATTGTCGCCCGCGACGAGGATCTGGGCAGAGCGGTAGGCGGGCTGGTTCAGGACGAAATCGGGGATTTCCTGCCCGTCCTGCGTATAGCGCATCTCATCAAACAGGTTCTTGCCGAGACCCGAGCGCTGGATCGTCTTCAGGAACTGTTTTGGGATGATCATGTCGGTGTCGATATTGACCAGCGGCATGGGCGCCGCGATGCCGGTCAGGGTGGTGAATTTGTCCATTTT